>DAOTUO010000248.1:0-13140 GCA_034436595.1 Anaerolineae bacterium | reverse complement strand
TTGACGCGGTGACCATAACCGCCGTAAGGCGAGAACCGAAAGGTAGCTTTCATTTTATGCAACGTGTATTTGTACTCGATAAAAACAAAAAACCATTGATGCCCTGCAATCCTGCAAGGGCTAGGCAGTTATTAAAATCGGGGAAAGCGACAGTTTTTCGTCGTTATCCATTCACGATTATCCTGAAAAACGGTGAAGGTGGGGATACACAACCCGTTCAGGTCAAGATAGACCCCGGTAGCCAAACAACAGGCATAGCGATTGTCGCCGAATTCAAACGGGGATTGTGTTGTGTGTGGGCAGGCGAATTAACCCATCGTGGACAACATATTCGTGACGGGTTATTAAGTCGTAGACAATTACGTAGAGGACGCAGAACACGCAAATTGCGGTATCGCCAAGCACGATTTGATAATCGCAAACGTCCCGATGGTTGGCTTGCGCCGTCACTGATGAGCCGTGTATATAACATTTCAACATGGATGAAACGCTTGATGCGCTATGTACCCGTCACACATTTGGCGCTGGAATTGGTCAAATTCGATACACAAGCGATGGTCAACCCCGAAATCAGTGGTGTTGAGTATCAACAAGGCGAATTATGGGGTTATGAGGTGCAGGAATATCTACTCGAAAAATTTGGTCGGAAATGCGTATATTGTGGTGCAAAAGATGTGCCACTCGAAATTGAACACATCATCCCAAAATCACGAGGCGGGTTTAATCGTGTGAGCAATTTAACGCTTGCATGTCACCCATGCAACCAGAAAAAAGGCAACCAAACCGCAGACGAATTTGGTCATCCGAATGTGCAACAATTGGCAAAAACACCTCTCAAAGATGCGTCTGCTATCAATGCCACTCGCTGGAAATTATATGAAACGTTGCAGAATTTTTGTTTACCGATTGAACTTGGCACAGGTGGTCGCACAAAATATAATCGTGCCATACAAAACTACCCAAAAACCCATTGGCTAGATGCTGTGTGTGTGGGTGAAAGTGGGCAAGCGGTATTTGTTAGTCCCAATCATCAACCATTAGTCATAAAAGCAGTTGGCAGGGGTAATCGGCAAATGACCAAGCCTGACAAATATGGTTTCCCGCGTGCGACACGCCAACGCAAAAAAGTGTATTTTGGATTTCAAACGGGTGACATGGCTAAAGCGATGGTCACATCAGGCAAAAAAGTGGGTATTTATGTCGGTAAGGTGGCTGTTCGTGCGAGTGGCAGTTTTAATATCACAACCACCACAGACACGATACAGGGCATCAATTATCGTTTTTTCAAAACGATTCATAAATCAGACGGTTACAATTATATGAAAGGAGAGAGGGCGCTCCTCCCCATGCCTAAAGGCAGGGGTATCCGCGCCTGAAAATTCGATGATTCACAAATTATTGATTGCCAATCGTGGCGAAATTGCCTGTCGGATTATCCGCACCTGCCAAAAAATGGGGATTCGCACCGTTGCCGTGTATTCCGATGCCGATGCGGATAGTCTCGCCGTGGAACTAGCAGATGAAGCCGTGCATATCGGCAATAGCCCCGCCAATGAGAGTTATTTGGTGGCAGAAAAACTGATTGCTGTCGCCAAACAAACAGGCGCACAAGCCATTCATCCGGGGTTTGGATTTTTGGCAGAAAATGCTAGTTTTGCCTATGCCGTTGCTCAAGCAGGTCTCATCTTCATTGGACCAACTCCCTCTGCTATTGAAGCAATGGGGAAAAAGCGCGAATCCAAACTCATGCTCAAAGATGTACCGATGGTGGCGGGTTATAATGAAAGTGACCAAGCCGATAGCACCCTAATTTCTGCCGCAGAAAAAATTGGTTATCCCATTATGGTCAAGGCATCGGCGGGTGGCGGTGGTAAGGGTATGCGCCGCGTGAATTCTGCCGATGAATTGCCAGAGGCACTCGCCACCGCCCGCCGTGAGGCAAAACAAGCCTTTGGCGATGATACTCTCATCCTAGAACACTATGTCACCAATCCGCGCCATATCGAAATTCAGATTTTTGGCGATAAACATGGCAATGTGATTGTCTTTGGGGAACGTGAATGTAGCATACAACGCCGTCATCAAAAAGTGGTTGAAGAAACCCCATCAACCGCGCTTGATGATGCCCTACGCGCCCAAATTTGCGCCACCGCCGTGAGCATTGGTCAGCAATTGGGGTATGTCAGCGCGGGGACAATCGAATTTTTACTGGATGACAAAAAAAATTATTACTTCATGGAAATGAATACCCGTTTGCAAGTCGAACATCCCGTCACAGAGATGGTTTTTGGGGTGGATTTGGTCGAATTGCAATTGCGAGTGGCGGGTGAAGGCTTCGATATATCTGCACTTAATCCCCAAGCACGCGGTCATGCGATAGAAGTCCGTGTATATGCAGAAGACCCCGCCAACGACTTTTTGCCTGTGATTGGCGATATTCTGCGGTGGCAAGTGCCACAATTAGACGGATTGCGCGTGGATTCGGGTATCCGTTCTGGTGATGCGATTAGCCCGTATTATGACCCGATGATTGCCAAAATTATCACCTGTGGGGTGAACCGCGCAGAGGCAATTCGCAAACTCGACTATGCCCTCGCGCAAACACAATTACTCGGTTTACGGAATAATATCAACTTTTTACGGCGGATTATCACCCATCCCGACCACGTAGCAGGGAATATCACCACAGGATTTATTGACCAACATCCCGAATTATTGGCAGATGAACCCCACCCACCCGTTAGCGTGTGGATTGGGGCGACACTCGCCCAACAAGAAACGACAACCTATTGGCGCAACAATGCCTATCGCCCCATCAAACACACGTTCACACATGGCGATAGCACCGTATCGGTGTTGCTCACCCCACAAAAAAATGGGTATCTAGCAAAAATTGGCGATAAAACGCACGTCATTAGCGCCAAGCGTGATGGTGATAATTGGTCGGTGGTAGTAGATGGACACCGCCAAAGCCTTACGATTATCGCCCAAAACGAAACAGTTTGGTGGATTCATGCCGATGGGCAAAGCTATCGGCTAGACTGGCAAAATCCGCTACCCGTCCCGAATAAAGATGGTGGTGTAGAAGGGTCATTGCGTGCGCCCATGCCCGGTCAGGTGATAAAAGTGCAAGTGGAGGGAGGTCAACACGTCAAACAAGGCGATGTATTGATGATTTTGGAGGCGATGAAGATGGAACACCGCATTATCGCGCCATACGATGGTGTGGTCTCTGCGATTCGCTACAACGTGGGGCAAGCCGTCCAAGCCGATTCGATTTTGTTGGAATTACACGCCGACGAATAAAATATCAATCTTCTTTTTACACAACTAGGTTACACTAGATGTAAGGGCGCACACAGTTGCGCCCTCTAAACATCATCAAAATATACGAATATGAGGTAAATAACCATGCCTGCCTACGATTATAAATGTCCCAATTGTGACCATCGCTTTGTCGCACGTCACGGATTTAATGATAATGCCCCTGCTTGTCCTAATTGCGGGCATGTGGCTGTGACCCGTGTCATCACCAAAGCCCCTGCGGTGGCGGGGGGTGTCATGACCCATGCGGGGGATGCGCGTGCCTCTAGCAAAGAGCAATTGCAAAATAAATGGGCAGAAGAAACACCCAAACTCCGCAAGCAATTGGTGAGCAAATTGGGTGAGGAAACCGTCCGCAAAAACGCGCCTAGCCTGTTCAATAACAGCGATTAGCGGGTGGGGGTCAAAATTCCCCCACCCCACGCGCACGCAAGCGTTCTAATAGCAAAAAGGCGATGGCACTCACGATGAGTAAAAGCACACTCATGGCGAGTGCCTGACCGTATGTGCCAGCCCGTCCCAAAAATCGGAAAATCACGATGGAGATGGTCGGCATATCACTGCGAACCAAAAACAGCGATGCCCCAAATTCGCCCAAACTCACCGTGAAGGCGAATGTCGCCCCCACCAATATCCCCTTGCTGATGAGGGGCAATTCTAGCCTATACCAACGCCCAAATTGCCCCACGCCCAACATCATCCCCGCTTCATGAATCGGCTTGGGGATGGCACGCAAGGCGGGTAACACACTTCGCACGACAAACGGCAATGCGACCAGTGTATGCGATATGGGAATCAGCCACCACTCAGACCGCCATGCCAGAGGTGGGGTCGAAAATCCCACAATAAACCCAAATCCCAATGTAACGGCACTTGTGGCGAGTGGGAGC
The DNA here is from genome assembly GCA_034436595.1 of Anaerolineae bacterium. Taxonomy (GTDB): domain Bacteria; phylum Chloroflexota; class Anaerolineae; order Aggregatilineales; family Phototrophicaceae. The sequence continues at coordinate 8,926 of DAOTUO010000248.1, read as the reverse complement.
ATGACCAGCGCGTCTAGCCATCCCAAAAACCGATTTTTTTTGTGCGAATGGAGCAGGGATGCCAGCATGACACCTAATGTCACGGCAAAAAAAGTGGTTATACAGCCAAAAACCACCGAATTTTTCACTGCTTCTAGCGGTGGGACATTGAACACAGACCCGCGCCCGACTTGCCCCAAATCGGCAAAAAAACGGGTGGTGAAGCCATTGCTATCTGTGAACGATTGCATCACCAACGCTAATAACGGCGCAAATAGCAACCCCGCCATGAGGCATATCACCCCAATGACAGAAAATCGTTCTCCCCATGTGCGCGGATTCCGTGCTACCGCCCCTTGCCCTTGCAGGCTGATGATGACGATATTCCTTTGTAGGCGAGTATAAAGATTTAGTGCCATTAGCAGAATGACTATCTGAAGCAATGATAATACTGCCGCCATCGGCAAATTGAACAGGTTCATCGCTTGGTTATAAATTTCGACCTCTAGGGTCGCATAGCGTAACCCACCTAATATCAAAATCACCCCAAAGCTAGTGAAGGTGAAAATAAACACCAATAACCCCGATGCCCATATCATCGGACGCAACGCAGGCAGGCGGATTTCTATCCACAATCGCCAGCCGTGTGCGCCCAATAAACGGGCGGCTTCTTCCATGCGACCACTTTGGTTTGCCCAGTAGCCATATAACATCCGCAAGGCAAGCGGGTAGTTATAAAACACATGCGCGAGAAAAATTAGCGCCAATGTCCGTTCTAATTGGATAGGGGCGCGGTCTAATGCAAAGAGGCTCATGGCAATTTGGTTTAGGATGCCATTTTCATCGAGTAATGCCCGAAATGCAGTGGCAACCACCACAGTCGGCAACACAAACGGCAACGTGGCAAATGCCAACAGCGCCGATTTAAACGGAAACCGATAGCGCACAAACACAAATGCACTCGGAATCGCTAACACCAATGTGAGTGCAGTGGAAATAACGGCTTGCCACAGCGTAAACCACAAGGTATCTCGATAATAGGAGTTGGCAAAGACGGTGATAAACCCGTCTAATTGCCATACCCCATCGGGGCGCAGGCTTCTATCGAAAATCGCCACTAGCGGATAGATAAAAAATATCGCTAAAAAGGCAATCGGGATGATATAAACTAAGCGTGCGCCCCCCAAAAATCGGTTCATCGCAAGACCGTCTCTGACCATGCTTGCAACCATGCCTCACGATTTTCTTCGATGAGGTCATAATCCAATGTAAGCGGATTTTCTGGCGTGGTCGCATAATCGGCATAGAGTTCTGGCAATTCGGCGGTGCTATTCACAGGCAATACCCACATATTGAGGGGAATATCCTCTTGGAAGGGTGCGCTAAGAGCAAAATCAATGAATTTCTGCGCGAGTTCTTCATTAGGTGTCCCTGCCAATATGCCTATAAACTCAATTTGACGGAAGCACATTTCATCGGCAACAATCGCTCCCGTAGGCGGATTTTCTGGGTCTAACTCACCATAAAACACTTCTGCAAGTGGACTAGTGGCATAACTTACCACAATCGGGCGATTGCCACCCGCAACGGTAAATTCGCCATAATACGCCTCTGACCAGCCACTCACCGCCAGCACATCGTTATCTTTTAGGTCTGACCAAAAATCGAGATAGGTATAATCGCCTTCTTCACCAAAAACGGCGATAGTCGCTAATAAAAAAGCGAGTCCTGGCGATGAACTCGCCGGATTTTGCACGACCAATTGCCCCTCAAAGCGTGGGTCTGCCAAATCTGCTAGGGATTGTGGGGCGGTCTCTGATGTAAATAATGCCGTGTCAAAATTGAGACACACATCGCCATATTGCACAGGGGTTACGCGGAATTGCTCACCATCTAACTGAAATTCCTCTGGCACATCGGCTAAGGCGGGTGATTCGTAGGGGATAAAAATCTCATTGTTTAACGCACGGCTGAGGAAAGTGTTATCCACGCCATACATCACATCCCCCAACGGATTGCCTGCGGTGAGGATGGATTCATTGACCATGACACCCGCATCTGCCACGCGCAAAATTTCTACGATGACCTCATTTTCTGCCTCAAATTGGGCAATAACCACATCGCTGATATAAAAACTATCATAGGTGATAATTTTGAGGGTGGTCTGTGCTTGCACAGATAGGGTGAATACCCCTAATAGCAAAATAGCAAGAACAACAATTTTTTTCATGGATTTTTCCTTTTATCACTTATCGGGGCGTGAACTATCGCGCCCACCGCACACAGAATAAAAAACACCCCTGTGTAGGGGTGCAGAAAAATCACTGAGATTCGCTCAACACTTCCTACGGCGGCATGACCCGCATCAGGTTCTAGGGTCGGTGTGACATAAACACACCCTCTCAGCCCACTTGCGCGGACTCCCCTGCTTGATTAGATTGTTAAATATCAGTATAGGACGATTCGAATAGGCTATCAATACCCATTCAAGCCACTTTTTTGTAACTAATCGGCATCATTCAACGTATTGTAATTATATCGGTGGCAAAAATATAAAGGTATTGTATCATGGCGGATAAAAACAGTGTTTTTTCTGGACGGCACACAGCAATGTTAGACGGGGATTTTGTCCTATTTCTGATTGGGGCGCGGATTCCCCTACGTCATTTCCCTAAAGCAGGTTGGGTGGGGAAAGCCTTTGGCGATATGATAAAGGTACTCTATCAACACCCAGAAAAAGGCTTTTTGGGCGGGGAGGCATTCACCCGATTTTTCCCCATCACCAGCATCAATGTCATGTATTGGCGTAGTTATGAGCATCTCGAACAATTCTCGCGGGATAAATCTGACCCACATCTCGAAGCATGGCGACGCTTTAATAAAGAACTGGGGGAAGCTGGCACAATCGGCATCTGGCACGAGACCTATCTCATCAAAGCAGGCAATTATGAAGTGGTTTATGGCAATATGCCCCATTTTGGGTTGGGAAAAATCGGGATTCATACCCCCATCACAGGCAAACTCAACACAGGACGCAATCGGATGGATGCGACATTGCCACGGGAATAATAACAAGAGGGGCATGATATTATGCCCCTAAATTCGCTAAATACACCTCAAAATTACCCGCATTGCACGCCTCTACATAATCCATCAATGCCAACCCGTCTAATGGGTATAACGGATAGCAACTGGTCGGATATGCCCCATTGGGCGCAAGGGCAATATAATCTATCCCCGCAGACGGAATAATCACCCCATCAGCCGACTTTTCGCATTTTTCTACCAGGCGCTCGGCGGTGATGATGACCGTTTTGGCACAATACACCAATTCCATATCTATGCCCAAATTTTGATTGAGTTTGATATTCCCCGCCCTATCAGCTTCTAGGGCATGAATCACCACCACATCTATGGGGATAGCGGGGAATGCGGTGAGATTTTCGCCTGTATAGGGGTCTATAACCTGTTTGACATCGGGACGCAAGCGGGGTAAATCTGTCCCGACCCACGCAGTAGATGGCAACGATGGCACACCTGCCACCTGCGCCTTTATCCCCCATACGAGACTGGCTTCGGTCTCCTCTATCACACGAATAAGCCCTTTTTGTGCCATTTCGGTGAACATCGGCGCGAGTCCAAATTCGCTCAACCCAAAATAACACGTCCGCACGGCATCCACACACCCCGCCCCAACCAATAAATCACATTCTAGTCCCATCGTAAAACTGAGCAATGTCAAATTTTGGGGAATTGGATTTTTATTCAGCAATCCGCGCACAAATGCCATTGGACGGCGATAAAGTGTCATGCCACCCAACGCCAAAACAGTTTTATCTGTGATAAGGCTGGTGGCTTCATCCATCGAGATAAATGCGGTCATAAGCCTAGCGCAGTCCGTTGTTTTTTGGTCAGACTTTTGACAATCAGGTCATACGAGTGGTCTATCATGTCGCAAATTTCGCCATCAGGGACAATGCCGTTGGAAACAACCGTATTCCAATGCGTTTTGTTCATGTGATACCCAGGTAGTACCGCCTGTGGATAAGTTTGGCGCAAAATAATTGCCAGTGTGGGGTCACATTTGAGGTTGATGCGCGGGGTGGATTCTTCCTCTGGTTTATCTACCCCCATCAGCGCAAACACCTTATCCCCCACACGCAACACAAGTGTATCCTCGCCAAACGGGTATGTTTCTGTGGCGTGTGGTTTGCTCAGACAATAATCCCAAATTTCGCGTCTAGTCATTGGCATAGGTAGTCCTCTTTGAGTTCTCATAAAACAATGCTACTATAAATTATATAATAAAAATGACTTGGTTAGAACATTTGAGAGGCGGATAGTGACCATGCGGTTTAAGCGGTATTTTTTCACCCTAATGATGATTATAGGAGCATTTGGCATCGGGTATATCATCGGCACACATAACCCTGTGCAACCTGCCCTTGCCCAACAAACCACCACCAGCGATTTATTTGCCCCCCTGCTGGAAGTATACGATTTATTAGAGGCACAATATGTCAACGAGATAGACCCACAAGCTATGCTCGATGGCGCAATTCGTGGCATGGTAGAAATACTCGATGACCCTTATACCAATTATGTAGACCCCGATTATTTTCCGTTTGTGAACCAAGAACTCTCTGGGTCTATTGAGGGAATTGGGGTGGTTATCGCAGAAAACGATGCGGGGCAAATTGAAATTATAAACGTACTCGAAAACACCCCCGCACAACGGGCTGGTTTGCAATCTGGCGATATTTTTGTTGGAGTCAATGGTGAGGATGTCTCCGACCTCACCTATTTAGAACTGTCGTCACGGGTGCGTGGACGGGCAGGTACAACAGTAGATTTGGATATGCAACGAGGCGATACGGTCGTCAGTTTTACTGTAGAACGCGCTCGCATCGAAATCCCCAATGTGGAATACGAAGTGCTAGACGGCAATATCGGCTATATCAAAATGGCACAATTTTCATCGGATGCTCGTCAAAAAGTGGATGAAGCCCTCGCCGCATTGGATGTGGAATCGCTCAACGGCTTAATTTTTGATTTGCGCGATAATCCGGGTGGCTATTTATCGGCGGCAGTCGAAATCGCAGGCTTGTTTATGCAACAGGGTGTGGTGCTGGTCGAAGAATTTGGCGATGGCTCACAACAAGTTTTTGAGATCCGCAATGGGCAAGGGATACAAATTCTTGGAGATAATCAGGAACGCACCTATGTAAATAATGCCGCCTATTTTGGGGCAAATATTCCAGTGGTGGTATTGGTCAATGAACGTAGTGCCAGCGCATCGGAATTGGTCGCAGGGGCATGGCAAGATAACAACACCGTAACCATCATGGGCGAGACGACTTTCGGCAAAGGCACGGTGCAAATCCAAAATCAACTGAGCAATGGCGGTGGCTTGCGCTATACTATTGCTCGTTGGCTCACTCCTATGGGCGAATGGATTAGCGGAACTGGCATCTCGCCCGATATTGCCATCGCCCTCACCGAAGAAATGGTAGCATTGGGACAAGATACCCAACTCAAAGCCGCACTCGAATTTTTAGCCGTTCAAATTAACCAACGCTAAGTAAAGGATACCCCTATTTATGAACAACCAATCCTCATTTTTTACGCCTAGTGTGCAAATTCGCCTATTGGCACTTGCCATTATCTTATTTGTGGCAGGATTTTTGCTCGGCAATCAGCTATCGGTGTTACAAGCACAAAATAGCCAGCTCATCCCAGAAGATGCCCAACAAGAACTGTTTGCCATCTATGAGCAATACGAATACATCAAAGAAAATTTTGTCAACCAGCCTGTAGATAACACCCTGCTCATTGATGGGGCATTAGAAGGCATGGTCAACATCTTAGAGGATGAATATAGTGGCTATATGAATGCCGAATCATTCGCCTCTTTCAGTGGCAGTTTTAGCGGGGATATGGAGGGCATCGGCGCAATTATTCGTAGTGATATGGAACTCGGCATTATCGAAATTGCCGATGTATTGCCAAACGCCCCCGCAGAAAAAGCAGGTGTTGTCCCTGGTGATGTGTTCATCGAGGTGGATGGCATCCCCGTGGCGGGTATGAATCAGACCGAACTCGTCACCATCGTGCGCGGACCAGCAGGCACAACCGTCACCATCCTTATGCAACGTGGCGACAAACAACTCACCTTCGAGATTGTCCGTGAACGCTTTGAAATCCCCAGTGTGTTCTCTGAGGTGCTAGAAGGCAATATCGGCTATATCAGTAGCTACGATTTTAACCAACGCACACGGAGTAAGATTGATGCGGCACTCGCAGAACTCAATGTCAATGAACTAAATGGACTCATCATTGACCTCCGCAATAATCCGGGTGGATTGCTCACCAGCGCCATTGAGGTGGGAAGCGCTTTCATCGAAAATGGCGATATTTTGCACGAAGTATTTGGTAATGGCGAAGAAATCACCTTCGAGACCGATGGTTCATTCGCCAATATCACCGTGCCAATCGTCTTTTTGGTCAATGAACGCAGTGCCAGCGCGTCTGAATTGGTGGCGGGTGCCGTGCAAGATTATGGCTTGGCGACCATCATCGGCGAACAGACCTTTGGCAAAGGCACGGTGCAACAACTCCGCACCTTAACCAATGGTGGCGGGGTGCGTTTGACCATCGCCCAATGGCTCACACCCAACCGCAACTCGATTCAGGGTGAAGGTATCACACCCGATATTATCATCCGTGTGGATAACGACCGCGAATTGGCAGAATTGGGCAAAGACCCCCAACTCGATGCCGCAGTGGAATTTTTGCTATCTGGTGATGTGGATGCAGAGGCATTTGAGAGCATCGTCCCAGAAATCACCCCAGAGGTGACAGAAACCCCGTAATTTAATCATTCGGAAATGGCAGTAGGGACGGCATATAAGGCTTGTCTGTAGTTAAAAAGGCAAAATATGATAAAAATAGCGTGTATGTTACCTGCCGACGGGCAGTGAACCACCCGTCTGACCCTCTGAAACCCCGTGAACGGGGTTGTTTTGCCTATTTTCAGCACAAAAAATGGGTATGGCGTAGGGGCTTGCCAGGGCAAGCCCGATTTTTACGGTTGGTTGCGGGGGGTTTGCCATGGCAAACCCTTACATCATGCCTATCTGACCCTAAAAATCGGCTGACCAACCCCATTTATGGGGTTTCGGTCACATAGGCAGGTGGTTCACCGCCTGCCGTTGCTTTATTTATTCCCCACCACCGACCACATCCATACAATCTTCCCTAGCGAGTGCTGTGGGTGGGTTGGTGCAATTGCCCTTAAAATCGTTGCGACCCACGCGCACACCCGCATCGCCATTGGCAAAAAATACACCTGCACCCGCGTTATTCAAAATGGCATTGCCCGTAATGCTCACATCGCCCACCGCATCAATATATACCGCGTGTGAGGTATTGAAGGTGATGAGGTTGCCCCCACCGCGTTCTTCTGTGCCGACAAAAATCGTATCGGCAGATTCAGAGAGGCGCACGCCATTAATCGCATTGGGCAAAGGCGCTTGCCCAGTAATATCAGAGCCGATAAAATTACCGATAATCGTCACATCACCAGTCCCTTCATTACGCACCACCACACCAGAAAAGCCATTGCCACTAATTACATTCCGCGCCTCAATGACATCACCACCGACCAGCACCTCACGCGCACCCATTTCGATGACCACCCCGCCAAAGCTGTTGGGAACTGCCAATTTGCCCGCCCAATCGGTGCCGATGAAGTTATTTTGGATGACCATCCCGCGTGCGCCAGCCCCATTTATCGCCACACCAAATTGACCGTTGCCAGCGATGATATTGCGCTCGGTGGGCAATAATCCGCCCACTTGGGTATCGGCTGCGCCGTTAAATACGCCAATCCCAGAAAATCCGTTAGGGATGGCATACTCCCCCGCCACATCCACACCGATATAATTGCCCACAATCACCGTATCGCTTGTGCCAATATCCGACACATACACGCCTAGCTCGATATTGCCACTGATGAGGTTGCCCATGCCTTGCTCGCTCCCACCGATAAGGTTGTTGGATGAGCCGTTTTCGATGCTCACCCCAGAGAAGGCGTTGGCGATGCTATATTCGCCCGTGATGTCTGTCCCGATATAATTGCCCGCCACCTGTATATCATCCGCATTGTTAATCACCACCCCTACTTGCAGATTGCCAGAGATGATATTGCGATGGGCATAGTTTCCATCCCCCATCCTGTTATTATCTGCGCCTTCACGGAAATAAACCCCCGATAACATATTGGGAATCGCATACGTGCCTGTGGGGTCTGTGCCGACCAAATTACCCAAAATCTGGTTGTCCTGTGTGCCTTCATCGCTCACACGGATGCCGAGTTGGGCATTACCACTAATCACATTGCCCAAAACGCCGATTTCCCCGCCGATAGTCACATCGCTAGAGCCATCAGATATGCCCACGCCCGATAATCCGTTGGGAATAGCCACCGTGCCACTGGCAGAGATGCCGACATAATTATTTTGCACCAAGGCAAAATCGGAATTGCGGATGAGTACGCCCATCTCCAAATTCCCCGCGATGATATTGCGTCCCTCGATGTCACCCACCTGTATATAATTACTGTCGCGCATGTATACCCCAGAGAGTGTGTTGGGGATGGCTTCATCACCTATGGCATTTGTCCCGACAAAATTAGCATTGACCACCGCATGAGACGATTCAATCAGCAAAATGCCCATCTCGCCATTGCCAGACACAACATTATGTCTCACAGACCCGCCGTTCATGGTGGCATCGAAATAAATGCCAGACAGATTATTGGGGACGGCGGTCTTGCCTGTGGCATTTATGCCGATGTAATTATGGTGAATGTCTACTATCGCCAAATCGTTGACCCACACCCCATAACGGGTGTTGCCAGAAATGACATTGCGTGATTCTGTCCCAT
>DAOTUO010000247.1:0-2440 GCA_034436595.1 Anaerolineae bacterium | reverse complement strand
ATGTTCTGACGATTCATGTATGTAACAACGCCAACTTTCTTAAACAAGTTTCAATTTGTTCACTAAGAATATGGCTATTATAGCAGAAACCCCTCCTATTGATGCAGAGGGGTTTCATCTGATTGACAATCTTTTAGGGACTATTCATCCACTTCAGTTAGTTGCAGTACCTCACGGCGTACATAATCCTTAAATTCGTCAGGGTCGGCAAAACACCGATACCCGTATTTTTGGGCAATCTTGATAACTTCTTCATCATCCAAAATGACGGCTATAGGGTCTGCATTGCGGTTCTGTAAATCATTTTCCCAAGCCAAATCAAGTATGGCGAGAAGATTATTGGTCTCTTTATCCAATAATTCAAAACTAATTTGTCCGTCTGGTGATAATCCTTGTTGTGCCACCCAATATCTAAGTTCTTCTAAGATATTGCGTTCATCCTCACTACCAATATTACCATAGATGACTGGTTTTTCCGTGAACTCAAATGATAAGTCTGTGGTATCTAGCAAACTACCCTTCACCAAACTGTTGAGAAATTCGTTGGCGGCTTTTGCCAATAATTTACGCCGTTCTGCCAGAAAATCGGTGTAATTTTCCAATTTCCATAAATTTCTGTCCATGGGTATCCAATGTGAAGCAATCGCTTCTGGATTTCTGTCTGCGTATTCAGCAAGATACTGTGCGGGGTCACGGTCAGAAATGACAACATTAGTATCCTGAGTCAAAAAGGTGAAATTAGCAACCGCATTAATTTGAGCTTTGCTCACTTTTCTATCAGATAAGCGTTTCTTAGGGAAAATATGGTGAACTTGCAAATATGAGTATTTACCTAAACTATGTGCCTTTAGGTCAATCCCTGTCCCCCAGTCTTTAGCGCCTCTCACACGGGTAAGCATATATAAAAGTGGATAGAAACGGTTACTAACATTTGAGCCAGCAAAATCGCCCTCTTTTAGGTTCAAGTCACCTCGATTTTTACGTAGCGCCTCAGTCAGTTTATCCAGTGAATTTTGGGGATGTTCTTTGAGGATATTCAAATCACTCGCAAGGGTGCTTTCAACAGAACCAGCATAGCGCCCCCACAAAAATGTGTGAATATACCAATAGAGTAACTGGTCGCGTTCTCTAGGGTCATTAATACGTCCACCATGTTGCTCAATATAGCGCGTCAAAATTGGGATTGAGCCGCGACTACCCAATACACGGTCATAATCTAATCCAAGTCGCCCACCAATGAGGTGCAGAGCCGTATCAATATGTTTTTCAGTTGTTTGTAAAACCTTCTGAAAGTCTTGGGCAGAAATATCTTCTAGCTTATCAAAACTGGCTTCGCCCGTATAAGTCGTAGTAATACACCGCATGAGCCAATCTAACTTAAAATAATACCCAAAATCATCCCATTTGGTGAGGCGTTTTTTCATTTCATCGCGTGCTTGTGACCAACTAGCACATACTTTTGCTAGGGCTAAATCTGCTTTAGACAGCTTTTTACCACCGCTATTGACCTCATTAAAAACCTCAACGACCTCATCGAGTGTGCGGTCTGCCCCTGTAATCTCTTCGATATAAAAATCGCGGTTTTTGATGCCATCAATACGATTAAGCCGATCGAAAAAAGCCTCGGCATCATGATTCAGTCGTTCATCTCGGTAAATACGGCTGGCAAACCGCCCCGCCCCATTTATCATGAGTTCTGTCACATCTATCCAAAGTGGGTTATTATCCATCTGCTTAGATGCATAGAACTTAAACTCTTGGGTTTCTAAATTAAAATGTAGTCCCGTAAAAGCACGTTTATCGCCATCAAAAAATGGAGGCGGTGTCCCACGAATAATCCCATATAACGATGTCATGCGTTGTTGACCATCTAAGAGCAACCGCACAACGTCAATATGAGCGCCACTATCATTGCGGGTATCGGTTGTGGTTGCGTGGGTTTCCCAAATCAACAATTCTCCCACAGGATAATTCTTGTATAGTGAACGCATCAACCGTCTTACTTGTTCGCGCCCCCATACATAGCCACGCTGAAATTCTGGCAACGCAATTGCACCAGAATCAATTTGGTCGAGAATTGTGCTTAATTTACTCATGAGTCCCTCCTATTTGCAGAGATTAAGTATAAAAATATAACCGTATTATTTTAATTCATTTTGTTCATTATATGCAACTATTTGAATGAGTTGATTAATCTCTATCGCTGGGTTATTATCCCCGCCAACACTCAACCACGCCAAAAATTCGGTGTTGCCTGCGGGTCCCTTCAATGGCGATGTTGTCAATCCGCGCACCGCAAAGCCCAATCCCACCGCAAATTCGAGCACCTCATGCAAAATGCGCTTGTGTATACTGGCACTTTTCACCACGCCCCCCTTGCCCACATCTTTTTTACCCGCCTCAAATTGTGGCTTGATGAGGATAATTAAATCGGCTTGGG
>DAOTUO010000246.1:0-25427 GCA_034436595.1 Anaerolineae bacterium | reverse complement strand
CTGTGACGGTAGGCAACAACGAGACCAAGCAAATCGAATTTATCATCAGCAAAGATGTGCCTGCAAAAACCACATTTTTATATAGCCACACCCGATTTATAGCTTATTCGAGTGAACCGCATTTGGATATGAATTTGGGGAATAGTCCTGTAATACAAGCAGGCGTATATTTGGAATTTACCACCGATAGAGAAAACGGCGCAGATGCCGATTTTCCCGCAGGAAAAATGCGCGTGTATCAGAATGATGTGGATGGGTCGGCGTTGCTCATCGGCGAAAATATGATTAAGCACACCCCAAAAGGCGAAAAGGTCAGTATTTATTTGGGCAAGGCGTTTGATGTTCTTGGTGAACGCAGACAGACCCTTTTTCATCTGGTGGCAGAAAAAGTGCTACAAGAAACCTTCGAGATTAAATTACGCAACCGCAAGGCATCAGAGACAGTCGAGATTCGTGTGCCAGAGCGCCTTTTTCGGTGGAGCAATTGGCAAATTTTGACCGCCAGCATGGAGTATATCCAAAAAGATTCTGCCACCATCGAATTTGTGGCGACTGTCGCGCCCAATGAAGAAGTGAGCATTTTGTATACCGTGCAATATAGCTGGTGATGACCGATTTGGGGTGTGATAAATATAGTTCACACCCTTTTTGCGATATAATAGGGGATATGGCATAGAAAAAGGATTCATGATGGAAGTTTTAGCATTAGAGTATATTGTCCGTGACCCCAAAATTCGCGGTGGTCGTCCTGTGGTGGCTGGAACGGGGATTCGTGTGATGGATATTGCGGCATTGACCAAATATCATCACCAATCTCCAGAAGAAATAACGGTGAGTTATGGATTGACGATGGCACAAGTCCATGCGGCACTCGCGTATTATTATGACCATCAAGCCGAAATTGATAAGCAATTGGAAGATAATGATGCGGCTGTGTTGAAAGCAAAAGAGCAAGCAGGTGATAGCTCAATCTTAAATCAAATCGGTGAGCGTGTCTTCAATTTACATCCCAATGCGATGACCATGAGCAACGATTTTGATGAGCCATTATTTTAGCTATTTATGGATTTAGAGCCTCTTCATACATACGACTGGTTCACGCGATAGCATTGTTCGCAATATCGAAAAATCGGGTAATTTTAGGACATCTACAAAGGCTTTATCAATTTCTGCACGCGCCTCATCGGTTGCCATTTGAGGTAATGGCAATAATTCTTTTTCTGCCAATTTGTCATATAGTTGCGCTAAAGTAGCCATTTGGTCATCACTTAAAGTACGAATATCAAGAACGGGCATCGCTAAAAGCGATGGTTTTTTGAAATCAACCCAAGCTCCCCTTGTTTCATCACGAGTTGCGAACAAAATTGTTAACCCAAGTGTTGAATTTAACCATAATACCAGAACTTTATCTGCGTCTTTATGGACAATAGCTTCATGAAAATTAAATGTCCACCACACATTAGATAATACTTTTTCTGAGATATTGAGTGCGACTAGTCTTTGTGTTTTTAACCACATTCGTTCCGCCAATAAAATTCTTCCTGCAAGGTGCCACAAATCGGTGGTTTTGCGTAAAGAACGACCTTCTTTGGCGCGCGGAAGGGCATCTAAAAATTGGTTGGGTTTTTGTGCCATTGTCAACACTTTTTTGGCATCATGCCCCCAAAATGCTGGAAAAGCCGATGGTGATTTACTGACAACGAATCCATCGTGAATATCTCGCCTATCAGACCCTAATTTGCCTAACTCGCTTAGAGGAGCTAGGGCAATTGAAGTTTTCTGGCTAACGCCCGGTAGAAATAAAGTCCCATTTAGAAGGTGATAGGCACTTCGGGTTAAATCCATTTGTGCAAATGCACATGGTAAAAACCAGTCAGATTGCATTTTATCCCAATCATATAGGGTAATTTCGCCCGCTTTTTGCTTATCTAAAAAGATAGAATCAACTCCTTGTTCAGAGACTAAGTTAGGCGGGTTGCTTGCCGAAATTTGTTGTGTAAGTGACAAGGCTTGTAGGGTCGTTGTGGGGTTGCGCCATAAATTAACAACCTGCGTTTTATGCTCATGATTGCCATTGCCATTGCCATTTTTATTTTTGGTGGCGATAAGCATGACTTCGCTTAAATTCGTGGTATCAGAAAAATTCCAACGCTGGGCATCATGACTCACAATGACAAAATCAATTCTATAATTTTTGTTGATAAGGGCGCGAGATTCTTTCCATGCTGCACCTGAAAGCAGTGCCTTGGGCAAAACTAATGCTAGTTTGCCTCTCGGTTTAATTTTTAAGTCGCCAATGGCTATAAAGACAGCCCCTAGCCCCGCAGTTATGTTGGCAGAGATATTAGCATCTTTTACCAGTTTCTTTAATTTTGTCTGCATTTTGGCACGTTGTTTTTCTGGCATAGAGCCAAATAACAAATTTCCACCAACACTACGAACAAAAGGCGGATTCATGACACATAAATCTAGTTCAGGATATGGCGCAGTCGTTATCATTTTTTCAGATTTACCTGTTACTTGTTTAGGTTGTTCAATAGCCCCAAATAAATCATGAAAGGGGATGCGAATATTTTCTGGTTGTAAAAATTCGATGCTCCCCAGCATATCATCTGTACCACCAAGCGGTAATGCAAATAAATTCATTTTCTTAAATGGCACTTCTGGGGTACGAATAGCCAGTGTAGATGCGGTAAGATGAATAGCCGATGCCAATACATCATAGCCATATAAGATTGATTCAACTGTATGCCGATAGAGGGCTTGTAATTGAACCTTTTTTCCTTTTTGGGCAGATATAGTGATATGATTGTCAATTAGAGTATCGGCTGTTGCCACTAATAGCGTCCCTGTACCACACGATAAATCAGCGATACGTAGTTCTTGAACTTGCTTCAAATTATCCCATTGGATATTCCAGTCTTTTGGACGTAAGGCTAATTTTAGGAGCATAGTTGCTGATGGGATGCTTGTATAGTATGTACCCAAATATTTTGCGTCAGCCAATAAGCGATGGTAGACACGTCCCATTAAGTCATGACGGAGTGCAACACGACGTGAACTAATATTATTGGCGATTTTTGCCATATGAATAAAAGAATCAGCCGGTCCAAACTTGGCTTTGCCAATCGCCTCAAATGCTTTTAATGCCACATGAAAAATAGAATAAAAATTGATTTTATCGAGGATATAACGCCATTGATCGCTAAAGGCATCTAAATCACTTTTGCTAATAATTTCCTGTAATTTGGTTACTTTTGTGGGATAAATATCTGCCAAAATATCATGAAAAATCATGGCATTGAGGATAATGAGTCCGCCTATTCTGCAACTTGCCGCACGCTCTTTTTGTGATAATTCCTTTACATCTTTTTCAGTGTGTTGTTCATTTAAAATGAGGAGTAACCGTTCCAAGTTTCCCTGAGATGGAATAATATCCTGTGCAAATCTTTCTACTGCTCCATCTATAAGCACGACACACTCTGCTACCACATCTTCTTGAATGAGTGCTTCAAATGTGTTACATAAAATACGTTCTAAAGCATCTATTGTGCCATTGATAAAATCTTCAGTTTTTGCCTCACTGACAACTGCTATTTTTAATGTGGTAGTGGTAAGGACATTTTTTAAATCAATAAAATCTATTTCTCGCAGTGTTTCTGGATAAACAATTGCTATGCCAATTTGGGCAATGCCCTTTTCAACACGCATTGTAGCGGATTCAATTGCTTTTTGCTGTGCTTTTGGTGCATCTACTTCGCCTTCAATAGCAATACGTAGTCCATTATAAAAGACTAACACATCGGGCATGTGACGTTTATTATCAGCATACATAATATTTTCAGGCGCAACGACAACACCACGTTCTTGTAATAATTGAGCAAGAACAACATTAAAAACTTCTTGACGTTGACTTTTTGGCATAAAAATACTTCTTTCACTGCTTAGGATTTAAGCAGATTATAACATAAAATATTTGTTCTTCTATTGAAAGTAAAAAATCAGGGGCGCGGGGTAGAGGTCGCAAATATCAGGGGTAGGGGTGTAGGTGATAAGTCTGCCACATCGGATGTCGCGCTAGGTGATACCACTGGTGCGGGGGTATCGGTGGCGGAAATAACTTGTTCTGTCCTCACAAACGATACACGCCAAATATGCCCATAGATAAAATCGGCAATGACCAACGAACCATCTGGTGCGATTATCACATCCACAGGACGAATCAGACCTGTCACAAACGGTTCCGGGGTATAAAGCGCCAATTCTTCTGGACTTAATGGCACGGTGAGCGGGTTTATCCGCACGATGCGCTGGCTATTGGGTGTCCCATTCCAAAACGCCACAAATAGCGAATTGAACATATTCACGGGGAATTGGTCACCTGTGTATGCCACCATTCCGCGCGGTAGCGTGTAGTTGGGCAAGGTGAGCATATCGGGCAAAATGGTGATGCTCCCTGTCCGCACAGGGCAATCGGCACAGCCACGCTCACGCCAATACGGGAAGCCATAATTGCCCCCGCTCAATACCCACAATAGCCTATCACCTGCGCCGTCTAACATGCCGTTATCGGTGGCATATAGTTGCCCAAATGAATCGAATGTGAGGTCATACGGGTTGCGGATGCCCTCTGCATACACACTTTTTTCGCCTGTATGTGGGTTAATCCGCAAAATACTGGCTTCGTATGGCACAAGGGCGCTGTTGCGTTCTGTCTGTGGATTGCGCGGTTCTGCGCGGTCTGTGAGTGACCCCACGCCCAAATACAGATACCCATCAAGCCCAAATGTCATGCCATTGGGCTGGTTATCAATCACAGAAAAGCAACATGGCAGGTCGTTGATAACGAGTTCTGTTGTCTCATCGGGATTAATCCGCCACACACCGCCCCCTGTGAGGGGAGATAAGCGGGCGCTCACATACAAAATATCGCTATTGGGCGCAAATGCCAAGCCAACGGGTGAATAGAGCGATGCCCCATATTGGCGGGATGTGCCATCGGCTTCCATGACATATACCGCGCCCTCACGCCCACCATTGAGCAATACGGTGGCATAGAGCCGCCCATCACGCCCATAGGTGATTTGCATGGGCTGTCCCACAAATTGACCCACATGGCTCACGGCATACCCGTCTGGGACACGGATGCGGTCTAAAAATCCGTCAATATCATCTTCACACGGAAAATCCACACAACTCCAGCCTTCGGTTGGGCTAAATGGCGCAGGTTGGTTGATATAAGGCGTGCCATTCGCAGGTTGGGCGGGTGTGAGTGTGACCAATGGCGGGGTAGGGGTGATGGTCGGCGGGATGGTCGGTGATGGGGTGTAGGTGGCGGTGAATGTCGGTGATGGGGTGAATGTCGCCGATGGGGTGACGGTGGCGGTTGGTGTGGCTGTTTCCGTTGGGGTCGCGGATGATGTTGCAGTGGATGTCGGCGTATAGGTTGGCGATGCGGTATGCGTGGCGGTATAAATAGGTGCTGTCGCCTCATTTGCGGGTATAGTCGCCTGAAATGCCTGCTGAGTGACATTTTCTGTGCCACAGGCAGTCATGACAAAGGCAATACAAGCAATAAGGGCATGAACCATCATGCCCCTACCGATGATATGAGGGGATTTTGGGGCATGGCGATTCACCATGCCCCTTATGCTGTGTTTTTTTAATACAGCCACGCAGATTTATCGCTATTCCATATTGAAAACGCGCTCAATGCGCTCAATTGCCCAATCAATATCGGCACGGCTAATAACCAGTGGTGGCGCAAACCGCACGACATTTTCGTGTGTTTCTTTGCTCAATAGCCCTTCACGCATGAGTGCCTCGCAAAAACGACGCGCCCCGCCTGCGGATTCTTTCAATTCCACGCCGATGAGCAAGCCCTTACCGCGCACTTCTTTGATATGTCCGCTTTCGATTTGGCGCAAGCGATGAAGCAAATACTCGCCTTGTTCTTGGGCATTTTCTATCATGTGTTCATCCACCAACACGCGGATGGCTTCACGACCAATTGCCGCCGCCATTGGGTTGCCGCCGAAGGTTGAGCCATGGTCACCGGGGTTGAACACACCCATAATGGCATCATCGGCTAAGACGGCAGAAATGGGGTAAAATCCGCCAGAGAGCGCCTTGCCGAGTGTAATCACATCGGCACGCACATCTTCCCATTGAGTGGCGAGCAATTTGCCTGTCCGACCCAAACCCGTTTGGACTTCATCCGCCATCATGAGGATGTTGTGTTTGGTACAAATTTCGCGCACACGCTTGAGATACCCATCGGGTGGGACGACAATCCCCGCTTCGCCTTGAATGGGTTCTACCATAAAGCCAACGGTATTGGGGGTGATGGCACGTTCCAACGCATCAGCATCGCCATAATCCACACTCACAAAACCGGGTGTAAACGGACCAAAGCCATCACGATATTGGTCTTCATCGCTAAATCCGACAATGGTGGTGGTGCGTCCCTGAAAGTTGCCATGGCAGACGATAATTTCTGCCTGACCGTCTGCGACACCTTTGACCTTATACCCCCATTTACGGAGGAGTTTAATGGCGGTTTCGACTGCCTCTGCACCGCTATTCATGGGCAACATGCGGTCATAGCCGAGCAATTCGCATAAGGCTTGGGCGAAAAGGGGCAATTGATTGTTGCGGAAGGCGCGGGAGGTGAGGGGCAAGCGGGCGGCTTGTTCTTGCATCACACGCAAAATTCCCGGATGGGCATGTCCTTGATTCACAGCCGAATAAGCACTCAAAAAGTCTAAGTAACGGTTGCCTTCAACATCCCAAACCCAAACACCTTCACCGCGTTCTAAAACGACATCGAGGGGTTTGTAATTATTGGCGTTATATTTCTTTTCTAATTTGATGTAATCTTCATTTGATAACTCTACAGGGGTATTCAGCATGATTTTTTTCTTTCTTATCAACTCAATTTAGGATGTTTGCACAAATGCTATTGTGCGATATTTTACATGCGAAATCGAAATAATTGTAGGGTACTACTTGCTTGCACGATACATCGGCGCTAAACTAGGGGTATAAATACAGATTCAGTTAGAGAAGGATTTTTATTGATGAACGAACATTATGAAAAATGGGATGAACTCGCCCCGCGTGGATTAATCCTCATCGGCTTGGGGATAAGTGTGACTGGTGAAGCCATTTCTGCCAAATCCAGAAAAAAGGGATTTTTGCGCTGGTTCTTGGTCGGGGCGATTGGCTTAATTTGCCTCAATGCAGGCATCGCTATCTTTGGTGAAGCGGTCAAAGAACGCACCCTGTATGAACTTGACCTCAAAGCCGTGCGCGAAACCGATAAAACACCAGTGGCATGAGCCATCGCACGACTATCGCCACTGCCACCCTATTGGGGGTGATATGCCTGCTGACATATTTGCTCACACGGAGCATGTCATACGATGATTTCGATTCGTATAATTTCGGCTTGGCAGTGACACAATTCGATTTATCTCTGCAACAACCCCAACCACCCGGTTTCCCCCTGTATATTCTGGTCGCACAGGGGATAAACGCCGTCATCCAAAATCCCCTCATCAGCCTCACAACCCTCAGCGCCCTCACAGGGGCATTGGCGGTGGTGGCGCTGTTTTTTATCGGCACAAAAATCTTTTATTCCCCACTCACCGCATTTTTTGTCGCATTGATATTTGGCATGATGCCCATTCAGTGGCTCACCAGCGTGAAGGCATTATCCGACTCGGCGGGGGTGATGACCTCATTGGTGGCGATTTTGTTGCTGTGGGTAGGGTTGGTGGATACCCCTACAAACCATGTAGAAAATGGGGATGCAAAAAAGTCCCCTCTCCACAAAGTGGGGAGGGGATTTAGGGGTGGGGATAAACGCCTGTTTATCATCGGTGCATTTGCACTTGGACTCAGCTTGGGTGTGCGCCCACAGGCGAATTATTTTGGATTTCTCCTGTATGGATTTGGAGCGGGGTGGCTTTTTTTCTATAAAAAAGATTGGCGCACCGTGATTTTTAGCGGGATAGCGGTGGGTGCGGGTGTGTTGATATGGCTCATCCCCACGTTAAGTTCTGTCGGTGGATTAGACCGTTATTTGGCGTTGATTGCCCAACACGGTGAGCATGTCGGCACGAGCGACTCGCTATTTAGCGCGGGGATGACCTTGCAGGGGCGAATCAACGACTTTTTAGAGACATTTTTCCTCCCCACCTTTGGCATTAGTCTGTATCGCCCAGTGGGATTTGCCGAATGGCTCATCATCGGCGGGTGTGCGCTATGGCTCATGGTCGGCGTTTTTTCTGCCGATTATCGCAAAATTTCGACATGGGTGATTGTCGTGTGGTTTTTGGTCATGATTATCCCCTATTTTTTGTTTACATCGCTCAATCGTCCGCGCTTGATGTTGCCGTGTATCCCGCCATTGCTCCTGTGGGGATTTATGGGGTGGGAACGGATTTTGCGCGGGAATAACATGCGTTGTGTGGTGGGGATGGGTGGCGCGGTGGCGCTAACTGTGCTTTTTATCAGCCAAAGCCTGCCATTGGGCATCATCATCAGCACCATCCCCGCGCCCCATGACCAAGCCAGCGCGTATATCCGCCAAAATTATCCATCAGACCAAACGGCGGTGGCGGTGGCGGGGTCTTATCGCACCGCACAAACAGCATTGGGCGATTATCGCGCCCTGTTTTATCGCTATCAATATGACCCCGTGACGGTGCAGGCACAAATCCATGCCGAAAATTATGGGTATATCGCCATTTTAGACCGTGACGGCTTTGGTGATGTGATATCCTCATTGGATGACGATGGGCGTTATGTCCCGATTGACGACCAGCTATTTTATCGGGATGAGCGCGTGCATTGGGAACATCATCAGACCCGTTTGCAGGTACTCATGCCACTCGACCAAATCACGGCGGATAGGCTCATGCTCCCCGACGAAGCGCACATAGATATTGCCGATGATGGCAAATTTTTGGGCGTGGGATGGTTTCGACCAGAAGATATGGGTGGCGTATGGGCGCGGTGGGGTGGGGATAATCTGACCAGCGAATTGCGCGTGACACTCCCCCAGCAAAATTATGTGATGGAATTTTTTGCGACTCCGTTTGTGGATGGAGCAGGCTTGCGGGTGGTCATCAACGGCGTGCCGATGGGGGAATTTATCCTCATGGGTGGATGGAACACCTATCGGGTGGAATTGCCGATGGCGATGATTCCGCAGGATGATTTTCTGCTGATAGAATTTGTGCATGAGGGGATGCAAGCGCCGTATGAGGTGACAGGCGGGGCGAGTTCAGATAGGCGCAGGCTCACAGTTGCCTATGCGTGGGTGCGGTTTATTGGTAGTCCGTGATTAAGCGGATTGTGGTTTCCAAGTTTTGCCTCTTTTGCCTTTTGGATAAAATCATCATCTTCAATTAATGCCGAATCTATCTCTGCTTGGTGGTCATAATAATATGCCAACGCCCCATACACCTGTGACAGCGATAAACCATAATTTTCTGCTATATCTTCTATGGTGTAATTATGATAATTTTTGAGTGCCACAATATCCATGACACGAATCCCTGTCCCAACAACAATCGGACGACCTGCGCGTATTTTGGGGTCTATGGCAATATATTCTTGAATAATCACCGTCATCGTTTATATCCTTATATGAAATTTCATGATTAATCATACCATGATTTGCCTCTTAGTGTTTCTGTAGTACATGGCTTGTGCTAAAATAAAGTCATAAATTCACTTTTGAGGAGCAAGGGCATTATGAGCCAATCGGACATCGAAATCGTAGCGCGTCGCAGGACAATGATTCGTGTGGGGCTGTTTTTTGTCATTATCGGCACATTGCCGTGTTATCTGCTGGGATTTATCTTGTGGGGGACATCACCAGATAGGCAAGCCGCCACGCAAGCGACTTTTACTCCACAAGTTACCGCGATTTTTGGCACAGCGACCAATACATCACCCGCCACACTAACCCTATTGCCCGTATCTACATTATCCCCATTGGGTCCAACACCCGGTCAATTTATCCCGCCACGCATCATTGTGCGGACAAATACCCCGCCACCGGTCTTTATTCCCCCCGCCACCGCCGCCCCAACCCTAACCCCATTTCCAAGCAATACGCCGTTCCCGACCAATACCGATTTGCCGGTGATTCCGACTTTTACACCCGCGCCAACCGAAACCCCCATTCCAACTGCAACGGATGTGATTTTGTTGCCACCAACCGATACTCCCATACCAGCAACACCATGATAACACTGTAGGGGCGAGAGACACCTCTCGCCCGCACCCTAATAAGCGATTTTATTGGTTGCCTTAGTGTGAGTGTGTAACTTGTTGCGCCCTTAATCATCACATACGAAAGGAAGAAAAATTTGTTGAATCTTAAAAAACATTTGAAAGACCTCACAGAAGCCCATGCACCATCGGGTTATGAAGCGCCTATTCGTGCAATTTTGCGCGAGGCGTGGAAAGATTATGTCGATGAATTTGAGACCGATAGATTGGGTAGCCTAATTGGTATTAAACGCGCTACGCATCCGCAAAACCCACCGCGCAAAATCATGCTTGCCGCCCACATGGACGAAATTGGCATGATGGTCAGTGGCATTGTAGACGGGTTTATCCGTGTGCATCGCATTAGCGGGGTAGATAACCGTGTGTTGCCCGCGCAGTCTGTTATTGTGCATGGCAAACAACCCTTGCGCGGATTAGTTGCTACCAAGCCACCGCATTTATTGACCGCAGAAGATAAAAAGCATTATGCCCCATTTGAAGAATTGCTTATTGATGTGGGATTACCTGCCGAAACGGTGAATGACCTTGTGCAAATTGGCGACCTCATTACGATGGATGCGCCGATATATGAATTGAACGGCAAAAAACTCGCGGGTAAGGCGATGGATGATAGAGCATGTGTGGCGTGTGTGACCTATGCGCTAGAGATGCTCAATGGCATGGCACACACATGGGATGTGTATGCAGTGGCGACTGTCCAAGAAGAAACAGGGCTATATGGCGCACGCACGGCGGCACAATATATTCACCCCGATGTGGTGGTGGCGTTGGATGTGTGCTTTGCAGAGCAACCGGGTGTGGATGCCGATGATGCCACCGAGATGGGCGCTGGACCTGCCATTGGTATGGGCGCAAATTTCCACGAAAAGTTGCGCCTCGCCTTGCGTGATGTTGCCAAGCAGTACGAAATTAAATATCAAGACGAAGTGATTCCCGCCACCAGTGGCACAGACGCATGGGCGACCCAAGTGGCAAATGAGGGTATTCCCTCCGCGCTCCTCAGCTTGCCTATCCGCAATATGCACAGCCCTGTCGAAACAGTGGATTTGACCGATATGGAGCGCACAGGGCGGTTATTGGCATTTTTCATCGCGGGATTACCAGCAGACTTTTTGGCGACCATCGAATGGGATGACCTCAAGGCGAAAGAAGGCACACAGTAAGCATCCCCATGCCTAAAGGTAGGGGCTTTTAGTAGCCCCAATGCTTACCAGTCTCAGCCAGCAATGGCACCGTTATGGGTGAATATATAGGCACTTCGGGGTGCTTCACCAGCCCTGAACTCTGCGGTACATCATTAAACAGGACGAAATGGGTGTAGGGACGCGATTAATCACGTCCGTACCGTTCACATACAAAACCACCCAATAACATTGACGCGGTGACCGTAACCGCCGTAAGGCGAGAACCGAAAGGTAGCTTTTTATGCAAAGGGTATTTGTACTCGATAAAAACAAAGAACCACTCATGCCCTACAACCCTGCACGGGCTAGGCAGTTATTGAAATCGGGGAAAGTGGCAGTGTATCGCCGTTATCCATTCACCATTATTCTGAAAGACCGTGAAGGTGGTGAAACACAACCCATACAGGTCAAGATAGACCCCGGTAGCAAAGTCACAGGCATAGCCGTTGTAGCCAGCTTCAAACGCGGTTTGTACTGTGTGTGGGCAGGCGAATTAAGCCATCGTGGTCAGTCAATCCGTGACGGACTATTGAGTCGTAGACAGCTACGTAGAGGACGAAGAACGCGAAAATTGCGCTATCGCCAAGCACGATTTGACAATCGCAACCGTCCCGGTGGTTGGCTTCCCCCGTCCCTCATGAGCCAAGTGTATAACATTGAGACATGGATAATGCGGTTTATGCGCTATGCGCCTATCACATATTTGGCAATGGAATTGGTCAAATTCGATACCCAAGCGATGGTCAACCCCGAAATCAGTGGTGTTGACTATCAACAAGGCGAATTGTGGGGTTACGAAGTGCGGGAGTATCTACTCGAAAAATTTGGTCGGAAATGTGTCTATTGTGGCGCAAAAAATGTACCACTCGAAATTGAACATATTGTTCCAAAATCACGAGGTGGGTCTAATCGTGTGAGCAATTTAACATTAGCGTGTCACGCCTGCAATCAGAAAAAGGGTAATCAAACAGCGCAAGAATTTGGTCATCCGCATGTGCAGAGATTGGCGAAACTGCCCCTCAAAGATGCGTCTGCCATCAACGCCACACGCTGGAAAGTGTACCAAACGTTGCAAAGTTTTTGCTTACCCATTGAAATTGGTACAGGTGGTCGGACAAAATACAATCGTGCGAGACAAAACTACCCCAAAACCCACTGGTTGGATGCGGTGTGTGTTGGCGAAAGTGGTCAAGCGGTGTTTGTCAGCCCTAATCACCAACCGTTAATCATAAAAGCCGTTGGCAGGGGTAATCGGCAAATGACCAAACCTGACAAATATGGTTTTCCGCGTGCGACACGCCAATGCAAAAAGGTGTATTTTGGATTTCAGACAGGTGGTGACATAGCTAAAGCGATGGTCACATCAGGCAAAAAAATGGGTATTTATGTCGGAAAAGTGGCTGTTCGTGCCAGTGGCAAGTTTAATATCACCACCACGACAGGCACCATACAGGGCATTAATCACCGTTTTTTCAAAATGATTCACAAATCTGATGGTTACAATTACATGAAAGGAGAAAGGGCGCTCCTCCCCATGCCTAAAGGCAGGGGTATCCGCGTCTAAAATTTCGATGACTATGCACTATTTACAAGCCTTATCCGAAGCGGTGGGGGTCTCTGGACAAGAAGATGCCGTCCGCAAAATTGTGTTAGAAGCCATTTCTGGGCATGTGGACACCATCCGCATAGACCCCATGGGCAGTGTGACCGCTATCAAACGCGGTACGGGCGATAATCTTCCGCGTGTGATGCTCGCCGCCCACATGGACGAAATCGGGTTTATGGTGACCGGATTCGATAGCAACGGACTCATCCGCTTCACGCCATTGGGTGGGATAGATGAGCGCATTTTACCCGCCTTGCGCGTGAAAATTGGTACAGATGGCGTGCAGGGGGTGATTATCTGGACACCCATTCACAAAAACCGTGAGCAGAAAATTGTCAAGCAGAGCAATTTACGTATTGATATTGGCGCAAGCAACAAAGACGGTGTGAGCAGTAAGGTCAAAAAAGGCGATAGAATCGTCTTTGACAGCACCTTTTACGAAATTGGCGATGATGTGTTGCGCGGAAAGGCATTTGATGACCGCGCAGGTTGTTCGATGCTGATTGACCTGCTACAAGGGGATAATTACCCTGTGGATATTGTCGTGGCGTTCACCGTCCAAGAGGAAATTGGCTTGCGTGGGGCATTGGTGGCGGGGAACACGCTCAAGCCCGATATGGCGCTTATCTTAGAAGGCACAACCGCCAATGATATGCCAGACCCCACTGCCGACCCCGATGTGGCTTCATCGCCCAATCCAACGGCGCGGATGGGTGCGGGTCCCGTGTTGACAGTGATGGATAGAAGCATGATAGCCGACCCGCGCCTACTCAACTTTATGCGGGCGACTGCGGAGAAAAATAATATACCCTATCAACTCAAAACCCAATTGGGCGGGGCAACTGATGGTGGCAATATCCATACATCGGGCGTGGGCGTGCCGACCAGCGTGGTGTCGTTGCCGTGCCGTTATATTCACACACCATCGGCATATCTGAATAAAAACGATTATCGCCATACATTTTCGCTCGTATCCCATGCATTGGGCGCGATGACTTGGGATGTTTTGGCACGAGGATAAAATTTTATGATTTACGATGAAGTGATTGGGTTAATTGAGCAAATTGCGAAGATGCCAGATGCGTTTGATACTCTGGCAGAGGCATTGATGCCATTAGGTCGGCAAGAAATCAGTGATTTGTTGCTGACTTGTGGTATTATCCCAGAAAATTTTGACCATGATTCGTCACAAGAAAAGTTATGGGCAAAATATAGTGATATTTTATTTAGCCTCGCGCTCAATACATTAAATATCTCGTCGCAGGTGATTCGTTTACGGGGCAATTCTGCCGATATTTTGGCACAAGCCCCTGACTATACCCTTGTGGGCGATGCGAAAGCCTTTCGGTTGAGCCGAACAGCCAAAAATCAAAAGGATTTCAAAATTTCGGCGCTCAATGATTGGCGTGGCAAGCATACCTTTGCCTGTTTGATTGCGCCACTCTATCAATATCCAACGCGCAAAAGCCAAATCTATCAGCAGGCACAAAAACATCGGGTATTGATGCTCTCTTATGTTCACCTCAAACTCTTACTTGATTTTATGCCAAATGGGTCATTGGAAGCCTTATGGCAATTGCCAGAAACACTCAATGCGAATACAGAAGCCTCACTTTATTGGGTGGATATAGATGCAATGTGTATTTCCCTGACAGGTCAATCGGCGCAGATATTATCCGATTATAAAGATTCTGAATTGGCACAGGTTAAACAAATAGGGAATAAGAGCATTGCCTATCGGCAGGGTGTGATTCAGCAATATCATCAATTATCTCAACAAGAGGCTGTGCAACGGTTGATAAAATCTGAGAAAATTGAACAGAAAATAGGCACCATTCGTCAAACGATTGAAAGGCTAACATTGCCATGAGCCAATTTTTGAATACCATCACACAAGGGGATTGCTTAAACCTGATTCCACAACTCGAAAATGACAGCATAGACTGTTTTCTCTCCGATATTCCCTATGGTATCAACTTAGATGAGTGGGATGTATTGCATGATAACACCAATTCCGCTCTATTGGGACAGTCACCTGCACAGGTGGGTAAAAGTGGTTTTAAGCGTCGGGGCAAGCCAATTCAAGGATGGAATGAAGCCGATAAGCACATTTCTAAGGATTATCAAATATGGTGTTCGCAATGGGCAGAATCCGTCTATCCCAAGATGAAGGCAGGGAGTAGTGTTTTTGTGTTTGGGGCAAGGCGACTATTACATCGTGCGATTATTGCCCTAGAAGATAGCGGATTTTTGCTTAAGGATTTACTCGCATGGGAAAAACCTAATGCTCATCATCGCGCACAACGGTTGAGTGGTATTTTGGAAAAACGCGGATTATCTGACGAAGCCCGCCAATGGGATGGTTGGCGACTTGGCAACCTTGCCCCTAAATGGGAGGCAATTGCGTGGTTATTTAAGCCCTATCGCCTCACAATTACCGATAATGTCCTCAAAAATCAGACAGGAGCAATCAATATAGAAGCCTGTTTAATTGATGGCAAAAGTCCCACTAATTTGCTCAAATTTTGGTTTTCTGATGATGAATTACGCCTCCATGAAGCACAAAAACCATTAGAGCTAATTGAATTTCTCATTCATCTAACAACCCGCGAGGGACAAGTAATTTTAGACCCCTTTGTGGGGAGTGGCACAACTGCATTGGCATGTATGCGGACGAATCGCCAATTTATTGGGTTTGAATTAAATCCGCACTATGTTGAAATTGGACAACAACGACTCAATGATTATCACCATATCGAAAAGATAGTGAACAATCCACAACAACTCGATTTATTTTATGAAGCACCATTTGAAAAGGTGAAAAAACAGTGATTGAACTCATCAAAAAATTAACTGAAGCGTGGGGACCCTCTGGTTATGAGCATCATGTTCGGGCATTGATACAAGCCGAAATTGCCGATTTAGCCGATGAAATTTTCACTGACCCACTCGGCAATCTCATCTGTCGGGTGGGGACAGGTGGTGCGAAAGTGATGGTCTCTGCCCACATGGATGAAATTGGCATCATGGCGACTTTTATTGAACCACATAGTGGATTTTTGCGCTTTGACCAACTCGGCGGGTTGATAAAACCCGCCCTGCGTGGGAATCGGGTTAAGTTTGAAGATGGCACAATCGGAGTGATTGGTGTGCATCCCAACGGGGGCGAGGCACTCACCGATTTTTATGTGGATGTGGATGGCGGTGATGATGTTTCTCGCGTCCCACAAGGCTCACCAGCCGGTTTTTGGCGCGAATTAGAGGTGCGGGGCAATCGCCTCATCAATAAGGCAATGGATGACCGTATCGGCTGTGTGGTTGCCATAGAAGCCATGCGCCGTCTAGCAAAAAAGTCCCCCAATGAGGTGTATTTTGTGTTTAGTGTGCAGGAAGAAGTGGGGTTGCGCGGGGCAAAAACCGCCGCCAACCGTATTAACCCCGATGTAGGTATCGCGTTGGATGTGACCGCCACAGGCGATGAAGCGCATGGCAGAAAAATGGCAGTGTCGCTTGGCAAAGGGGTGGCGATTAAAGTCCATGACCCCGGATTGGTCGTGCCACCCAGTATTATCAATTGGATGGTGAGCCGTGCCGAAGCCGATAATATTCCCTATCAACGCGAATTACTGAGTGGTGGGACAACCGATGCGTCTGCGATTCAGGTCGCGGGGTGGGGTGTGCCGAGTGGGTGTATCTCGATTCCATGCCGATATGTCCATAGTGTGAGCGAAACGGTAGATGTGCGTGATGTGCAAGCCTGCGTGGATTTGCTCACAGGGCTACTATCCAATCCAGCACCTTTCCCAGTGACATTATAAGATTTTTGCCCGTTTTTTTCGTCGTATTGGGGCATTATTTTGTGGCTGACCTACAAGCCTAAAGGCTCTAGTACAGCCATTACACCACCTAAACAAGCAGATGTGTAATGGCGGGATTAGGGACAACCTCCTTATCGTCCTATATGCACCAAGTTAAGGCTTTTTTATCCCCACCCCAAACGCTTGGGGAGGGGATAAAACTTTGCCTAAAAGTGGTTTTCTCCCCTTTCCCCACTCGGTGGGGATAAGGGGCGGGGGATAGGGGATGTTTTTAAGGTGCTAACTTAAAGGTATTCGGTTTTAACCAATGGCTGTGGCTACTCGCTGTATCGAAATTAACTATAAACACGCCTTTGTGTCCACCACCGATTTTAGAAGTAGCTACTAATCAGTTCGAGCAATGCCTGAATATCGTTGGGGTCGCCCGATTGCACACGGGTATTGCTGGCGCGTGCCATTCGGCTGAGGGTGGTCACATCTGCCGATTCCCCATACGCCACAGGGATGAGGATAATCGGGTTGAGCGCCCCCCGACTAGCGGTGATGGTATTGACCACATCGTTTAGAGTCACTGTTCTATCGCCTGTGTCCTCGCCATCGCTCAATAAAATCACTGCGCGGATTCTATCGGTGTCATCGGATGTATTCATCAGCGACACAATCGCCTGCGTGGCTTTGAATAATTCTGTCCCTGCCAAAGGTTGTAATGCCGCAATTTCTTCACGCAAGGCATTGGCATTGCGCTCCAAATCACCCATCTCGACCAAAATTTCGACACTCTCAGAGAATACTGCCAACCCGACACGACTATTGATCTCTAATCCTTCGATAAAGGCGAGCGCCGCTGTTTTGGCTTGTTCCAATTTGCGCTCATTTGCCATTGACCCAGACACATCAATGACCAACCAAATATCGGCTTGTTTCTTGACAAAAGCCCAGCTTTGTTGAATGGCGGCGACTACTTCGGGTGCGGGGACATCTAATACTGTGGATGGTTGATTAATGTCTATGCCGTTTTCTGCCACAAACGGATATGCCAATGGCACATCGGGGTTGGCGGGGCGGAATCCTTGTGACATGATGCGTTCTTGGATGGCGGGTGTGAGGACAAACTCGGTAAAAATCTGTGCGGCTTCGGTTTGTTCTGGCGATACCCATGAGGCGTTGACGATACCAAAGGGGTGTTCATGCCAAAATGTGCCTTCTTTGGGATAGAGCGCCACCAATTGTTCTGGTGGGCTGGTTTCGGTGAGTCCCATATTAATAAATAGCAGGTCGTTTTCTTCTAGCGCGACAAAATCGAGGTACTCTGGACCTTGCGCGATATATTCCTTAAATTCGGTGGTACGGCGTGAATAGTGGCGGATGAGTTGCTCAATATTTCGCACACCTTGTTGTATATCGGCATCGTTCACTTCTGATAGGGTTAAGCGTCGCCCTGTGAAGCCATTATCACGGGCGGCGGCATAAAATTCTGCGATGAGTGTAGACAGGGCGGTGGAGCTAATATACGGGTCGGTATGCCCATAATATACGGTACGCCGTCCATTGGGAATGCCATAATCTTGCCACCCATTGGGGCTAGCCAACACATCTAATAATTCTTCCCAACCAATTTGTACATCCTCTGGATTTTGCCCTGTACGCGATGCTACCGTGTTGCGGATGGCATCCAAACGGCTTTTCCAAATTGCCATGACCACCGGTGCAAGGGCGGTGGGGCGGGCTTCTGCGAGGTTAAACAGGTCGCGTCCCGCAAAGTAATTGGCGAGTGCCAACCAATGGCTCACAGACGGCGCAAAGATAGTAGGACGCGCCACATTTTGGTTATTGGGAGACAGAATCGCGTTCACAATGCCTTCCATCACCGTCCCAGATGACCCTGCGACACCGACCACATAAATGGGAAGTTCCCCGCTTCCTAGTGGTTGATTGGTGAGCGGATTAACCCCCCGTGCATAGGCGCTATTAAATTCTGTGATGGTCTGTGGCATGTATAAATCGGATTCTGGCGCATAGATAATGCTAATTTCGATGGCGTTGCTAGGACGTGCCACCGCCTGCGTTGCTGGAGATTGCTCAAATACGGCGGATTGGCTCGATGGCTGGTCATCACACGCGACCAACCCCAATAACAACATAACGAACATAATAAATCGGATGATGGATGTTTGGTGCATCAATTTTCTCCTGATTAACGTGAAAACCACGACAATAAAATACCCGCAAAGGCGAATGGTGCTTCTGTGAGTCGTCCGTCTAATGACGGGGCATATTCAATGCCGACCTCTGTACCCAAACGAAACAGCCTATCGGCTTCGGTGGGATTTTCGGCTATGGGGCGCAATCCATTTTGTGCTAATTGGGCTTGTTGGTCGGGGGCGAGTAACCATTCACCAAAGGCTTGTATGGCTTGTTGGCGGATGGTGGCGTTTTCTGCCGATACATTGGTCACTTGCCACTCTGCCAACGGAAAATCGAATACTACAGGGTATTGTGGATATGCCACCTGTATATCGCGCCGATTGATAAGTGCCTCTAACTGATTGAGCAGTTGTGCCTCTGGTAACATGCCAATATTGACCGATGTACCCTGTTGTGTCACCATAAATGTGGCGACATTATCGCCAATGCTGGTGAAGTTGGGAACACTTTGTCTGATAGGCAAAAACCACGACTGATAGGCGGGGGTCATGCTGTTATTAGCGATGGTCGTCTCATCATTAAAATAGCTGAGAGAGCTATATAACACCATCAATCCATTCATCGTGCCATTGGGCAAAGAAAACGCGATATTCACATTGCCATTGATAGCGGATGCCCCAAAATTTGCCCATGTTTCTGCTTGTGCGGCGGCTTGCACGGTATCCCAATCAAAGGGCTGATTGCCATCTTGTGTGATGGCTTGTGCGACATCGGCGGTCGCCACCCAGACCAACGGGCTTTGTGCCACACTAGGGACAACACTACGGATGGGGTAGCCCGCATAATTCACGGCAAGCGATGTGCTTGGTAGCCATAAATCGGGATGATTTTGGTCTGTCCATGTGTCATTTAACCACACGGTCATATCATCTATGGTGGCATTGTTGAGGGTGATAGTCACAATATAATCTCCAATGAGACGGTTATCACTGTCGTTGAATGACCTAACCACTTGCCTCATCCATGTCTGTGCCATAGCGTTGACGGTCAATTTGAGTTCCAAAGGGGTTTTTTGGGATTCTGGCTGATTGCGCTGAAGATAACCTAATCCCACAACGCCCAACGATAGTAGGACGAATAATATGACGATGCCTGTTCCAATTTGTTTCATCCGCAAAACACCTTCCATTCTATAATTTAGTATAGAGCATTTATGGGCATATTATCCCCTATAAATTGGGGGAAGGCTATGGGGATAGGGTTTTTGGGGTGTTATGGGGATGTATTGCGCCAATTAAATATCGTGAATTACGGATAAGACAGACCAGTTCAATGTTTTAATAGTGACTGATATTTTGTGGGTCAGATGGGCATAAGGTAGGGGCTTGCCATGGCAAGCCCCAGTCCACACCGATTTTTGTGATGAAAATTGGCATCCCAATCCCATTTATGGGGTTGGGATGGCTCATCGCCTGCCGTAGCACTTTTTCTAATATTTCCGTACCAATGGGCGATAAATAGCCGGTTGCCGATTTTGGATGAACTGAAATTCTTCCCGATTTTTCCGCACTTGGTCGAGGTCTATCTTGGCAATCACATAACCCTCTTTGGGTGCGCCTGTTTCGGGGTCGGTTTCATCTGCCATAGACCCAAAAACCTGCCCTCTGGGTCCAACAACCATGCTTTCACCACCAAAATTGAGAGTAATATCCTCGCCAACACGGTTTACACCGACCACATACACCGAATTTTCGTATGCGCGGGAACGGATATAAGTTTTCCATTCATCCATATAATTGGCTTCCCAATTTGCCATCACAAGGATAATTTCTGCGCCATCGAGTGTGAGGCTACGGGCAATTTCTGGAAAAGCGAGGTCGTATCCGAGCATCATGCCAATCGCCCCGACTTCGGTATCATTGACCGAAAGACGAATCCCCTCACGGAATGCCATGCGTTCTTCACCGCGCAGGTGAATTTTGTTATACACATCCAACAATTCGCCATCGGGTCCGATGAGAATGGCAGAATTATATAGCACACTCTCCACTTTTTCCTTCGTCACCATGCCAAACGCCACATACACCCCATAATCATTGGCGCGTTGGGCGATGAGGTTCACGGTTGGACCAGGGACACGCTGTGCAAGTTCTGTGAAGCGCAAACCGAGTTCATTGCCACTGGTGATCAGTTCTGGAAAGACGATGAGGTCTACTTTTTGCTCTGCGGCAATTTTGCCTATCATTTCTGACATCTTGATAAGATTTTCAGAGGCTTCGTTGAGTTTGGGTTTCATCTGCACAATTGCAATCGAAATTTCACGCATTGGGTTTTATCCTTCTATTGAAACAAATGAAACAAAGATAATGGCACAATTTTTTGCGGTGATATAAAGGCAAAAATAGCTTACTTTTGTTGATTTAAGCGTCTCAAGATTTTTTCGAGTTCTGGTGGCAATGGTGATTCAAAAATAAGGCGCTCACGGGTTTTTGGATGGTCAAACGAAAGCCGTTGGGCGTGCAAAAACATGCGCTCCGTTTTCATCGTCTGTTTGCGAAATCCGTAGGTTTTATCGCCGACCAATGGGCATCCAATGAATGCCGCATGGACACGGATTTGATGCGTGCGCCCTGTGAGTAAATTAAATTGCACCAAACACATGCCATTGGCATAGGTTTCTTTCACTTCAAATTCGCTAATAGCAGGTCTGCCAGCGCGGAGGGGTACCATTTTGCGACGGTCACGGTTATCGCGCCCAATAGGGACCTCGATACGCCCAATATTGGTCTTTGGTGGACGCTCCAATAATGCCAGATACATTTTTTCAACCGTGCGGGCTTGAAATTGGCGCATGAGTTGGCGTTGGGTGACATCATCTTTGGCGATGACAATCAACCCACTGGTCTCTTTATCTAGCCGATGCACAATGCCCTTGCGTTCATTTTGCATATGCAAAATTTCGCCCCATTTGCCACAAATGGCGTTCATGAGAGTGTTGGTGGGGTTGCCCGCGCCCGGATGTGTGACCATGCCCGCCACTTTGTCTATCACGGCAAAATTGGGGTCATCATGCACCACTGTGAGCGGGATATTCACCGCGATAGGTGGTGGTTCTGGGGCGATGGGGAGGGTGACAACGATTTTTTCGCCGCCCCGTAATTTTAGACTGGCTCTGGCAACTTCGTCATTGACCATCACCAACCCATCTTTAATCCAATCTTGGATTTGAGCGCGGGAATAGTCTGTAAATTGAGCAACAAGCCATTTGTCGAGGCGTTCACCGCCTGTTTCTGCTATCAGTGTTTGGGGGTCTTGGGTCATTGATTTGTCTTATGATTATAATCGAATATCCTATAGGATAGCACATCTGTTTGATTTTGACAAGATTGGGAACGGCTAAAATTGTACAGACAGAAAACGGGCAATGTGTGTTATCATAAAAAATACACGCGCTTAAAAATAAGTTAAAGGAGTGTTTTCTGGACGCGCAAGAAATAGCAAGAACCATTGTGGATTTGGTGGAAGATAAAAAAGCCGCCAATATTGTGTTACTCAATCTCATACCCGAGATAGCGGCAAATTTAGCCGACTATTTTGTGATTTGTACGGGTACAAGCGACCGCCAACTCAAGGCGCTAGTAGACCATCTGCGGGTGGAACTCAAAGAAAAATATGGTTTGTTGCCCTTGTCGGTACAAGGCACAGGCGAAAGTGGTTGGATATTGGTGGATTATAGTTATGTGATTGTGCATCTCTTTTTGGAGGAGAAGCGCCAATATTATGACCTAGAGGGTCTATGGCAAAATGAAGCACAGGTGTTGTTGAGTTTGATGTAGTTTGAGGGTGGCGGATATATTCCGCCATGATGCCTGCCTATTTTTATGGCGGTGTACGGACGGCATTTTTGCCGTCCACAGCCACAAAAACCAAAAATTACCTGCAATTAGCGATTTTCAAAAATCCACGCATCGGTCACACGCGACCAAGAGACCAATTCGGCATCGGTGAAGAAATTTGCCACTTCAATTTGACCATTCTCGACACTATCAGAGCCATGCACGAGGTTATAACCCACTTCGAGGGCAAAATCGCCACGAATTGTTCCTGCGGCGGCTTCGTGGGGGCGGGTTGCGCCGATGGTATTGCGGGCAGATAATACCGCATTTGTGCCTTCAAGGGCGATGGCGACCACTGGCGATGAGGTGATATAATTCACCAAACCTTCATAGAAGCCTTTTCCCTTATGAATCTCATAATGCTTTTCTGCCAGTTCACGCGAGACTTGCATAAATTTCATGCCGATAATCCGCAGACCACGCGCCTCGAAACGGCGCAAAATTTCGCCTGTGAGTCCTCGTTGTACGGCATCTGGTTTGATAATGATGAATGTACGTTCCAAGTGAAAAACCCTTTCTGAATAGACATGATAAGGGCGCAAACACTTGCGCCCGTTTGGTTAATTATGGGTGATGTAGGCATGAATGACCATGCCCAAAATGATTAAAAATCAGAGTAGGTTCAATGCCTTGCGATAGATATCGAGTGCTTGTTGCAGACGACCTTGTCGCATCAGACCATCGCCCAAAACACGGTAAATACTGGCATTGGTTTTATTACCCTCTTGTTTGACCAATTCGGATAGGTCACTGACCACTGTGTCCAACGCGATATTGGCGCGGATGACGGCTTCGTATGCGCCCAAGCCTGCTTCCATATCGCCTTCTTGCACTTTGGCGCGGGCTTGTTGCAATACCTGACCAGGGTTGATATTGCCCACGGGTGTTGGCGCGGGAGATTGTGCCTTCACCACCATAGGGGCAGGTGTTGGCGCAGGAGGTGGTGGGGTAAAGACGGGTTCTGGTTGTTCGTCTGCGACGGTTTCGAGCAACCAATCTGGCACATCTTGGGTGTTTTCGATACCCGCTTCATTGAGCCAATCGGGGAGTGGCTCATCGCCCATGACGATAGGTGCTTCGTCTTCTGTCTCGCGCAACCAATCTGGCAAATCCCTCACCGCTTGCACCTGAACAGATTCTGCTGGTGTAACACTGACTGCGACATCCATCCATGCAGGGACATTTTCGAGGTCGCCCATGGGGAGGGGTTCATCTTCGAGCATGTCGTCTATTACGGCATCCATCGCCATAGGTTCATCTGAGAAAATGACCTCTTCATCGCTCATCAGACCCATTGCCACACGGCGTTCTAATTCAAATGCCTCGACCCATGGGTCGCTCATATCCACTTCAATTTCTTCGGTGCTGAGTGGTGAGGTTTGTGGGCTTTGGAAGAACGATTTTACCGAATCGGATTCTTCTGATAGGGTGTCTTCTAACCAGTCTGGCATATCACCACCAACGGCTTTTGGCTGTGTTTCTGCTTGGAATGGACTGGATTCCAGCAACCAATCGGGCATATCACCGCTAATGGCTTCTAGCTCTGACTCGGTTTGTGCTTGAAGCGGACTCGATTCCAGCAACCAATCGGGCATATCGCCTGTGGGCATAGTATCTGGGGCGACCAACGCATCAAAATCCATTTCGATGGGTGCGCCGCTACCTGTGCCGCCCATCTCTGGGGGCAATCCGACTTGTTCCACAAGCCAATCTGGAATGTTGGCTTGGATGGGTTCATCGTCCTCACTGATATAATCTGGTACTTGGCGTTTTGAGCCTTCTTCCAGCAATTTATCCATCCACCCCTTCATATCATCGGGGTCGCTGATGCCCTTATTCAATTTTTGGAGCATGTCGGCTGTGTTGATCTCAGTCGGCTCAGATGGGGCAGTGGGCGTTTTGGTGTTTTGTGCCGATGCGAGGCTGTCCAGCCATGCTACAGGGTCGGTGGCATCCATAGCGGCTTGGTCAAGGTTATCTATACTATCAAAATTGAATAGGTCATTTTCTGGTGAGACAAAATTGGGGTCTAATGCCAATTCTGGCAAATTAAATTCTGGGCGGGTAATGAGTTCATCATCACTCACGCCTTGCCGTTTGGCGAGGCTTTCGAGCCATTCAATGCTGTTTTCGGTGGATGGTGGCGGTGTAGCGGGTTTTTCATCGAATATCGAATCGAATGGATTATTTGGCACAGGGGTCGTATTGATGTTGCTGTCGTTGACCAAATTATCGAGCCAATTCACGGGGTCGGTGTTGCCATCTGCCAAGCCTGCCAAATCACCCAAACCTTCTAGCTCAAAATTGGGCAAATCGAGGTCTTGTAGGCTATCGCCTAAGCCAGAAAAATCGAGGTCTGGAAATTCATTGGGCATTTCTGATGTTGCCCCAGACGACAAATCTACCAGCCAATCGGCGTCATCATTGGCAACGGGCATATCAAAGGCGCGGGCGGGTTGGGTGGGCGAAT
>DAOTUO010000245.1:0-1918 GCA_034436595.1 Anaerolineae bacterium | reverse complement strand
GACGACATCAAACAATTTATGCTCAATGCGGCGCGTGCATCGTTTTTGGACGATAGTGAACGCCGTGTGTTGGTGGCACAATTTGAAGAATGGCTAAAAATCGAATCGAATTAGGATTATTATGGGTAAACAGCCAAAAGATGAATTGATAGGTAAGACATTAGGGCAATATGCCGTTATCGAAGAAATTGGGCGGGGGGGCATGGCAACCGTTTACCGCGCTCATCAACAGTCTATGAATCGGACAGTGGCACTTAAGATATTGCCACGTACATTTTTGCATGACCCCAATTTTTTTGACCGATTCACCCGTGAAGTGGCGGTGATTAGCCAGCTCGAACATCCCCATATTTTGCCCGTACACGATTATGGTCTGGTGGATGGGCTTCCCTATATCGTCATGCGCTATTTGGCGGGTGGTAGCCTAGAAAACCGCATCCGCAGGGGAATCCCGCAATTGGCAGACCTCGAAAGACCGCTACGGCAAATTTGCCAAGCATTAGATTATGCCCATCAACATAGTGTGATTCACCGTGACCTCAAACCCGGAAATATTTTGTTTGACCAAGATGGCAATGCGTACCTAAGCGATTTTGGTATTGCCCGTGTTATGGGCAGTGACCTCACGGGGAGTAATGTTATTGGCACACCCGCCTATATGTCGCCAGAACAAGCCCGTTCACAGGCATTGGATGGGCGTTCTGATGTTTACTCATTGGCGATTGTGGTCTTTGAATGGCTGGCAGGAAAAATGCCGTTTATGGCAGATACCCCTGTGGCTATGTTGCTCAAACAAATCGAAGAAAAATTACCCCCGATTCGGCAATTCCGCGCCGATATACCGCCACAGGTTGAAGCTGTTATCATGCGAGGGAGTGCCAAAAATCCGTCAGAACGCTTTACATCGGCAGGCGCATTTTTCGATGCCTTTAGCCAAGCCATTAGGGGTGTTTCTGCGTCTCCGTCTTATGGATATGCCCCGCCCCCCAATCCACAGCCACCACCGCCCTATGCGCCACAACCGAATCGGCAACCCACACCTGCTTATACACTACCACCGACCCCATATACCCCAGTACCCTATTATCCGCCAGCACCACAGCCGTATGGGGGATATGCGCCCCAAAAACGGCGCTCCATTGTGCCATTTTTGGCGATTATTGCGCTCATAATGATGGTTGGGGTAGGAGTGGTCATTGCCACACGCCCATCTGACGGGGCATCTGGAGATACATCCCCCACCAGCACCAGACGCGCACCCACCTCTGTTCGTGTGCCAGAGGGATATGTGTTGTATCAGGGAAATAATGTGCAGATTGCTGTGCCAGAAGATTGGCAGGATGTGACCACTGGCGAGTTTATCAACGACTCTATCAACACACTCCAAAATATAAACCCACAACTCTATAATTTGATGGTACAACTGCGACCACAAATTGAAGCAGGCATCTTTCAGCTTTTTGCGCTTGAGTTAGTCTCAGGGGTCAATGTGAGTATCGCGGTGGAACAAAATCCGTATTCAACATTAGACCAAGTAGAAAATGTCATCAGACTGCAATATCAGCAACTCAACGCGACACTTATTAGTGTTGACCGTGTGCAATTAGCAGATGGTGAGGCATTGCATGTCAATGTATCTTTGCCCGTGATGGGCGGATTTACGTCGTATAGCGAAATTTATATGGTCTCTGCCAATGGGCGCTTATATTCTGTGACACTCACACACAATTCGATGACTGGCGGAAATTGGCAAGATATATTTGATGTCATGATAGAGACCTTTCGCATCACATCATAATAGGGGGATAGATGCAACTTGGTGATATGACCATTCATCTGATCCATGCTGGACTCACCCAAGCCGATGCGGGTGGTCCCTTTGGGCTTGTTCCACGCGCCCTCTTTAAGCCCTATTTTG
>DAOTUO010000244.1:0-1878 GCA_034436595.1 Anaerolineae bacterium | reverse complement strand
GACGACATCAAACAATTTATGCTCAATGCGGCGCGTGCATCGTTTTTGGACGATAGTGAACGCCGTGTGTTGGTGGCACAATTTGAAGAATGGCTAAAAATCGAATCGAATTAGGTGAAAAAGATTTTTTTTAAGACCTATCTTGCCATTCTCAGCTCACATCAGACGTATCATATATTTTTGCATCACATCTATCAGTTAAACATTGTGTATCCTATCTTAGGGGATGGTAAATTCCGATGAATCAACAACAAGAAAAAATGGTTGGCAATTATATCGTTATCAAGCAAATCGGGCGGGGTGGGCATGGGGCGGTATTTTTATCGAAATCCCCTATTACCAATGCACCAGCCGCCATCAAATTGTATCCGAGCAAAACCTTGCAGATACAAGGCTTTATGAAGCGATTATCGCATGAGTTGGATGTTATTCAGGGACTTGACCACCCGAATATTGTCGCCATTAATGCCTATGATGTGGCAGATAAATTTCCTGCAGTAGATATGCCCTATATGATGGGTGGCAATTTAGAGACCAAAATTCAGCGTGGAACAGTTAATTTATTCGATATAAAAGACCATGCTCAACATATTTTTCAGGCATTGATGTATGCCCATCGGCAAGGGGTGATTCATGGGAATCTTAAGCCGACCAATATTTTATTTGACCATGATACTGTTGCCTATGTGAGCGATTTTCAGCTAGAGTGTCTCGCACAACGCAAGCCATATACGCCAACCGCTTATACAGCGCCAGAACAAATCAACGGAGAAGAGCCGAGTGAACGGTCTGATGTATATTCATTGGGTATGGTGTTATTTACGTGGATAACGGGTAAAACCCCGCCATATTCGCCCTCATCGGTCTCTGAAGCGGATTATACACCCCTATCATTGCGAAAACACAGCGCTACTGTGTCTGCTCAAATGGATAAAGTCATCCAATGTGCCACAGAATATGACCCGTCTCTGCGATATGGGTCTATCAAAACATTTTACCAAGCCTTTTTTGAGGCACTCCGCACCGATAAATTCTTTTTGCAGATGCAATCATCGGTGGCATCGAGCGGTGTGACAGAATTTTCTGGCAAGATGGTTTATAACAAGACGGAGTATGCTACAAAACCGGGTCGGAAATGGTATGATTACGTCTTAGGAATTGTCGTTTTTGCCGTACTTGGGGTTATATTCCGATTAGTCACCCCGTATATAATCACATTTTTGACAAACCCCTATGAACCCGCCATCATTCCAGATGGTTATGTGTTGTTTTCTGGTGCGAATGTCGAAATTGGTGTGCCGTCCAATTGGATGGATGTAAATTCTGCGGAATATAAAAGTGCAATAGCCGAAATGGTTCGGTCTGGCGATATAACCCCAGAACTAGCGGCTCTAATGTCAGACGGGGGGGATTTTTCGTCTATACAGATATTTGCGGTTTCCCCCAATTATTCCCCAAATGTGAATATTAATGTCACAAGGGTTGGCAATCCGTCACTCAGAGAGGTGCAGACCACGCTGGTTAATGAAGCCGCGAGAGTGGGTATCTCTGTGCTAGATAATCGGATTATTGAATTGCCGATTGGTAATGCCTTTTATATGATGAATGAGATTTATATGGGTGGCGAAAGTGCTATATCTCATGCCTATGTGGTTATCAGGAATAATAATATGTACACCGTCACCTTCACACAGGCTAGTGCCTCTGATGTCGGTCTATTTGATGTCATGATAGACACCTTTCGGATTAAATCATAGGAGGATGGATAGATGCAACTTGGTGATATGACCATTCATCTGATCCATGCTGGACTCACCCAAGCCGATGCGGGTGGTCCCTTTGGGCTTGTTCCACGCGCCCTCTTTAAGCCCTATTTTG
>DAOTUO010000243.1:0-2753 GCA_034436595.1 Anaerolineae bacterium | reverse complement strand
AAATACGCTGACCCATCAGCCCGGAGACCAATTCCACCGCCGTCATCGCGGTTTGATTGCTAATATCCAAAATGGGATTGACCTCCACCACATCCAACGATGTCACCTTGTGGCTATCTGCCAAAATTTCCATGAGCAGATGTGCCTCCCGATAGGTTAGTCCACCAGGGACGGGTGTGCCAACACCAGGGGCATGGTGTGGGTCTAATCCATCGAGGTCGAGGCTCACATGGATGTGGGTCATATCGGCAAAATGTTTGAGGACTTGGTAGGCGATTTGTGCCACGCCGTTTTCGTCTATCTCGCGCATGGTATAGGCTTTTATATCCCCCCTAGACAAGCGAGCGCGTTCCCCCTCATCGAGTTCACGCAGACCGATATATGCCAATTGCGATGGCTGTATTTTTGCGCCTGCATACCCAATATCGGTGAGGCGGTTGGGTGTCTCGCCCAATAATGCCGAGATAACCATGCCATGTATATTGCCCGATGGCGATGTGGACGGGGTATTAATATCGCCATGGGCATCTATCCACAGCACACCCGTCTTTGGGGTTGCCACTGCCGATACTGTGCCAATGCTCATGCTATGGTCGCCACCCAGAAAAATAACTTTTTCGCCCGCAGACACGGTATTTTTGGTGCGCTCATACACCTGCTGGCAGATATTGGCAATTTCTGGCAGATGATGTGCAGTGCCAATTAGGTCGCTACTATCATAAGGCGATTCGATTTCTTCTGCCTGTGGCGCGTAAATATTACCCCCATCGTGAACTTCATAGCCTAGTTTGATGAGGCGTTCTTGTAACCCCGCATAACGGATAGCGCTGGGTCCC
Organism: Anaerolineae bacterium; assembly: GCA_034436595.1. Classification (GTDB taxonomy): domain Bacteria; phylum Chloroflexota; class Anaerolineae; order Aggregatilineales; family Phototrophicaceae. Next base: position 1,917 of record DAOTUO010000243.1, on the reverse strand, counting down.
ATATCCACACCACGCCGTTGTTGCCCCAAATCCATCGGTACACCAAAAATCCGCACTTTTTGCTTGGTCATCTTGTCTTATGCTCCAATTTTTTATTTTTAATAGTAGATTATAGCTAAATTTTGCCCCAGCGAATGGCTATGGCGCTCCATGTATAGCCCACGCCTGCGCCTGCCAATACCACCAAATCGCCGTCATAAATTTTGCCCTGTGCCAAACCCAATTGCAACGCCACCGCTTGGTCTACACTTTGGATATGCCCATAATCTTCTAAATACACCGATTTTTCTTCTGGGACACCACACGCCGCCAAAATTTCTCGATAAAACGAGCGTTTCATGTGGACGACGCCCATAAAGCCAATATCTGCCAATGTCGCGCCACTTTTTTCGACTGCCTCGCGGATGACACGGATAAAATTGGGCAAGGATGTCTCACCGAGCCGTGCGGTCATATAATCCACATCCATCACATCCAACCTGCCCACCACATCCCCAACAATATCGTGTTCACCCGATGGTGTGGCGCGTGGATTGAGTACCACCGTCTCTGATAATGTGCCGTCGGTAAAAGCGGATGCGCCCAAAATAATATTTTCGGTAGCATCGCGTTTGAGTACCAATGCCGACGCCCCTGCCCCAAAGTTGAGCATGAAGCGGGTGCGCGGATTGGCGGGATTCACGATGTCGTTTTCTCGGCTAGCGGCGGCGAGTAACGCATATTCGAGCGTGGGGTCTGCCAACATTATACCCCGCGCCACATTGAGCGCGATGGGCGCACCTGCACACAACGCATAAATCTCGAAGCCATAGGCGTTGATTGCCCCCACCGCCTGCTGAATCTTTCCTGCGCTATTCCACACCACATGGTCTTTGTGTTCGCTCCCATGCGAGATAACCACATTGATTTTTTCTGGAGAAATACCCGCATGGGCAACTGCCAAAATCCCCGCTTGCGATGCCATATAACTGATAGTATCGCCATCCCCCGCGATATGGCGCTGGCGGATACCCATTTTCGACTCTAATATGTCGGCGGGAATCCCTGTAGATGATACAAGGTCATGCGCGGTCTGAATTTTTTCTGGAAAATATGTGCCAATGCCAATAATGCCGATGTGTGTCATAATTGCTACCTTAAAATAGGTTTATTTTGTATCATTTATTTAGACAAGCAAGCCTAGCATATTTTGATGATGATTGCCAGATGGTGGCATGGTTTATCCACGCACATTTTTTATCTAGCCACCCCGCCCCGAATCGGTTATAATTCCCCGTCCGTTCATCAGCGAAAGGATAAATCACCCAACATGGTCATCGTTAAAAAAGTGTGTGCCTATATCACCCATAACAATCGGCTCTTGGTATTCTCGCAACCAAAAGCACCAGAGGCGGGGATTCAAGTTCCGGGTGGCTCTGTCGAGGACGGCGAAACATTAGAGGAAGCAGTTTTGCGCGAGGCATACGAAGAAACAGGGCTAACGGGTTTGGTCATCAATGGCTATCTGGGCGAGCAAAAACGACTCTTTTTGCCCGATGAAACTCACCATCGCCATTTTTTTCACCTCACCTATCCACATACCCCGCCCGAAACATGGGAACATATTGAGCGTTTTCGGTCAGATGGCAACCCCACGCCGATTGTCTTTTCGCTATTTTGGGCAGATATTCATCACGCCCCGCGCCTGATTGGTCAGATGGATGCCTATTTGCTGGTGTTGCAGAGCATTATGGGATAAATTTTCTGGATAAAAGGATGTGGGGCAAAACGCACAATCCACCCGTACACAGCCACAATTTAATCTAATGGAACAACTATTTTGAATTCAAATGATTTTCAAATTTCAATGGATAAGCATTTTCAAGTCAATTATCAGCTTAAATCACCCCTATCCCCCCAGCCCCCTTATCCCCACTG
>DAOTUO010000242.1:0-16985 GCA_034436595.1 Anaerolineae bacterium | reverse complement strand
CCCCAGCCCCCTTATCCCCACTGCGTGGAGAAAGGGGTAGAAACCCATTTTAGGGCAGGTTTTAGCCCCTCTCCAATTTTTGGGGAGGGGTTGGGGTGGGGTCAAAACACGTTTAATGATGCGTTATTGACATAATCCTATGAATTTGTTTTCGGTTCTCCATTAGCAGTATTAGCCTTTAGTGCGCTTGATGCGACTAGCTGGCGGTTCAAAACCGCCAGCAAATCCTCAACACCGATGCTCCCGTCTATGTGGAAAATATCTATAAGACCGATTTCTTTGGCGAAATCGAAATCAATGTGATGAATCGGGCAGGGTATAAGGCGATAATAATCGTCCCACTTCGCACCCAAGAACGTCATGAGGCATTTTTGGTGATTAATTGGGAAGATTATCAGATCTTTCCACAGCCGTTGCGCGTGATGATAGAATTGCTTGCGCCACGCCTCGCAGAAAATATCACAGCCCGCCGTGCGTATTTGCAGGCACAAGAATCACAACGAGAGACAGAACTGTTTTATCGCCTCAGCCAAAATATCAATAGTGCTGTGACCTATACACAAATTTTAGATGCCTTTGCCAATGTATTTGGTTCATTCAGTTATACAACTGCGTTGATGGTGGCAGAAAATTATGATTTTGCCACCGCCACCAATGCCAAAATTGTTGGTGTGTTGGGACCAGGCAAAAAGACATCACAGGCACTCGACAGCATCGAAAAATTGGATGTCATTTTTTTAGATTTGGAACTGCCAAATTACGATGGCTTTGAAATTTTAACCCATTTAAAGAGCAAGCCACAATTGGCTGGTGTGCCAATTGTGGCGTATACCGTTCATAATAGCGAAATTGATGCCGCCCGCAAAGCAGGGTTTCATAGCTTTTTGGGTAAACCACTCAGCATGAAAAAATTTCCGGACCAATTACAGAAGATACTCGCTGGCACACCCGTCTAGGAAGTTTAATTTTTAACGATTGTCAGATGATACTCCATCGGGACTGTGGTAACAGGTGCTATAGCGGATATGGCTATCACCACCGACTCGACTTCTCGGTTTAATATGATGGGATGTATGTCTCCATCCCCAGTGGGCAAAAACCAGCGTGAAACAGTTACTCTGTTTGGTAGGCTTTGAATCACTTGAATCCATGCCTGCTGTGGAATTTGATTTGTCACCCACACCCATCCCTCACTCGTCCATCCGCCGTTATCGGTTTCAAAATCGGTATAATAACCAATTTCGGGAATCGCCATATCATCCACCACCATACCCGCATAATTCACAGCATCATCGGTGATAAGTTCAAAGCTGAGTATGACCGATTGCCCCACATACGCATCTAAAATAACCGATTCTTTTATCCAACCATTGGTAGACAGGCTATACCCTGCTGTGCCATAAAGATTGCCCAATGGGTTATTGGTGGTCATGGTATCGGTTTGGATGGTCTCCCATGTTGCGCCGTCATCGGTGCTGATGAGCAAATAGCCATAATCCCAATCGGCTTCCAAATCTGCCCATAACTGATAGGTGAAGGTGGCAGTGGAGGCATTGGTGAGGTCAAACTCACGATATAGGCGGGTATGGCTCACATCGCCCCGATTGCTATACCAAAATTTTTCGCCACTGGTGGGGTCTGTGGGCAATAACCGCACCGTTTGCGGAATATCTAGCTCAATTTGGAGGGTATCCCCACCCACAAAATCAGTTAGTGCATAATAATGGGTGGCATATTGCGACACTTGGCGGATGACATTGATGTCGTTCCCATTGAGGCGCTGTGTCGCAACGGGGACGAGGCTATTCACAGTCTGATAGCCATACGATGAATGGAGTTGCGTGTCTTGGATGAGATTGGCAACGACCCAATTGCCAAAAAATTCTTCGGCGGTGATAGCACCTAGTGTCGCCACCACATCATGCACACCAAACATGCCATTAAGCGGATTTTCTGAGAGGGCTTGTATGGCTTCGATGCCAAATTGCTCGTATAAATAGGTGACGAATAAATATCCCGCCCCATATTCTGCCAGCCGATTATTAGACAGCCCAAAACTGGTTAATTGGGTGTCTGGATTGGTCAGAAATGCCTCTGGATAGCGATTCGCCGCCACATAGCCCATATAACCCTCTGTGAAGGTAGAAAACCCCTCATTGACCCATGCCTCTTCGTTGGGGGTGACATTGGCACGAATCATGTGTTGAAATTCGTGTGCGAGGGTACTCTGCAAAAAGGCGCTATTCACACTGCTATTGGTGGATAAATTAACAAAAAACATCTCACGGGCATTGGAATGGAGCAGAATTTCTTCTGGATAGTTATGGCGACGGGCAAAATATGCTGCAGAACTCGCGCCGAGTCTGGTGGCAAAAAGGATATGCAGGCGTGGGTCGCCATCCACACCCGGGAGGGGTTCTGTCCCCCAAATAGCGCGTGTTTGGGCATAAATATCAGCATCAAAGGCTTGAGCGAGGGCTTCTAATTCCCGATTGTTCACATTTTGACGATTTTCTACCCAAAAATAGGCATATTCGCTCACAACTTCTAAGGTGGCGGTCAATTGGCGTGTTGTGCCGTTATTGTTGTCCGATACCCAAAACGCATCGCTATCCCCTTGTCTGAATGGGACGGGATTATCGGTGACGGGTGGTGCTTCTATCCCATAAAACTGATAAGCGAGGGCAAACGGGTCATTTTGGGGTATCACTGTCTCGCGCAAAATGGCGAGAGTCGCCTCTGGTGACTGGTCGGGTGAATTTGTTTCTTGCGCCATGAGGCTATTGGTGATGAATAGCAATGCTAGCATAATCATCAAGCGCATGGGTATGATAGGGTGTTGGGTGTTATTCATCATCCATCGGATTCCGTTGTTGGGTTTCATCGCTCATTCCTTCTAAATCTGGGGGGACAAGTGGCAAGGCATTGTGTTCGGTTGGAATTTCTATCAGCAGTCGTTCCGTGATAGGTCTGGTGGGTGTTTTTGGTGATGGTGACAAAGCCGTAAATCCGCGCTCGGTGGAATGACCTGTGGGGTGTGTGGGTGGATTGAGAAAATTTGGTGGTGCTAAGACGGGTTCTGGGCGTGTGACCGTGACCACTTGGCACAATTCGGTGAGGGCTTGTTGAATATCGCCTTTTAATCGTTTGCGAAATTGCCGATAGGTCTCGGTGTTATTTTGCCCATTAAGTGTGAAGGTATAACTCTCATGGAGGGTGCGCCCCACGATGACCATTTCTGGATCCCATTGGTCAAGCAATGTGGGCATTCCCTGATAGCACTCGTGTAATTCAAACACAATCCGCACCTCACCATGCGTCCCTTGCAGGCGCATATCCAGCGCAATCGAGAGGAGTGCTGTTTTGGGTGTGAGCCGTTTTTTGAATTGCCGCGACATCCATTTGGCAATAGGCGCAACTTTGCGTGAAATTTGCTTTGGCTTCAGTTTTCCGCCACGATGCGCGGTCTTATTGAGCCGTTTGACCCATTTTTGTGTCGCCAACACTTGGCTACGGGTAATTCTGCCATACATATCATATTGCATCATGCGGAGTGCGGTAATTTTCCAGCCATCCAAATAGCGCCCATTCATCCCCAAGAGCAATTTGCGGGCATGATATGTCCCTGCCCGACACGGATATTGCACACTGTTATTTTGGGCGTGTTGTTGCCATAACTGTCTGCGCCCGATGGTGCTGTTGCGGTCATATTGCCCAACGGTGTGATACGGTGGCTTATAACTGCCAAATAGCGGTGTTCTGCGAAATAAGACCCGCAAAATGAGCCATAAGACAAATACCAGCAGAAGGATACCCACCAAAATTCCCGCCAAAATGAGGCGTTGGTTGGGGTCATTGAGGTTAATATCGGTGTTGATAATGGGAATACGTATCACGCCATCGGGTAAAACGGTGGTGATTGTTGGTGTGGCGGTGGATGTGGATGGGGTGGTTGTTGGTGGATTTTGCGCTCTGTCATATAGGGGGACGGAGATGCTAAACGATGCGGTATTATCCAGCAGGGTATCGGCAGATTCTTCTGATAATAGCACCCGCACACCCAATGGCACTTGTTCGCCTGCAGGAAATTCGCGCACAGGAAATGTGAGGACAACCTCGCGCACTTCGCTAAAGCGCAATGGGGTGAGTGGGCTTTGGGTGATGACCGCATTGGGGTTTGCCATTCGATAGAGTTGGACAACGGCATCAACGGTGGCATCCCTACCAATATTTAGCACAGCAACATTGACCGTGAAGGTGTTTTCATCCACAGATAGTTGCGCGTTGGATAGCACCCGTATCTGATAATTGGGTGGGCTAGACGACTGGGCATCAACCGAAAAAACGGGGATAATCCCCAAAATGATAAAAAAGATGAAGGCAATTTTTTTGGTGAGCATGGCGTTCTGCTAAACTTTCGTTATTAGAGCATCTGATTTATCTCACTATAACGCGAAAAGCCGATTGTTTCCAAGTCGCTTACGCTACGATTGGCAGTCTGTTGGTCTATTCCTGCGCTATAATAAAATAAATCGTGTGAAAGGGATGTTATATAATGGTCATGTTCGAAGAATTATTGCAAATGGTTGATAAACTCGATGATGAGCAACTTAATCGGTTACGCTCACGAATTGAGCAACGTCAGCAGAAACAAGGTTTTCAGATAGATGGATTATTAGACATCATAGATGATTTTCGACAGGGATTATCTCAGTCAGATTTAGATGAGATGTTTGAGGCAATGAATCAGGAATATATAGAACCACTTGAGGCAGATGAATGATTTATCTTTTGGATACCAATGCGATTTCCGATATTTTGAACAAAAATGAAATTGTTTTAGTCAATTTGAAAAAACATGAAGGAGCTAATATTTATTTATGCCAACCAACTTATTATGAGGTTTTGCGTGGTATTCTTAAGAAAAATGCTATTCGCCAAGAGCAAATTCTCAAAGGACGCTTAAAAAATATGTTTCTTTGGGAATCTGTTCTTGAACAAGATTGGGTTGAAGCCGCTTATTTATGGGCAAAAATGGTTAGCTCTGGGAGACAATTATCAGATATGGATTTGCTTATCGCGGTCATTGCAAAAAGGCTTAATGCTATTTTGGTGACAAGTGATAATGATTTTATGGTGCTTGGTTTAACTATTGAGAACTGGCGTTTGCCAAAATAGAATTAGGGTGTTGTCAGCACACGAATCCCACCCACGCCAACCTGTAATTCATCACCATTCACCACCAAACGCCCCTCTGCTTGTGTTTCATCGCCAAATATTGCCAAACTCACCCACCAGTCGCCACTAGTGGCATTTTCTGGTAGTGGGATAATCACCATATCGCCAATCGGTGCTTGATTAGGCGACCAGCAAGTGGTCGGATAACGCATATCCATCCCAAAAAATTCACGGGGTTGCCATAGCACCATATCCCCCGCCACACCATCGGGACTGACAGGGGTTGCCCCAAACCACAAGGCATCATAGACCTGTTGCTCATTCGTCCAATTCACCCATAGGCGAATCGCGTTGCGTTCTGGGTCATATTCCCCGCGCCATCCCACAAGGTCAAAATTGGCGGTGTCGCTCATACGGATAAAACGCGCTTGGATAGCGGTCATATCTGCAATTGGTTGTGGACGGGCGGGTGGCGCGGTCAATTCGGTTGTGAACACATTCAGGTGGCTGGCAAGTAAAATCACAGACATCGCTTGTAACCCATGGACTACCCACCACGCCCGCTTGAGGGAGGCTGGGTCAGTAGTGTCTGCTTGTGGATGATTAAAAAGGCGTAGAATGCCGTCATAGGCAACAAGGAGCAAAAAGGGGGTCATCCACGACCACACCCGCGCCGTTTCGCCTCGTGCCGAATTGCTGATGGTGGTGATGATAACCATAAGCCATAACGCCAAATTGAGCAACACAATGGGGGGCATAGCCCCTTTTTGGTGGGTGCGGAAATGATGCCATAGCCCGTATGCGCTCAATAGCGCCCAAATCACGCCCGCAAACAGCACCCAATCCCAAACGTGCATGAATACCCAAAATAGATAGTTGCGGTCAAGTGCAAAATGGTCATTGAGCGCCATCCGCAAAATTTCTAGCGGGGTCTCGCGGGTGATGAGCCAATAAATCACCCAGACAATCGCCATCCCAATTCCAAAGAAGATACCAACACCTTCTGCAAAGAATAGGCGTGAGGAACGAATGGGTTTTTTGCCCCATAAGGCACTCATGAGGGCATATAACCCAAACAACAAAAACATCGGCATAAAGGCAAAATTGATAAAACTACCAACGCCTGCGATGAATCCACTCAGAATCAAGTGGCGGATGGTGCGCCACTTTTTTAGCCCTGCGGTGATGCCGTGTGTGATGCCCAAATGCAGATAGAGAAAACTGCTGATGGCAATCAGGGGATAAAGTGTGTTCCATGACCCCGCAAACATGGCAAAACTCGGCACAAGCGCCCACCCGATGATGATGCGCCGTGCGTGTGGCTCAGAAAATAGGCTTTTGGCAACGGCATATAGCGGAAGCACCGCCAACGCCGCCCAGAGGGGCATGAGGATACCAAACCAAGCCGATGCCCATTCTGGCGCAGTGTATTTCATGGTGGCATACGTGTGACATTGATACGGGAAAATTGGCTCACGTAATGCTTGTGATATGGCGGGGTGTGGTGTGAGCATATCCTCCAAAAAGCCATACCACATCGGCGCACCAGGCGGACTAAGCGCCACATGACGGGGGAGGTTGGGCATAAGTTCTGACCAATCCCGCCACAAATCGCCAGACCAATCGAGCAACACCCCAACCGCATGAGGGGCAGTGGCGGCGGGGGATATGGTACGGGCTATCATGGTATAAAACGCATCGCCCTCGCGCACATAACCTGCGCCAAAGCTGATGACGCAAAAGCCGATAATCACCACCAAAAATAACAGCCACAACCGACTTTTTTGCACACGCCAAATCACGATGAGGTAGCCAAATACCACCCCCGTCAAGATGAGTATGCGGTCAAATGGCGCGATACTATATCCCCAGCGCCAGCCAAATCCACCCCGTAGCCAGTCGCTTAGGTTGAGGGCGACTGCCAAGACCAATCCCCCTGCGATGAGGGTCATGAGCCAAAATGCGCGTCCACGTTGTTGTAACATAGATGTTTAGTTTACAAACCGATATTTAATCAGTGTCCACAAGGCTTTTGGTGCATCGTGCCACTTAATCTTTTTGCCTTCGTTCCATTCGCGCCCATTGTAAGAAATCGGCACTTCATAAATACGGATACGCTTCTTTAGCACTTTGGCGGTGAATTCGGGTTCAAATTCAAATCCACGCGCATTAATTTTCATATCTGTCACCACTTCGCGCAAAAACACCTTATAGCAAGTCTCCATATCGCTCAAAATGGCGTTATACAAGACATTGGTGGCGAGTGTGAGTAGTTTATTGGCGACCATATTCCAAAAATTCATCGCCTTGCGCGGTCCACCCAAAAAGCGCGAGCCATACACCACTTTGGTGATGCCTTCTTCGAGTGGTTTGAGCAAAGCAGGGTATTCACGCGGGTCATATTCTTCATCGGCATCTTGGATGAGAATCACATCACACCGCGCCGCCTTAAACCCTGTGACCAATGCCGCGCCTTTGCCCTGATTTTTATCGTGATATAAAATTTCGAGGTCGTCATTCAGAGGGTCTTGTTGCAGACGCTGTAAAATTTCTCGACTTTTATCGGTAGACCCATCATCTACGATGATAATTTGGTTTGCCAAATTGACCGCACGCACGCGCTCAATCACCGTCTCGATGAAATGTTCCTCGTTGTAGCAGGGGATGACCACCGTTAAGGTGAGTTTTTTGCTTCCCGGTCTGGCTGTGCTAGTGGCGGTAGATTTATTTTCTTGCATGTAAAAATCCCTCAAGATAAGTGCTATTAGATGAATCTAAAAATTATAGCACGAAATTGAGACCTGTTAATATCCATCCCCGCCGAGAGCCGTCCCGCCTGTTAATTCGTTGATAATCGTCACACCCGCGCTCACACCGAGCCGAGTCGCGCCTGCTTCTATCATGGCGAGCGCAGTAGCAAGGTTGCGGATGCCCCCACTGGCTTTGACACCCATATCTGCGCCAACGGTTTGGCGCATGAGCCGAATATCTTCAACTGTTGCGCCACCCGTAGAAAATCCGGTGCTGGTTTTGACAAAATCTGCCCCTGCATCCACACAAACCCGACAAGCAACCACTTTTTCTTGGTCGGTGAGTAGGCATGTCTCCAAAATGACCTTACAAATTGCCCCTCTAAGCTGGCACTCTGCCACGATGGACGAAATATCATGATGCACCTCGCTGATATTTTCGGCTTTGAGGTTGCCCACCGATAGCACCATATCAATTTCGGTTGCGCCTTGCTCCAATGCGAGTTTTGCCTCATGTACTTTGGCGAATGGGTGCATTGCCCCCAGTGGAAACCCGACCACTGTACACACTTTGACGGCGCTCCCCGCCAATTTTTCTGTCGCCAGTGGCACATATACCCCATTAACGCAAACAGAGGCAAATCCGTATTGGATTGCCTCTGCACAGAGCACCTCAATTTGTTCGGGCATGGCTTCTGGTTTGAGCAGGGTATGGTCTATCATGCCCGCGAGGGTGTTGGCATCGAATGTCATTTCATTTCGTCCACATTGACTTGCACATAACTGCCACTGCGGATAATCCGATTGATGTATGGGTTGCGGATGATGGGCATTCTCATACGTTCATCGCCCCGCACTAAAGTGAGGTGATACACCGATATTGAGCGTAATCCCGCAAAAAAACGGTCTTCCACACCGACTTCACGCTCAATTTCCCATCCTTGTGTGAGCAGTGTGACCAACGCATCACCACCCGCATATTGCTCAGAATCGGGGTGCCAATGTTGGGTGACATCAAAATAATCCATGTGATAATTAGAAGAGGTGTTATTCATTTTAAGCGCTCCAAAAAATAATCGGTCTTTTTCTTTGATTGTAACCGACTATTTTCGATTGGGCAAATTTATTTTTTGTGGGGGTTTATAGCGGTGTTACTATCGCTTCGGAGGTAGTTTCTTGCTCAACGATAACCTGCTGTTTAGCCGAGGCAATATCGCGTAATGAGCCATAATTTATCGAATAGACTTGGGTAAATTTTGCGCCAAAGAGAACTATCTGCGCCGAATAATAAATCCAGAGTAAAATGAGGACAAAACTCCCCGCCGCCCCATAGAGGCTGGCAGTCCCACTATTGGATAAATACAGCCCAAGCACAAATCTGCCCAAATTAAATAACAGCATCGTCACCACTGCCCCTACCAATACATCGCGCCATTGCAAGGTAATATCTGGCAAAATGCGATAAATAATGGCGAATAGAATGGTGGTCAGGGCAAAAGAGAATAGAATGTGTGCTATCCGAATCGCCAGTTCTGCACTCGGCAATAAAAATAAAACAAATGACCCCAAAAGACTGCTAAAGGTGGTGAAAAGGAGCGATACCACCATCAAAAACCCAATCATAATAATCATGGTAAAGGAAATGAATTTGTTAAATAAAAATCCTCTAATACCACCCTTTATTCGCTCTTTTGGCACATGCCAAATGGTGTTTAAGGCACTTTTAAGTTGCTCAAAAACCGCCAATCCCCCAAATAATAAGGCGAGAATACTCAATACGGTGGATACAAAACTACTTTGTGGTTGACGAATTCCCTCGATAATACCGGCAATAAATGACCCCGCCGATGAACCCATTGTCTCATTCACCACATTAAGTAAGTTATCGTGTATATCTGATGATTGTAAGATAAATCCCACAATCGCAATCGTTAGCACCAATAAGGGTGCTAACGAAAATGTGATGTAGTAAGCCAATGCCGCCGCTAAACGAGGGATATTATCCTCATTCCATTCGAGATAGGTTCTTTTAAATAAATTAAAAATCACCTTTAGATGAGTCATCATATCCCTTTCGTGAATATTTCATTGTTAAGAGGGCTGTTTTATCTGTTGATGCGGTATTCCTCGCTAAATCTGCCAACCACACCGCGACTATCCACCGCCGCCACCGCTATTGCCTCATATAATTGCCAATTTGTGGTTGACATCGCCCCTGATGAGGGGTCTATGACGGTGAAATATTGGTCAAATATTAACGAATTGGGACGACGCAAGCCCACCACATAACGACCCGCATCTGGCACAGATTCCCAAACGAGGGTGCTGTTGCCATCACCAATATCCCGCAGGACGATATTGCGCGGTGGAATGGGTCCGCCACCGAGTGCATATAAAATGCCCATGATGGTACGGGTAGATTTGAGTAAATATCCCGCATCCACACCATCTATCGTATCACGCCCTTCACGTTTTGGGGTATCTTCTAATGCTTCGATGAGACGTGATGACGGAAACCCTTTTTCTTCAAACGATTCATGGTCGCCATACCGCCCTTCACGGTCAATTTCGTTTTGCATGGCGAGATTGAGGTCGAGTCGGTGATAATAGGCGATGAAATTCAATGAGCGGGCAAATTGCCGTGAGCGTGATTCATTGGGTGGCGCAGAAAACAATCGTAATTCGCGGTCATTCACATTGCCACGCGGGTCGTTGGCACTCCCAATGGTGTCGAGATTCAACATGCCAATGACGGGCAAATTGTTGGGGAGAATATAGCGTTCCACAAAGGCTTTACTGCCTTGTCTGCCCACTTCTTCTGCCGAAAATAGTACAAAGAGGATTGTTGCACGCATGGGGCTGGTGCTGAGGATACGCGCCATCTCCAAAATTGCCGCCACACCAGACCCATTATCATCGGCACCGGGCGCAAAGGCATTGGCATCGGTGAGGTCATCGGTACGGCTATCATAATGTGCGCCCACCACGATAATGCCTGCTTCTGCACTTGTCCCCTGAATATAGCCAATGATATTTCGTTGATTGCTGACAATCCCATTATAGCTACTATCGAAATTTTGCTCAAAGGTGATAAATTTTCCGCCAGATTGCGCTTGGATTTGCTTAAAGGTATCGCTAATATAAGTCGCCGCCGCCCCAATACCGCGTGTGAGTGACTGACTAGCAGAATTGGTATGGCGGGTATGAAACCCAACCAGCGCATTGATATGTGTCATGAGCCTATCCGACTCAACACGGTTCATCAGATTAAATAATTCCACATCCACCGTTGTTTGTTGGGGTGCGCCGAGTGTAGATTGGTCGGGCGCAATCACGCCCCCTTGCGGGGTGGCATAACTGAGGGGTGGTTGTGGGGTTGGGACATCTGTCTTGCGTGGTAGCAAGGTGGGCGGGGCTTCTTGTGTGCCTAAACTACAGGCGAGAAGCACAACACTCAACCAAAGAATGAGCAAGACATGATTACGTGGGGATGGTTTCATTGTTATTTTATAATACTCCAATTAAATGAACATTCCGCAGTCGTCCCACCACTCACTGCGTCACAATTGGCAAGCACCCGATTGCCAGATTTTACCTGAAAATTGCCTCGCCATGCGAGGGCGTTGGCGGGACGTGATATTTCATTGCGAATCTCATCGCATCCCCAGTCACTATCTATATTGGGCGTTGTATTCGCGTTTCTGACGACAATACACGCATTGGGTGGCAAAATTTGTTGCGTAATTTCGCTCCCTATCACTTGGCTTGCGCCTGTACCCAGTGTAAAACTGCTCAAATCGAGGGTGGCATCACTTTCGTTGTGAATGACCAAAATATTCGATTGGTAATAAATCATCACGGCTTTGCCACTGCTATTATTGGTCACTGTCACATTTGACCCCGCACCGCCACCAGATAAGAGAATAATACCAAGTATGATGACTGCCACCACACCACCAACACCTGCTAACAGGGATATAGGCAACTTTTTGGGCATAGCAGGTTTTTTATTCATCGAATCTGGGCTGATAACAGGCTGATTTTTGGGCGTTGCCGATTCAATCGGCACAATGGGGACTGGTGGGGTTTCGGGTTCAACGGCTGGCTTGGCTTTTGGTTTGGCTTTTGGCTTGGTTGTTGATTTTGCCGTTGGTTTTGGGGATGGTGCTGGTGTATCCCACCTATCCAGCAGGGTATCCTCTTTGATGTCGTCCTTTATCGGATAGGTCGTTGGACGGTCTAGGACGGTGGTGGCGGTGGTCGCTTTGGTCAACAAAGTGCCATAAGCCGATTCCAATGCCTGAATAAAATCAGTGGCTTTTGGATGCCGTTTTTCGGGTTCTTTTTCGAGTGCTTTGAGCAATTCACGCTCAACACTCTTGGGGATGCTGGCATTAATCGCACTTGGCAGGGGCGGGGCTTCACTAATATGACTGAGCGCCACCTGCATGGCAGTATCGCCCTTGAACATGATGCTCCCCGTGAGGATTTCATAGACAATCACCGCCAACGAATAGGTATCACTTTGGGGGACGGCTCGCTCAGAGGCGAGTGCTTGTTCTGGGGAGATATAACGCGGTGTGCCAAATGCTGTGCCACGAGTCATGTCTATATCTTGGCGCAATACCAGACCAAAATCGGTGAGGAAGGCGCGGTCATTTTTGTCTATTAGCACATTCGATGGCTTTACATCCCGATGAATAATGCCATTTTTATGGGCAAAATCCAACGCCGCCGCCACCTGCTTGAGCAAATGAAACATGCGTGGCAAGGGCATCGTCTGACCCAAACGTTGCAGGTCGTTGATTTCATCTGCCAAATCGCGCCCAACAATGAGTTTCATCACCAAAAAATATACATCGTCTTGTTCGCCATATTGGTAAATTGGCACGATATTATCATGGTCTAGTTTGGCAACAGCGCGTGCTTCACGGGTGAATCGTTCCGAAAGGGTGGGGTCAGAATCTAACATGGCACGGGTGAGGACTTTGACAGCAGTTTCTCTATCCAATTTTTCATCACGCCCAATATAAATCTTTGCCATACCCCCAGAAGCCAAAACGCCCGTAATCTGATAATCACCCAATTTTTTGCCAATCAGTGGGTCATTCTTTGATGTGATTGTCTCCATTAGAACCTCATCCCGTTTGTTTATGCAGGTCAATGCGCGTCATTGATTTTTATTGTATCTTATCACACTCATTATAGGGTAGAATGTTTTCTGGATTTAGGCAACGATTTCTCAACGCAAAAGGCAATAATTATGCACATTCTCTTCATTACCACCTATTTTGAACCCGATTCTGGCGCGGCGGCGGTGCGTCTCTCGCGGTTGGCGCGTGGACTGATAGCGCAGGGACATCAAATCACCGTCCTCACGACCATGCCACATTACCCAGTGGGCAAAATTAGCGATGGGTATCGGGGGCGGTTTGCTATCAAAGAAAATCGGGATGGCATGACGGTTATCCGCACATGGCTATGGGCGACCACCAGCCCAAAAATCAGCCGAAAGCTCATCAGCCAAATTTCATTTATGGTTACTGCTATGTTGCGCGGGCTATTTTTCAAGCGTCCCGATGTGATATTCATCGAAGGACAGCCTATATTCACCAATTTTGCAGGGGTGTTCATCAGTTTTATCAAACGCCGCCCCTATTTGTTGAATATTTCCGATTTGTGGCCCCAACACCTGCTATCGGTAGGCGCACTCACCGAAAAAAGTCGCATCTATAAAATGGCATTATGGTTGGTGAAACGCACCTATGCATGGGCGAGTGCCATTGTCGCTCTTAGTCCTGCATGGGCGCATACCATTCGGTCACTGGTTAGCCATCCGCAAAAAGTGAGTGTCATTTTTAATGGGGTGGATTTGGAACGGTTTCATCCAACAATTGACCCCACACCCTTTTTGACCCAGCACCAATTGCCCACCGATAAGCACCTTATCACCTTCATCGGCACATTTGCCACGCAATACGACTTTGACACCTTATTTGCGGTGGCAGGGCATTTTTTGATGCGCCATGATGTGGCATTTGTGTTTATTGGCGGTGGGTCACAAGGCGAGAAGGTGAATACGGCACATCTGCCCAATTTATATAAAGTGGCATGGGTTGGGCATGAGGATATGCCCCGTGCGTGGGCAATTTCGACCATCACGATATGGGCAATGCGTCCCGCGCCGTTGTATGAAGGCACAATCCCCGCCAAATGGTTTGAAGCCACCGCATCGGGTGTGCCGATTGTCGCCGCCCAAACGGGCATTGTGGCGGCACTCATCCATGAGCATGGGCTTGGGATTGTGACCCCTGTGGGGGATGTGGATGGCATGATTGGGGGGATTGCCCGCCTATTGGATGATGAGGCGTTGCGCGATGATTGTAGCCAGAAGGCACGGGCGTATGCCGAAGCGCATTTTTCTCCCACGCGGGTGATTGGGGCGTATGAGGCATTGCTCAAGGCGATAATGCGATGAATAGGGTGTCTTTGCGTTATTTTATTCAAGCATTTATTTATCAGATTTTTCTTGAGTAAAAAACCGCGCTCTAAGTTGAACCAAGTTTCCGCCTTGTTCACCCCATACCTTAGCCCCTTTTGTATATCCAACCGATTGGTCTAATCGCAACCCATTGGGGTTTCCAACATCTATCCACATCGGATAATGGAGTAATTTTTTCAATGATTTGGCGATGGCTTTATACAAAATCGGTATGTTGGGATTTATATCTTCTAGCCATGCCGATTTTGCCCTCAAATACCCCATCTCCAAATCATGATTGGTTATGGTAGGGCATGTAACTATCACACATCCATAGCGTATGGGGTTGTTTAGTGCTTCATAGGCTTGTTCATCATTTAAGATATGTGGAGTAAGATACACATCATCCACATCGGTTAAATGGTGATAAAGGGTTTGTGATTGTTGAAAAGTAACCAGACGGGCTTCATTTCCAAATCCTATTTCTGTATGGGTTATAACACGCAATACAGCGTTTAATTGGAGTTGTACCATCACAGAACCAAGCAAAGACACTGCCTCATCTGGCATCATGAAAAATTCTTTTTGTGCCATATTATTCTCTCATGTAGGAAGCAAAAAACGGTTATTTTTTACACCCTCTTGCATTAATTCACCGCCGTTTGTAACCCATTCTTTAACACCTATTGTATATCCTATATTTTTTACAATTAAAATATTATCTGAATATACATTTTTTACCGCAATAGGACTAAAAAGCAACTTGGCTAAATCTGATTGGACTCTTAAAAAAAGATTTTTTGCATGTTGGTTTACAATCGTTTGGTTATTTTCGTCAACCCATGAATATTTGATTCCGAGCGCGCTACTATACAAAATTTGATTATAAATTTTAGGAAGCACAAATACCATAAACCCATATATGAGTGGTTGCCTGATAATCATTTGGGGATGTGGTAGTTCTATTTTTTTATCCCCTATCCATATTTCATCGTATCTCTGAAAATCAGATTGAGTTAATGGCATATTCATGATTTGAGCCGGCTTATCATCAAAATATTTACGCCCAATAGCAATAAGCAACCTTCTTTCCAGAGTTATTTGTATAAAATCTTTTGCCTCATCTGGCATCATGAAAAATTCTTTATTCGCCATTTTGCAATCCAACTCCACTAAAGAAAAAATTATACGGAGTAAATACAGGTCTAATGCCCAGTGCACGCTCTAAATCATCTAATGCACGAACCTCGCGTGCTATTGGTGTTCCATTTAGATTACCTCTTCCAACATTCTCATAATATAAACTACCATCTGGCGCGCGCATCACTATATCTGGTCTTCGAAAACTAAGAAATCCACCAACTGTTGGTATTTTTATCTCTCTCCATCCTGTTCCACCGCCCACACGCTCATAACCCATATTTTCCAACGTTTGTATTCGTGCGTCAATCACATTACGATGAAGTGGACCCCCGCGAGTTCCCCACGGATTAGGTACTCTTGTAACGGATGGATTACCAGATGGGCTACCAGTGTTACGACCACCTGCAGGTTGCGGTCCGCCCATACATTCAGATTGGCTTCCAACATCTGTCATATCAAATAAATTATCACAAAGCGTATTAGGCAAGCTGTTGCTAATTACCTTTGTATAAAGTTCTGTAATGGTGCTACCATTTAAGGTAAATATTAGCATGATTAAGGCTATTGCTAACCTTGATATAGATGCTATACCCAGCAAATTTTGATAAAATGATGTTGCCTGTACATCACTTAAAACATCGCTCACGAAATTCTTGACATCTTTGACAAATTCAACTTCGGCGACTTTTTGTTGCCAATCCGCATACGCCGCCCAGTGGTTCTTATTGGCTTGGCTTTGGGTCACACCAATAACCACAGCCTGACCTGCTTGCGCTTGCATCGCCTGATTTTCTGCCCAATTGGCAATCGAGGTTTGGGCTTGTAGGGCTTGCTGTGCCTGCAAATCGGCGAGTGCTTGTGCCTTTTCTGCCTCTTGCTCTTTCTTTTTGGCGATCGCGTTGGCGCTCATGGTCAATGCACCCGCACCCGCCGTAATCACACCCAATGTCGCTAGTGTGACCAGTACCCCATTCAGAGGGGTGGTTGTGGTCACGAGCGAGATAATGGTCGCTGATGGGATGATTTGGGGTGCATCCAATTCACGCAATGTCTCTATGATATTTAGCGTACTATTTTCATTTAGAGGTGGCACGGCTTGCACAAATGGTAATTCTTCATCCAAAATGATGCGCGGAATCCGTTTAATATCCTCATCGGTGCGGTCAATCTGTGGCGAGTGAAAATAGACATTTTCGTCATGCAGATCCGGTGGAAAGTCATCTGCTGTCTCGAAGGGTAGTGTATTGGGTGGGCTGACGAGTGGCGAGTGAAAATACACACGCTCATCGTGCAAATCAGGCGGGAAATCGTCTCTGGCTTCAAACGGTGGGGTATTGGGTGGATTGGCTGGTGGCACAATGTTCACCACAGGCGGGGCTTGCACAATCTGGATGGTATCGGCAATTGTGAATTGGGTAATTTTTTCTGCTTCG
>DAOTUO010000241.1:0-2019 GCA_034436595.1 Anaerolineae bacterium | reverse complement strand
CCATCATCCCCACGCATTATATTATTCATATTAAACCATTCACCACGACAAACCGTCATGGGGTGATATTATCGCTAAAAAATGACCAAAAGATTGCCATTTTTATTCAAACGCATCAACATGAAGAAATCATGCGAAATTTGCGCTCCGTGGCGATAAGTGCCATGCGTAGCGAAAAGCGGTTTAATGCGTCGTTTGATGTAAGCGCGGTGGAGAAGATGATAGACCATATCAAGCAGATATAGAGGTCTCTCTATAAGGAGAGAGACCTCTATATTGCTAGATTTTTATTTTATGAGGTGTTTTGTCAGATGCTTGCCAGATAGCTTTCCATATGAGATATGCTATGACACCGTAAATCCAATAAACCACTATGATAATTGACCAAATGGTTTTTGCGGATTCGCCAATTTTATTATTTTGCCTCACCATTCTAACAAATATAATCGTTGTTGAGAGCCACAGTGACGCTATGACAACTCCTAATATAATTGTAGGAAAAAGATTCTCATTCATTAGAAACACCGCCTTCTAGACGTATTTATTGTCGAGCGCACTCCAGCACCAAATTGATAAAATAGAACTCAATCTATTGGTGAATATAGACCATATTA
This sequence comes from Anaerolineae bacterium, assembly GCA_034436595.1. Classification (GTDB taxonomy): domain Bacteria; phylum Chloroflexota; class Anaerolineae; order Aggregatilineales; family Phototrophicaceae. The sequence goes on along the minus strand of DAOTUO010000241.1, from coordinate 1,405 downwards.
AGCAGAGATAAACAAGAGGTCACTCATGACAGAGTGACCTCTTGTTTGTTTATGCGGTGGCTAATGTGGCTTTTTTTTCTAAGGTATAATCCACTACTGCCTTACCTAGCCCAAACAGAACATATAAACTTGCTCCGTTATACCAAGATATCAAAATGATGATGCACCAGAATGTTTTTGTTTGTCGGCTAATTTTGTTATTCCGAATCACCAACATTAAAAACAGCGCATTAGATATAACCCATACTAAAATGTACGGCATTAAAAAATTTAGACTTGGTGGCATTAGAAGCACCCCCATCCTGAGCTACTGATACTTACGCCTATACCAACACTAATTTGTCTAACCCCAATCCACCCTATTACATAATAAGTACCTATTTCACCTAATGCATTTGTATTCACAGATGCGTTACTATTCGTCCTTGTACCCCATCCTGGGTTGGGTGTGGGTCCGGTAAATGACAGCCATTTGAATAAAGCCCCTGCCCAGGTACCAGCGGTATCTCCCCATTGTAATGTAACTGGCGCACTATTGCTATTTGTGTGAAAAATAACACCAGCACGTTGAACCAGTTCAGCCATTATTCCTCCATTACTGTCTGCATATATGCCTCTTGTACATTGTAAAGTAAGGTGACGATTGACACTCTGATTAAATGGTTTGGTTGTAAAAATTTTGGAAAAAGATGATTCTTCCAAAATTTCAGCAGATACAACCACATAACAGGGCGCGTTTTTAACTGTTTCATCACAATCAGCTAACCGATAAACTACATCTTGATTGGGTGTTGCCATCACGCGATTGGTTGCACGCATATCTGAAACCACGATTGCAGAACGCATTTATTCAGTGGTCAAGGCTTCTGTGTCGGGCGGGGTTGGCGTTGGTCTTTCTTGTGCGCTAATTGGCAGTATGAAGAAAATTAATAGTAACGCAAAAATAGACCGAGATAGAAATTTATGAAACATGATTTACATCCTTTTTGTTATGTGAGCGAAAAATCTCTGTGTTAAAACTATTTTACTTATATAAAATTACCCCTGTCAAGATTGTGCTTTTACTTCTTTCATTTTTGTAACTTTACAATTATAAAAGAAATATTTCTATCATGTGGGTTCTATGGGGCGCTTCTTAAAGCTGGTATCCCAAATTTGGGCGCTGATACCCCATGCCGCATACACTAATGCACCCTGAAACCAAAAAACCACCACCACAATTGACCAAAATGCCTTTGCAGAATCTGTGATTTGACTATTGCGCCTTACCATCAGCACAAAGAACAGGCGTGTTGATAGCCATAGCAAAATAAAAGGCATGAGTGCATAAATATTTAGGGGCATTAGCAAGATTCCCACTCAGAAGATTGATAATTTACATAATAATAGCTTACCCCAAACGATT
>DAOTUO010000240.1:0-17692 GCA_034436595.1 Anaerolineae bacterium | reverse complement strand
CCCCCAACCCCCTCCCCAAAAAATTGGAGCGGGGGCTAAAACCTGCCCTAAAATGGGTTTCTCCCCCTTTCTCCACGCAGTGGAGATAAGGGGGCTGGGGGGATAGGGGTGATTTAAGCTGATAATTGACTTGAAAATGCTTATCCATTGAAATTTGAAAATCATTTGAATTCAAAATAGGTGTTCCATTAGTAACTGGGCATGGTGGGGTCAATATCTTTTGCCCATGCCAAAATGCCACCATCTACGTTGACCAGTTTATCTCCATCATACCCGATTTCGCGGAGCATGTGAATCACATCGGCGCTACGTTTACCAGAACGGCAATGCACGATGATTTCGGCATCCATCGGCAAATCGGCTAAAACGGTTTCTTCACGCAATTTACGCCCTGCCAGCACTGCATTTTTGGCGGCTTGGATTGTCCCTTTGGGGATGCGGAGTGTGCCGTCTAATGCCGATATTTCCCATTCATGAGGCTCACGCACATCCAGAATGAGGGTTTTATCGCCACTGTCTATACGGGCTTTGAGTTCACGCACGCCAATGGCACGCATATCGCTATCATCTGGGATTTCACTGCTATACAGGCTATTGTCATGGGCGGGTGAGCCACAGAACAATTCATAGTCAATGAGTTCCACCTGTTCGCGTGGGATACTGCACACAGGGCATTCGGGATTTTTCTTCACTTTGATAGTCGTGAAACTCATCTCTAGCGCATCATAGAGCAACATGCGCCCAATCATGGGGTCGCCAATGCCTAAAAGTAATTTAATCGTCTCGGTGGCTTGCATCGTGCCGATTGTCCCGGGTAAAATCCCCAATACACCGCCTTCTGCACAACTTGGGACCAATCCCGGAGGGGGTGGTTCTGGGAACATGCACCGATAGCACGGACCTTCTTGGGCATAAAACACGCTCAATTGCCCCTCAAAGCGAAAAATACTGCCATAGACATTGGGTTTTCCCAATTTGGCGCAGGCATCATTGACCAAGTAGCGGGTGGGGAAATTATCTGTGCCATCTACAATGATGTCGTATGGGGCAAAAATTTCTAGGGCATTTTCCGATGTCAGAGGTACATTGTATTTATCAATCTGAATATCGGGATTGATGTCCTTAATGCGAATTTCGGCGCTATCCAGTTTAGATTTTCCGACTGTGGACAATCCGTGAATAATTTGCCGATGCAAATTGCTTTCATCCACAATATCATAATCCACCAGCCCCATGCGACCAATGCCCGCCGCCGCCAAATATAGCGCGGTTGGGCTACCCAACCCGCCTGTACCAATGAGCAGAACTTTGGCGGCTTTGAGTTTGCGTTGCCCTTCAATGCCCACTTCTGGCATGATGACATGACGGCTATAACGGCGGATTTCTTCGTTGCTCAGGTGTGCTTGTTCTGTGACTAACGCTGGCATGATGCTCCTTTTCTATATCCCAATTTGTTGAATCAATTTATCGGTGGCAGTTGCGCCATAATTGATGTGTTGCGTTTTGCCATAACCATCGAGGACGATAGTCGTCGGCGCAGAAAACACGCCCCATTTTTGGGCAATATCTGGATTTTCGGTGGTATTCACCTCTATGATTTGCACCTTATCGCCCAATTGCGATTCTAATTTGTTCAATGCGGGGCGTTGTTGGGTATGACAGGGGATGCAATTGTGCATCGAAAAATAGATGATGGCGGGTTTGCCTTTCATCAACTGATTGAGTACCTTATCTGAGTTATCTAATTGGGTGATTCGTCCTTTTTGGCGGTATTGAAACCACAAAAATAAGCCAAACCCAATGATTAATAAAGCTCCGACAATGATGACACGGTCTAACATAGAGAGTTCTCTTTCTTATTGAAGATTGCCGATGGGTGACTGGTCAAAGCCTTTGATACCCAAGCGATTGAGCTGATAATACATCCAACACCCCAAACAAAAATTGAGCCAAAAGTTTAGATTGGCGAGGGCAATCACCACCCATACCAACACCCACCCGATAATCGGTGCGCCAAGCAAAATCGCTAGGACACCCGCCCCATTGAAAATACTCCCGACCAACATGGCAAAACGATGCGGTTGCGGATGGTCTGTGATGATATTTGGCTTCACAATCCCCGCAGGTTTGAGCCATTGGGTATAAATCAATTTATAGGGAGCAAATGGGGCATTGATTGCGCCCAAGAATTGGCTAATTCCTACGAATGCCACCAATAACCATGTATCTAAAACGAATGCGACCAACAATATCAGGATGGTGAGGGCTTGCCCCACTTTGAGTCCACTTTGGTCTACTTTGGGGAGTGCTTGTTCGGTCATGGTTGATTATTTTCTCCGATAAGACGGTCAATGTTGCTTGACTAAACAGATATAGCCGATATGGTTGGTCAGATATTAGACGATATGGCACACGCCCATCATACGACCCATTTTTAAGATGTGTTACCTGTTTGTTGAATTATCATTTCCGGACGCGATATATTGTGTTGCCAATCATTTGGCGTTTTTCGGTTGTTGTAGGGACGGCATATATGCCGTCCATCACTATCACCCCAATAATTATCGCCCGCCAGCGATACTGGGAATAATCCGCAAGGCGGTTTCGCCCTCGATAGCGGTTTCTAATCCTTGCAAAAAGCGTGCATCTTCATCGCCAATGAACACATTGACAAAATTCCGCAATTCACCGTCTTTGAACAGGTGTGGTTCTAGCTCTGGAAATTGTGTCATGAGGTCATTGAGTGCCGCGCCAATGGTCTCACCACCGACCGTTACTTGTGCCGTATTATTGGTATATACCCGCAATGGGGTAGGGATTTTGATGGTTGCCATAGTGTAAAATTTATCCTTTCTTATCACTATTGGTTTTTGGGGGGCGTTGTTTACGTTTCCATACGCGGTCTAAATACCCGCCCACCAATTCCGTCATTGTTTCAACTTCCACTAAAAAAGAGTCGTGTCCAAAAGACGCTCTGACTCGGTGATATTCTACGTTTTTCTTCAATTTTCTGAGAGGGTCTGCCAGTTCACGCGCTTGCTTATCGGTATATAGCCAGTCGCTACTAAAGCTCACCACAAAAAAATTGGCATTGGTCTTGCGGAGTGCATCGTAAATGGTGGAATACCCCTCGCTCACATCATAATAGTCGAGTGCTTTAGTGATATAGAGGTATGAATTGGCATCGAATCTTTCTACAAATTTCTCTCCCTGATGTTGCAGATAACTTTCGACTGCAAACTCGGTGTCAAATGTATAGGTGAGGTCATTGCCAGTTTGTAATTTGCGCCCAAATTTTTGCTCTAGTGAATATTCGCTCATATAGGTGATATGCCCAATCATCCGTGCCACCGCCAGACCAGCAACGGGTTTTTCTGGATGGTCATAATACGCGCCACGTCGCCAATTGGGGTCGGCATAAATCGCTTGTCTGCCGATTTCGTTGAAGGCGATATTTTGGGTGGATGAAAGCGGTGTGCTGGCGATGAACAGGACATTTTCTACTCGGTCTGGATAATTCACCGCCCATTGGAGCGCCTGCATCCCGCCCATGCTCCCGCCTGCGGTGGCAAATAACTTGGTGATGCCCAATCTATCCATGAGGTGACGTTGTGCCTCGACCATATCGCTAATCGTCACAACTGGAAAACGCAACCCATACGGCTTGCCATCGGGCGCGAGTGATGAAGGACCAGTTGTGCCTCTGCATCCGCCAATCACATTGGAGCAGATGACAAAATAACGGCTGGTATCGAACATTTTGCCCACACCAACCGCATCATCCCACCAGCCTGCGGGTTCATTGGGGTCATCGGTATAATACCCCGCCACATGCGAATCGCCTGATAGCGCATGGCAGATGAGGATAGCGTTGGATTTATCCTCATTGAGCGTCCCATACGTTTCGTAGGCGATGGCGAATGTGTCTAATACTCCACCAGAACGCAATTTGAGGGGAGTATCGAATTCGGCAAATTGCCTCTCTACGACCCCTACGCTCTGCTCACGGGTAAAGACAAGTTCTTTCTTTTTTGATTTTGATTTTCCGTTAGGCATACTCACCATAAGTCCATGATAATCGGGGACGGCATATATGCCGTCCCTACAAGCAATTTATTGATTTATTTCTGCGAAACCGACAAGGCTTGCTCTAAATCCCACAGAATATCATCAATATCCTCAAGCCCAATAGACAAGCGGACATAATCGTCTGTGACCCCACTCAATGCCTTATCTTCTTCTTCCAATTGGCTATGGGTAGTGGTGGCGGGATGAATGGCGAGGGTACGCGCATCACCTACATTAGCAAGGTGCGAGACCAATTTGAGGTTATCAATGAATTTCTTGCCTGCTTCTTTGCCACCTTTAATACCAAATCCCAACACAGCGCCTGCGCCTTTGGGGAGATATTTTTGGGCGAGGGCATGGCTGGGGTGACTTTCTAATCCGGGATAATTTACCCACAATACCGATTTGTGTGCCTCTAAGAATTTGGCGACTGCGAGTGTGTTGGAGATGTGTCTGTCCATCCGCAACGGCAGGGTTTCTAAGCCGATGATATTCAAGAAACTGTTAAATGGGGCTTGTGACCCACCAAAATCGCGCAAGCCAACCACACGGGCGCGGATGATGAAGGCGATAGCATCGCCCACAAATTGCGAGATGACCACATTATGATAGGCGGGTTCTGGCTTTACAATGCCGTTATGACGACCACTGGCTGTCCAGTTGAATTTGCCACCATCAATAATCACACCACCGATGCTCAAGCCATGACCACCAATCCATTTTGTGGTCGAATGAAGCGCAATATCCACGCCGTGTTCAAATGCTTGGAATAGATAGGGCGTGCCAAAGGTGTTATCTACCACAACAGGCAAGCCGTGTGCATGAGCAACTTGGCTAATGGCTTCAAAATCGGGAATTTCTAGCTTGGGATTGCCCAAAGTTTCCAGATAGATAAAACGAGTTTTGTCGTTGATGAGCGATTCAATCTTTTTGGGGTCGGCATTTTCGACAAAATGCACTTTAATCCCCAGACGGGCAAAGCTATATTTCCACAGGGTATATGTCCCGCCATAGAGGGCGCTGGACGAAATGATTTCATCGCCTGTATCGCATAAGGATAGGGCGGTGAGGGTTTGAGCAAATTGACCGGATGCAGTGGCGAGCGCCGCCACACCCCCTTGTAAGGCCGCCACCCGTTGCTCAAAGACATCGGTGGTGGGGTTCATGATGCGGGTGTAGATATTGCCCGGTTCTGTCAGACCAAAAAGCGCGGCGGCGTGGTCTGTATCGCGGAATTGAAAGGATGTGGTCTGATACAACGGGACAGCGCGTGCGCCAGTGGTGGGGTCTGGTGAATAGCCTGCGTGTAGGGCTTGGGTATTAAAACCGAATTTTCTTTCGTTGGTCATGGTGTGGTGTATCCTTCCTGAATAAGTGACAAATTTAGGCTTGAATCACGAGTTGTTCAACATCAAACGCGGTGCGGTCTGGGCGTAGTCGCCAACAAGTCATATCCACTGCTTTGGCATTTTGCACCGATGTGATGATGTACACAAAGTTGGGGAGGGCATGGTCACGGTCAAAAACCGAGGGGATAGCGGGTGCATCGGGGTGGCTATGATAATATCCCACCAGTGTTAGCCCTTGCTCATCGGCGGCATCTTCCATTTTTGCCCAATTTTGAGGAGTCATGGCATAGCGGTGATATTGTTCTTCGGTCTCAAAGACATTTTCTATAGTGATTGTTCGAACAATATGTGTGTTATCACCTTCTATCTTGCCAAGCAAGAATCCACCACCTTCATTAGCGTAATCGGCTTGTAGTTGGTAAAAAATGAAATTTTGCAATCCTTCTGGAAGATAGACTGCCATGCCATGCTCCTTTGTTACCACTATAAATAAAAACAACCATCCTCGTTTTGCAGGACGGTTGTGATGGAGTGTGCTTTCGCTCCATGTGGCGTGTTCGCACCTAAACGGTCAAACGCCCTGCGGGTCGTGACTGAGGTAACTTACACATGCACATGAATTGAATAAATTGTTCCACGAATTTTCTCACTCCATTGGTGACTACACAGATAGGGTAACACGGTATTTTAATTCATGCAAGTGGTCAATTCTTAAAATAACTCCGATTGTGCATTATTTATCTAACGCTTAATCGGTTTCTCTGTTTATTCCTAAGATGTGGTGCTATACTAGCCTAAAATTTGATGTTTAATGGTTTCACTTTTAGGAGATAATCATGTCAGAAGCACCCAAGAGTAAAGGCGGTTTGGAAGGGGCAGTTGTTGCCGATATTACCACTAGCCTTGTGGACGGTGAAAACGGCCGTTTGGTCTATGCCGGTTACGAAATCGAAGACCTTGCCGCCAACGCCTCTTATGAAGAAGTTGTGTTTTTGCTTTTTAAGACCCGTCTGCCCAATAAAGCAGAACTCGAAGAAATTCGCCGTGAAATTGCCAGCCATGCGGTTGTCCCTGGTCGCGCACTCGAAATGATGAAGAAGTTGCCACCAAAAGCCAACCCAATGGCAGTATTGCGGACGATGGTTTCTGCTTTAGCGCATTATGACCCCAATTCGGAAAATCTCACCGATAAGAACCTCGCCTATCATACCGCATTGCGTCTGATTGGTCAGGTAACTACCATCAGCGCCGCATGGGATAGAATCCGCAAGGGATTAGAACCCATTGCCCCTCGCATTGACCTCACCTTATCCGAAAATTTTGTGTATATGGTCACAGGCAAACAACCAGATGCCACCGTTGCCGCCGCCTTTAATGTGTATATGGTGTTGCTCGCAGAACACGGTATGAACGCCAGCACCTTTGCCTCCCGTGTGACCACCGCCACAGGCTCTGATATGTATAGCGCCGTTGTGAGCGCCATCGGCACACTCAAGGGACCCTCGCATGGTGGTGCAAATGCCGAAGCCATGCACATGTTTATGGATATTGATAATGTTGATAATGTCCAAAAATGGTTTGACCACGAAGTCAAAACGGGCAATCGCCGTATTATGGGCATTGGACACCGCATTTATAAATCGTTAGACCCACGCGCCGAAATCCTCAAAGAACATGCCGTTGCATTGTGCAAAGCCACAGGCAATACACGCTGGTTGGATATTGCGGTGAAATTGGCAGATGTGGCGCTGGCAGATGAATATTTCATCAGTCGTAAATTGTACCCCAACGTAGATTACTATAGCGCCATTTTGCTCTATACGCTCGACCTTGATATTGATATGTTCACCCCACTTTTCGCCATGTCGCGTATTGCTGGCTGGACAGCCAACATTATTGACCAAATGGGTGGTCGCCTCATTCGCCCAGATGCCAACTATGTTGGACCCATGGGCTTAAAATATACCAAACCAGAATAATCATCTCCTAGCAGGGGCTTGCCATGGCAAGCCCCTACAGCATGGCAAGCCCCTACACACCCGTTATAAAATCGGGATAAAAAACAGTAGTAGGTGAATGGTGATTTGGCACACCCACGCCGCCGCCAACCCGTTGCGGTCATGCACATAGCTATACAGCATATTTGACATCAGGAGCATAAACCCCGCCACCAGGGGCAAGGCATTGATGTTTATCAACGGAAAAACCTGTAATAGCGACCAGCCTGTGGCGTATGCCCCAACTTCCCAAAAGGGACGGGTGCGTTGCAAAACCCCCCGAAAAAACAATGTTTCTCCCAATGGGATGATGAACACCAAATAGCCCAAAATCACGCCTGTGGTCATATTGGGGAACATCGCCCGTGAGGTCTCTGTGAGGGTGCTACCCCCAAAAAGTAATAATGGCACGCCCAAAACCAAGCCAAATATCACCCCCCACATCACATTATCAGGTTTTTCTTGACCAATGCGCTCCGCATCACCAAATAGCCATGCCAACACACCAAATAGCGCCAACATGCCCCAAGTGATGGTATAGCGTACATCTGCGCCATCAGAGCCAATCAGGGGCATAAGTCCAACACTCACGGCTACCGCGAGGAGCAATCCAAAGATAGGGTCATTGGTCGCCCCCCGATAGGCGGCGTACCCCTCACCCTCATCGGCATAATCGTCATCTTGTAATTCATCATCATCATCATAGGGTGTTTCATCTGTCAATTTAATAATGTCCTCAATGCCCGTATCACCACTTGGGCGCGTTCTGGTGTAACCCAATAATGTGTCACGATACGGAATGTGTGCGTATAACCCGGATACAACGATAATTTTACCCGAAATTCCGATTCGAGTTGGTCAATGAGTGCTTGTGGGGATAATTTTGCATCTGGTGATAATTCAAAAAAGACAAAATTGGTGTGGATGCTCTTAACATGAATCCCAGATATATTTTGGATGCCCTCACCGATTGTCCGTGCGTTTTTATGGTCTTCATCCAGCCGTTTGGTCATCATCCGCAAGCCGATAATGCCCGCCGATGCCAATATTCCCGCCTGCCTCATGCCACCGCCCAAAAATTTGCGGATTCGGCGTGCTTCGTTGATAAAGGCGCTATCCCCCACCAAAACTGACCCCACTGGCGCACACAAGCCTTTGGATAAACAGAATGTTACCGAATCTGCACTAGCGACCAATTCGTTGACAGGGGTATTGAGTTCTGTGGCGGCGTTAAAAATCCGTGCGCCATCTATGTGTAGTTTTAGGTGATGTTGGCGTGCGATTGCGCCCACTTGGTCAATATACGATTTGGGAACTGCCACACCGCCGATTGTGCCTTGTGAATTTTCTAGGCAAATCAGTTTTGTGCGGGGAAAATGTGGGTCATCTTCGCGTATAGCCGTTTGGATGTCCTCTAGGCGCAATGTGCCGTCTGGTTGGTTGGGGATAGTATGCACATGCACGCCACCCACGACAGAGGCGCTACCTGTTTCATAGCGGAAAATATGGGCTTTGTTGCCCACGATGATTTCATCCCCGCGCCCACTGCAATGGGTCATAATTGCTACAAGGTTGCCCATACTGCCACTGGTGACGAATAATCCCGCTTCTTTGCCGAGCATTTGCGCCGCTTCAATTTCGAGTTGGTTAACGGTGGGGTCTTCGCCATACACATCATCGCCAACAATCGCGTGCGCCATCGCTTCGCGCATTTCTGGGGTGGGGTGGCTGACGGTATCACTGCGTAAATCTATGGTATCCATTGGGTGGGTATCCTATCCTCATTATAATGGGTCAGGGACGCGATATATCGCGTCCCTACGGTTAAATAGTAGGGACGGCAGACATGCCGTCTCATCGGTATCAAAACAAGTTCATCTGCCCATCTTTGGGCTTTTTGCGGAGCGGACGCGGGGCATATAAGCCATTTTCTGCCAACCATGCCTCATCGGGACCTTCCCAGCCACACACATCAAAATTCACACGGTCTTTGTCGTCAAATGCCACGCCTTCACCCTCTAATAATTCGCGTTGCAAGAGGGCTTCTTTGCTACCTTCTGGCAGGCTAATTTTTCCCTGACCATTAATCACCCGTTGCCACGGGATACTTTTTCCCTGTGGGGTGGCATACATCGCACCGCCGACCCATTGGGGCGACCATCTATCATAGGCGGGTGGCTCTATACCATCGGGCGGGGGAATCATGGTGGCGATTTGCCCGTAGGTACTGACCTCACCATGCGGAATTTGCAAGACTATTTTCCATACCATCTGATAAAAAGCATTAGGGTCTGGTGGTTGGCGCATTATGTCACCTCGTAGTGAGCTAATTCATCAATAATTTCTTGTGGGGATGGCGCATAATTGCCCACCCGCCTCACGACCAAGCCACTGGCAATATTGGCGAGTTTTCCTGCTTGTGGATAAGTTGCCCCCACACACAATGCCCCTGTGAGCAGGGCGATGGCGGTATCGCCTGCGCCAACAGTATCATACACATCGGTCACATGGGGCGCACGGATATGATGCACCTCGCCCCCCGCTTGGGCAATCGTCATGCCATCTCCCCCGCGTGTGATGACCATCCCCCCGCGCAAACCCAAACGATTCACCAATGTTTTGGCGGCATGGGCAAAATCGTCATGGGCAGATAGCGACAGTCCAAGCGCAGATTGGGCTTCATCGGCGTTGCACTTGACCACATCAAACCCATGATATTTATCCAACTGTCCTTGTGCATCGGCGGTGAGCAGTTTATCCCCCGCGCCTGCGCGTATTTTATCCACCAGTGAGGGTGTGAGCAATCCGCCATGATAGTCGGAACACAACACGGCGTTCATGTGTGGCATGTGTACCAAGATAACCCCCATGAGGGCATTTTCGATGCTGTCGGAAATGGGCTCACGCGAGAGCCTATCGAGCCGTGCGACTTGTTGCGGAAAGCGTAGCCCCATTTGCGCCATGATGCGCGTCTTGACGGTGGTGGGGCGGGTGGGGTCGGTGAGGATACCGCTTATATCAATATTTTCGGCTTGCAGGATATGGCGCAGATTTTCGGCGAAGTCGTCCTCGCCCACCACACCGATTTGCGCGACACGCGCCCCTAATGCCACCAGATTAGCGGATGGATTGCCCGCCCCGCCAGCGATAAGTTTGCGTGAGGCAAATTCTAACACAGGCACGGGTGCTTCTCTGCTGATGCGTGTGCTGTTGCCGATGAGATATTCATCTAAAATCACATCGCCAATGACCATGATATGCGATGTGCTGATTTTTTTGACTAGGGCATAATGATAATTTGTCATGTGGTCATTTTGATGGATTGTAGGGGTAAAAAAAAGGGGGGATTTATACTACCCTGTATGAATCATTTGGCGAAAAGACAAAATCCGTTATACTCTAGTCTAACAAAAACGAAAAATTAGCATAAAAAAAGACTATTGCGTTCTTAAAGGAGTTTTTTCTCATGTCCGTGACCATCCCGAGTTTAATCCTCAAACAATTATATACCTTTAGCAGTTTAGAAAATATCGAAGGCGGAATCAAGTTTTCCCTCAAAAATCGCCTGAGCGATACCCGTGTGACCGCTATTAAATCCATTGCCATCAATGGACAAGATATGCCTCATGGGGCAATTTTGCTCGATTTAGACGATGCCGCCCCGCGTAAAATCACCCCTACATTTGAGACGATAGACTTTCCGTTGGGGAAAGTGGTCTCTTTTATCGTCCACACCGACCACCTGCCAGAAGGCAAGCATAGTATTGAAATCACGGTAGAAGCAGAGATGTTTGGCGAATTGGCAATCGCTGTGGAAGACGCGATTACCACCAAAGATGAGCATCTCGTCCGTATCCCGCGGGATACCACCGATGATTACTCTGAGACTATCATCAAAGAACGCCAAAAATTTGTGGAAGATTTTACAGGCTCAAAATTGGAGCATGTAGCAGAATATTCGTTTGACCCCCATATCACCAAAGGCAATGTGGAGCATTTTATTGGGGTGGCACAAATCCCCATCGGGTGTGCGGGTCCCATCCTTATTGATGGCGAACACGCCAAAGGTGAATTTATTGTGCCGATGGCGACCAGTGAAGGCACGCTGGTGGCATCTTATAATCGTGGGATTAAGGTGCTTAACCTGAGTGGCGGGGCAAAATGTACGGTAGTCGGCGATTCGATGCAACGCGCCCCCGTGTTTGTGTTCAACAATGCGCTTGAAGGGCGTGAATTTTTGAAATGGGTCAATGACCATATTGATAAAATTCGGATTGAGGCGGAATCTACCTCTAGTGTGGCTAAACTCCAGTATATTGACCCCTATTTATCCAATAAATTTGTGTTTTTACGCTTTAACTACTCCACAGGTGATGCCGCTGGTCAGAACATGGTGGGACGTGCGACATTTGCGGCGTGTAGCTGGATTTTAGACCAATATAAAGAACCTATTCAACATTTTTATTTGGAATCGAATTTTGCCACCGACAAAAAAGCCTCGCAGGTCAATATTATGCGTACACGGGGCAAGCGTGTTACCGCCGAAGCGATTGTGAAGCGCGATGTGTTGAATCATGTCATGCGGGTAGAACCTGCTAGTTTGCATCGTCATGCAGGTGTGGCGAATGTTGGCGCGTTTTTATCGGGTGCAAATAACAATGGGTGTCACTCGCCTAATGCCATCACCGCCATTTTTATCGCCACAGGGCAAGATGTGGCAAATGTGGCAGAATCATCGGCGGGTGTGGTCTATACCGAATTGACCGATGATGGTGATTTGTATATTTCCATCACCATCCCCTCATTGATTATCGCCACACATGGTGGTGGTACGAGTTTGGCGACCCAAAAAGAATGCTTGCAATTGATGGGGTGCTATGGGCGTGGTACGGTGAATAAACTGGCAGAAATTATCGCGGGGGTGGTGCTGGCGGGTGAATTATCGTTGGCGGCGGCAATTTCATCATCCGACTGGGTATCGAGTCATGAGCAATATGGTCGCAATCGGTAAACATTAATTCTCATCGGGTGGGGTGGTGCTGGTTAGCCAATCGGCATCATCCCACCCTAGCAAGTCGCTCATCAATACCGCGCCCATATTAGCTTGTGGCAATTTATTCAGATAGCGTTCTGTCACAGAAATATTGCTATGGCGCAATAACTGGCTGATTTTTTCTATTGGCACACCCGCATTGAATAACGCACCCGCCACAGAACGGCGCAAATCGTGCGGGGCAACATGGTCTATCCCCGCATATTTTGAGCAATCCCCCACGATATACCAAATACCATCGGCAGATAGACCTTGTTTAGCTACCCCGCCACCTTTCCAGATACGTCGAATAATCGGGGTGTTGCGGTCTGCTGGTTTAGAGAATTTTCGCCAAGATTCCATCGCATTTACAACAGAACGCGGTAGGTCTATGGTGGCAGATTTGCGCCCCTTGCCATGCACGCGCAAAATGGGACGGTTGTCTTGCACACTCAAATCTGACCATTTTGCCAGTGATAATTCTTCACGGCGTAGCGCGAGGGTGCAGAGCATGGTCATCACCAACACATTGCGTTGTGCTTGTGCTTCTGATGTGGCGATGCTACGGCTGGCGCTCATCATCGCATGAATTTCATCAATAGAGAGCCATTTGCCAGGGCGTTGCCCTTCTTCTGCACGCGGAACACGCACACGACTGAGCGATGCCACTGTATAATCGTCTATCCAACCCGCTTCTGCCATCAAATCCGCTAGGGTGATGATTGCCGCCCGTGCCTGACCTAATGCTTGTTTATGCTGGTCGCCATTGACCAACATCCCCAACCATGCCCGTATTTGGGGCGGTGTGAGCGCCTTTTGCAAAATTGGCACAGGGAGCGCCATCATGCGTTTGAGCCGTTCATCACCTGTTGAGGGTTTCATCCCCGCCACATCCACTAAAAAAGTGTCTACCCACCGAAAATAGGCGCGTTGCGTGTGCTGACTGCTGGCACGACCCGGTAACGCCAACATAAAATTGAAGGTGAGGTCTTGAAGGTCGGTGCTAATTTGGCTGTCTGGGCGCGGGATAATATGGGTCATCGGCTACTCGTTGATGGCTAAGAAAAATGTTTCGGTTGGGGTGATTGTCCATGAGGCGGGTCCCGGATAGCCATAATGGACTTCACCACTGGCATATAGGGATATTTCCACCACATCCACTGCAGTGGATGTCAGGGTGAAGATGGTTTCCCACTGATTATAGGTGGTGGCACTCACCATCGTCAATGCACTCAAATTTGAGCTGAATTCAAAGTTGGCTGGCTGAGTAGGGTTATAACGGATGGTGAGTTCTTCACCATCATCATTGGTAATTGTCAGATAATACACAGCCAATCCCATATCTATGGCACGCACGCGCAATTGCCACTCATCGCCCACAAGCAATGTCCCCAGATTCATGCAATAGGCGACCTGAATATTCAACGGTGCGCCATTATTTTCGCCAGTGGGCGGAATACGGGTGGACGAATTTTCTGGTGCTTGGCGGATGGTGAGGGTACACACGCCACCTTCTGCTGATGGTGTTGGGGTGGCTTCGATGGGCGGTAGCGGGTCTGAATGGAATAAATCCATCGAAACGCCACATCCGCCAAATAGAAAAATGAGGATGATAATGATGATTGTCATAGGGTTAGCTCCTAACGTCTACCGCGCCGTATGACTGCCCAGACAAAACGGGGCAGGCGTGTCATGCGACCCATGCGACTGGGTTGCAAATATAACCGATACAACCATTCTAATCCATAATTCCGCATCCAAACGGGCGCACGGGGTACGATTCCCGCGATAAAATCGAATGACCCGCCGATGCCCATCGCCATTTTGGTCTGTAAGCGCGGTAAATTGCGGGCAATCCACAAATCTTGCTTGGGCGCACCATACGCCACAAACAGAATATCTGCCCCGCTATCATTGACCATCTGCACAATTGCTTCTTCTTCATCGGGCGCTGGACTGCCACCATATATCCCAACAATTTGCAAATTGGGATGTTTTTTTTGCAAAATATCGGCGGCTTTTTGGGCGATGCCTTCACCCGCGCCCAGAAAAAAGAGTTTCCAACTGCGTTTATCTGCTTCTTCTGCGATGCGTGGCACACCATCCGACCCTGTAACCCGTTGTGGGAGAGGTGTTCCGAGTCGTTTCGCCGCCCAAAGCAATCCCACACCATCGGGGACACAAATGGAGGCACGGCGCAAAATCCCCGCGAAAATCGTATCTTTTTGGGCAATCATCATAAATTCGGGGTTGGTCGTGCATACATGATGACAGTGGGTGCTATGGGTTATCCACCCGTCAATCGTGTCCATCCACTGGTCATAGGTGATGCCGTCTACGGGCAATCCGAGAATGGTCTGGCGTGTCCATGACCTATCCGAAAATGACAGGGGATTATCATCAGCAACCACATAATGGGGGGTGGGTGGGGTGTTGATGAGCATGTTTACTGCATCCAAAACGTGTTGTGGGGTGATGAGTTTCATGCACGTCCGTGCCACACAGCCTTCGCGTGAGCCGATGCCATGCCCCACATAACTGCATGGGCTACATTCACTCGCGCCCCGCACGATGATAACCTGTCCATTGGGCGACCATGCCCCCCATGCGCGATGATTGCTCGGACCAAACAGCGCCACCATCGGCACACCCACCGCGCTGGCGAGGTGCATCACACCGCTATCTGAGCCGATATACACATCGGCATCGGCAATCACACCTGCCAATTCTGCGAGAGATGTTTGCCCTGTCAGATTCACGGCAGGCGCGGTCATACACGCCTCTAGCGCAATGCCATCATCGCCTTTTCCGCCGACAATAACGATTTGTGCGTCATAACGGGCATGTAGTTCATCCGCCACCAGTGCGAAATTCTCCACATCCCAACGGCGTGCGCGACTATATCCGCCACTGCCCGCATGAATGACCATCCGTTTTTTGCCGTGTGGTTTGGGGAGCGGTGATGCACCGATATGGACTTTTGTCGGGTATTGGGTAGTATTCCCGCCAACCAACCCAACCAATTCTAGCCAATATTGTGCTTCGTGCTTTGCGCCAAAGCCGTTATCGGGTAGGCTATCGGTCAAAAACCAGCCGTTACCATTTTGTAGCCCTATGCGCTTTTTGGCGCGACTGGCAAATCCAATAAAGGCAAATTTGAGCGTGCCGAGTTTGAGCGTGAAGTGACGGAAAAATAGCACCGCATCATAATTATTTTTGCGGAGTGACCACACCCGCCGTAAATTTTTTGGACGAAAAAACGCGGTGGTGCTATTGAATTGGCTACGGTCAAACGGGATTATTTCATCCACCAAGCCCGTATCTGTCACCACAGGCGCAGAGTGCGAGGTGGTCATGAGGGTGATATGCGCGGTGGGATGTGCCTCACGCAAAGCGCATAGGGCAGGTGTCGAGACGATGAGGTCGCCAATATCGCCCGTCTGGATGATGAGAAAACGCAAGCGGGTCATTTTTTCATCCCTACTTTTTCCAAAATCGCCAATGTTTGCTGTGCGGTGCGTTCCCAAGAAAATTGTCCTGCCTGTTTATATCCCTTATCGCGCAAATCTGACCATAACACCTCATCGTTATGTAGCCGATGGAGCGCCTGCACCAATTCATCCGTGTTCGTTGGGTTCACCAGCAGGGCAGAATCCCCCGCCACTTCTGGACAACTGGATGTCGTACTGGTGATAACTGGCGTGCCACACATCATCGCTTCTAAAATGGGGAATCCGAATCCCTCATATAAGGATGGAAACACCAATGCGCGTGCATGGGCATATAACGCGCCCTTATCCGCTTCGTTGATATACCCCAAGTGGTGAATTCCCTCGCCTTGTATCCATGCTTCATCAAATAACCAGCCTTTTGCCCCTGCTAAGACCAGATTCGGCGGATTTTTGGCGGTTTTTCGGAATTGCCGATATGCCTCTGTGATGGTGGCGATATTTTTGCGGGGTTGCAATGTGCTGATGAATAAGAAATAGGGGTCTTTGAGCGCGGGATGATTGGGCAACACGGGCGCTATCTCTAGCCCATGCACCGCAGGATATACCACCGCGATTTTATCGGCGGATGTGTGATAAAAACGGGTCAAATCATCGGCGGTTGCTCGGCTATCGGCTAAAATCGACTGCGCCCGCCACGCGCTATAACGGGTGGTCATATCCAAATAAAATCGCCCCCGTGCGGGATGGGCATGAGGAAAATGCTTATAACCCAAATCGTGTACGGTTACTACTGCCCGTTTTGGGAAGAAAAAGGGCAGTGTGTGGGCGGGGACAAAGGTCACATCGGGGCGGGTGCGCCACAATTCCCAGCCAAAGCGGAGATGTGTCCATATCCGCTTAAAGGGGATAACATGATAATGCACCAATGGGCTTTGGGGGAATAAATCGGCGGGTGGCTCATCTCGAAAATATAAATGCAACTCATGGCGTGTGTTGGCGCGGATGAGGGCATTGATGAGCGCACGGGCATAATATTCTGTGCCTGTGGTCTTGGCGAGTGTCGTCTTGCTGGCATCAATGGCAATGCGGAGTGTCATGGTTAGCGATGCCGTTTGAAAATGGCAGGCATGAATAATAATACTGCGCCGATTCCCGCCGCAATCGCGCCATATTGGTTCACAACGGGGATGAGGTCACTGGGAAATAGTCCTGTGGTGACAATAAATCCCACCGCGCCGATGACAATCAACAACACCCCGACAAATAACCCTTGCGCGGTGTATTTTGGTGAGAGAAATCCGCTTAATATGACCGCGACACCCCATCCACTGACCAAAAGCGGAAAGCCTGCTACGCCCCATGCGGTTTGGGATAAAAAGACCAATATGCCTGTGGTGATGCCGATGGTCAGCGCCAAAAACAACGCCCCACGCGCCCATCTGCCACTGGCAAGCCATATCAACAAAAATAACACACATACCCCGCCAATGGCGAGTAGCCCCACCAAGCCCATATTGACCGATTCTGCCCCTGTGATGAGCAGAAAGGTGAGTCCCGCGCCGATAGCCATGAGTGCCAACGCGGGGATGACCGATGGCATTTGTCCGCGCTCCAATGTGAATAGCGGTGGGCGCGGAAAGTTGGATTCAAAGACGGGGGCGACTGTTTCTTTGGGGGCAGATTTGGGTTGCGACTCGACTTGGAGTATTTCGGTGGTGTCTGTGATAACGGCGCTCAAATTGGCGACTGATGCCAGCGCCGATTCGATATCGAGGTCATCAGAAAAAAACGATA
>DAOTUO010000239.1:0-2002 GCA_034436595.1 Anaerolineae bacterium | reverse complement strand
TGATGTGTGCTATGTCACAAAAATTAAATCCTAATGTCCCTCGCATTGAGTCATTACGAGTCAAAAATTATCGTGCCTTACGTGATTTAGAAGTCAAATTTACCCCATTAACTGTGTTTTTAGGACCCAATGGTAGTGGCAAATCCACTATTTTTGATGTGTTCGCTTTTCTGTCTGAGTGTTTTACACAGGGGTTACGATATGCGTGGAATAAACGAAATCGGTTTGGTGAATTACGAAGTCGTGGGGCAACGGGCCCGATTGAATTTGAAATTAAATATCGGGAAGCCCACGATTCATCACCCATTACCTATCATTTAGTTATTGATGAAACCCCATCATGACCTATTGTTGCCAAAGAAATTCTCTCATGGCGCAGAGGTAAAAAATTTGGCGCACCATATCGGTTTTTAGATTTTGAAAACGGCAAAGGTCGTGTAATTAGCGGTGAAAATCCAGAAGAGGGAGATGCCCGTATTGAGGAAAATCTATCTTCCAGTGATGTTTTAGCGGTAAGCACCTTTGGACAATTAGCAAAGCATCCGCGTGTGAGTGCACTCCGAAATTTTATCACAGGTTGGTATCTATCCTATATCAGCGCCGATAATACGCGAGGCGTGCCAGAATCGGGTCCACAGGAGCGACTTTCTGCCACAGGCGATAACTTACCCAATATGATTCAATATCTCAAAGAACAACATCCACAACGGCTCAATAATATTTTATCAACCCTATCGGCGCGTGTTCCACGACTAGAAAAAGTGGATGCGGAGATGACCATAGATGGGCGCTTGGTGTTACAAGTGAAAGATGCGCCATTTGATAAACCGATTATGGCGAAATATGCCTCTGATGGCACGCTCAAAATGCTGGCTTATCTGACCGTGTTATATGACCCTACACCACCCTTATTCATTGGTATCGAAGAACCCGAAAACCAGCTACATCCGCGCCTACTGGAGGGTTTAGCAGAAGAATGTCGTGGAGCATCTGCCAATACACAACTCATGGTCACGACCCATTCACCATTTTTTGTGAATGGATTGCGTCCAGAGGAGTTATGGGTGTTGTATCGTGATGATGAAGGCTATACCCAAGCCATACGCACTTCGGATATGGAGCGTATTCCGCCCTTGCTTGAGGCTGGCGCAAAATTAGGTGATTTATGGATGGAAGGTTATTTTGAGGCGGGCGACCCATTGACCAATTCGGGTAAGCCCAAACGCAAGAAGGGGTAGGCGATGGTATTTTTAGAATTTTTCGTAGAAGAGCAATCTATGGAAATAGCACTCAATCATCTTGTTCCAAGCATTTTAGGTGTTAAAGATGTTTTGTTAAATAAAGATTATGGTATGGAATTTTTTAATTTGAATGGAAAAATGGCATTACTTAAAAATCTCCCCAATCGCCTAAGAGCCTATCATCGTTTTATTCAATCAAATCAATATCTATTCATTCTGATAGACCGCGATAATGATGATTGTAAAGAACTCAAGCAACAATTAGAGACTATTGCCAAAGAAGCATTGCTCCCAACACGTACTGCTAGCCCAGATTCTTTTCAGGTGGTTAATCGTATCGTCATCGAAGAACTAGAGGCATGGTATTTTGGTGATGTAGATGCCATCAAAAAAGCCTATCCTCGTTATAACCCAAATAAACCTGCTAAATATAGAAACCCAGATGACATCACAGGTGGTACATGGGAAGCACTTGGGCGCGAACTGGCTTATTATCATGGTGGTGGCTTACAAAAAATTCGTGTGGCGGATGAGATTGCCCCTCACATGAACCCGACCATTAACCAATCAAGAAGTTTTCAGGTATTTCGGGATGCCCTATTAGCGTTATTTCCCTAACCGTGCCAAAATTTCATCCACCGCCTGTTTTGCCTCAATATTGATATTATACATCGTGCCTTTACCTTGATAAAACGTCCCCACCTCATATAACCCTGCTTGCCCCGCCACTTGCCGTTTGCCTGTGGGGATACTTTGCGGGT
>DAOTUO010000238.1:0-5762 GCA_034436595.1 Anaerolineae bacterium | reverse complement strand
GCATATATGCCGTCCTGCATCCAGCCAATTTTTTGGGGAGGGGGTTGGGGGTGGGGCGCATTGCCGTCCGCTATAAAATATGAAAAATGAATTGATATAGGAAAAAAACATGATGCGTTACCTAACCATTTTATTCATGCTTCTGCTCATCATCCCCGCCCACGCCCAAACCGATACGCCCTCCGCGTGGTGTGTGAGTGTGTGGTATCCATCGTCAGAATTTGGCACAAATGCCGATATTCTTGCCCAAGCCGACCTTATCAACGAGGTCAACGCCTTTTGGTATACCCCTGCGCCCGATGGTAGCCTCATCACGCTCCCACGCGGCGAAAATCTGGCTGAATTAGAGGCATGGCGCGAGGCGGGTATCTTGGTTATCCCCAGTATTTTTGGGAGCATCCCCGATGTGATTGGCGAAAATTTGCGCGAGACGCATATCACCGCCATCGTAGACACCGTTTTGCGGATGGATTATGACGGCATAGATATTGACTATGAAGGATTCCCCGCCTTTACCCGCGATGATTTTAGCCTGTTCGTAGAGGGTCTGCGTGAGGCGCTTCATGCCGAAGGGCGTATTTTGAGCGTCACCGTCCACGCCAAGACCAATGAGGGTGTGTATGAAGGGGCGCTGGCGCAAGATTGGCATCGCCTCATTCCCGCATCGGATATTTTTCGCCTCATGACCTACGACTACACCAACCGCAACCAGCCACCGGGTCCCATCAGCCCACCCGCGTGGGTGCTAGATGTGTTGACCTATACCCAAAGTGTGACCGATGCCGTTGGCGAGGACATGAGCAAAATTCGGCTAGGACTCCATTTTTATGGCTATAGCTGGTCGCGTAGCAGACCACCCGCCGTCACGGTGGCATATTCTGGCATCGCCAATTATCTCACCAGTTTTGAGCTAGAGGTGTTTCGCAACCCCGATGATATGGAAGCCTATATAGACTTCAAAATCACAGGTTTGCCCCGTCAAGTGGTGTATTTTGCAGACCCTATCGGCTTGGCGCACAAATTAGACCGTGTAATGGCAGATTTTCCGACCATCGGCGGGGTTTCGATATGGGGTATCGGCGGGGAGCATCCCGATTTATGGGATACGCTTCGGCAATATATCGGTGGCTGTGTATAATAGAGGAAATAATTAACGCCACTGCCAGAATAATTTAGGACACCGCTATGACACAGAAAGCCACCCGCGAGGGGTTAAAATCGCATAATCGCCGTTTGGTGTTGCGCTCCGTATTTGCGGGTGAGGCGACCAACCGCGCCGCCATCGCCATCTATACAGGACTCGCCAAACCGACCATCTCTGATATTGTCGGTGAACTCATAGACGATGGTCTATTAGAAGAGGGTGGTCATGGCGAGAGTACCGAGAGTGGCGGAAAGCGTCCTATCCTGCTCCATTTTCGTCCACAGGCACGCCAGATTATCGGCGTGAGCATCACGGCTAATCGCGCACATGGGGTTTTAGCAGACCTCAATGGCGAGATTATCGCCCACCACCGCGCCTATCTGGAAGATTCGCCAGATAAAGACGCACTCGGTGTTTTGCAGGCGGTCATCAATGGGCTAATAGCGCAGTTGGATGCGCCCCTGCTGTGTATCACGGTGGGCGCACCGGGTATCGTGATGAGCGAGGCGGGGGTGGTCAAAGCCGCACCATCGCTAGGGTGGTATAACCTCGCACTTGCAGACCATCTGCAAGCCCGCTATAACGTGCCTGCCTATGTCGGCAACAATACAGAACTCGCCACCCGCGCCCTGACTGCGTTCAAATCTGCCACACCCGCCCCGCATTTGGTGATGGTGCTGGTCAATGGCAGTGTCGAGATTGGCATCGCCTTTGCGGGTGGGATTTATCATCATAGTGGCGATTTGGGCGCGTTGCGTGTGCCACCCTCATCCGACCCGCTAGAAGCCTATCTGGGGTGGGAATTTGTAGAGAGGCGCGTTGCCGAATTATTGCATCTCGACCCCAAAACCATGCTACCCGCCCAGTTTGATTATCTGGATATTCGTTATGGATACCAGCAGGGCGATTGGTTGTGTGGTGTGATATACGATGAATTGGCGGGGCATTTGGCGCAAATTTTCGCGTGGATTACGGGCATTATCCGCCCAGACCGTATCGCATTGGCGGGGGAAATTGTCGATATGGGCGAGGAACTGGTCATGCTCGCCACAGAACGCGCCAGTCATCTGCTCCCGCCCGAATTGCTCGATGCCGTCACATTCACACTCGCACCAGACCCGCTTCTGAGTGTCACTGGCACTATCGCCCACGCCCTAGACCGTGAGTTAGGAGTTTTGGCATGATTGGCATTATTACCAATGACGAGACGAATATTTTTCAGCGACAAGTGATTGCGGGTATCCGCGCCATAGCAGAGCCAAAAGGCTATGCGGTGGCGGTGGATAGCATCGCCCAAGACCCCGCCAACCGCAAACCCATCTCGCTCGATATCAAGGCGCTATCGGGCGTGTTGGTGATTGCCAACGTGCTTCCCAACGAGGCGCTCCGTGACCTATATCATTCTGGCAAACCCCTCTCGCTGGTCAGCCACCGTGTGCGCTATACGCCCATACCCGCCGTCATCCCCGATAACACGGGTGGCATCACCGAATTGGTCAATTATCTGGTGACAAACCGCGCCAAAAAGCGTATTGTGTTTATTCAGGGCGATATGAACCAAAACGACGGTATAGAACGCACCACCGCCTTTCGTCGTCAACTCATGCGCCACAATATCCCCATTGATGACCGCCTGTTCTTGCGGGGCGATTTTACCCCCAATGTGGCAGAAGCCTCTATGCGTGAATTTTTGGCACAAAATATTCCGTTTGATGCGGTGGCGGGTGCAGATTTTTTGATGGCAATATCCGCCATGCGCGTTTTGGAAGGGGCAAATATGGGCAATATCGCGGTGGTTGGCTTTGGCGATGGGGTAGAGGCGGCACAGGCGGGTCTGACAACGGTGGGTGTGGATGTGGAGCAAATCGGTAGCCGTGCCGCCCGCCAATTGATTGGTCAGATTGAAGGACTGCGGATTAACGGCGTGACCTTGCTCAGTACGACCATCGTAGAACGACAGTCCTGTTAATCGTTTGGTCATTATTTTTGTCTTACAACTTTGCTATCTGAAAAAAATCTTTACGAATTGAGGATTTATAGTGCTATACAATATAAATGACTCAACAGATAATCGAAGAAGGAAGATGAAACTCATGACCACAGATTTCTTATTTGCGCTAAACGCAAATATCCAGCATTTAGATGTCACCGTAAGGGATTATTTGCCAGAGGGTGCGTATCGGACATTGTATCAATGGGCGCTCTTTGAAGATAATTCTCACCAAGATGTGTGGCTTCAGGTGATTGGTCTGACCCAGTTGGTGAAAATGACATCACTATTGTTAGGTGGGTTGGTGAAAGATGATGACTGGGGGCAGTTAATTGAGGATAGCTTGTTGATGAACGGGTATCAGATTTATGAAATCGTATCGGATAATTTGGCTATTGGCATTACCGACCATCGGGCAAGTCAGATACGAGAGTCTCTGCTAATCTTTAACCACTCCATGCTCGCTCGCTTGCAATATGATGTGATTGTCCCCACCGATGTGTTCATGGAAGCGATGGGGGGTATCTCTATATTTGCACAAAGCCTAAGCCCGCATCGGCATATCAGTATTGCAGAAACCTTTTTAGCCAAGCATCCTAGCCTAACCATATACGATATTGAATATAACTTGCCTGCCTTGCTGATTGCCAATATCGAGACGTGCTACAACTTATACCGCGCATGTGATACTTTAGTCGGTGGAAGATTGGTTCAAGATGGATTAGTGGCGCGGTATCATGCTATGAATCAACTCATCTTTTGCCCAGATATGCCCTATGAAGAACGTCTGCTCATGAGCGCCGATGCCATTTTGGTTGTCCCAACACTGGCATATTATATCGCGGTGATTGCGGAGCATATTTATAAATTGCCAAATTTTGCCCTGATTGCCAACGATAAACCCCTCGCCAATGTGTTGAATGATGCGGCAATGATTGTACGCTTGCTCAACGATTTGGGCGCATCGGTGAATCAGTCGCCACAATCGCGGGAGTGCATGATGCAATCGTTTGCAGAGATGGGCAAAAATGGCGTAGAGACCCTGCACGACTGCATAATGCAATCGGATATGGGGTCAAAAATCACCCGCTTGCAAAAAGATGCGACCCATGGCGAGTTTAACCTTGCTCTGCATCAATTGGAATACGAAGCCCCTACGCCAGAGGTATTAGGCGAGTTTTCTGAACGATTGGCATTTTTGGCACAGACCTATAAGGTGACTTATATCCGCATGGAGAAGGGTCTGATAGAAGTAGAAAAGCAACTCGGTCATTCGTTGGTCAGTTCTTTGATACGCCGATTTGTGCAGTTTCATGTGCAATTGTATTCACACGATTATAAAGGCGAGATGGGCGAATATGCCATCTAGCGCCACCACACTAAAAGGAGTGTGATTGATATGTTGATGTTGTGTAATGCCCAAATTATCACCGAGAGTAGCCTCATCCCGCACGGGTGGTTAAAAATTGCCAATGATACTATTGATAGCTTTGGCGCGGGTGATGCACCATCAACCGAAAATGCCCGTGTCGTAGATGCGAGTGGTCTTACCCTTGTGGCGGGATTTATTGATATTCACGTTCACGGTGGGGGCGGGCATGAAGCGATGGATGCCACCCCGCACGCACTCAATGCCCTAGCGCATTTTTATGCCCAACATGGTGTGACCAGTTTTTTGCCCACCACATGGACTGCTAGTTCGGAAGCAATCCATCACGCGCTCCGTAATATCGCACAATCGAAAACGGACGGAGCGCGTGTTGTGGGCGCACACATTGAGGGACCGTATATCAACCCCACTAAACCAGGGGCGCAAAGTAGCCAATTTGTCCGCCGTGCCAATATGACAGAGTTTGAGGCTTGGTATGACACGGGGACAATCAAATTGGTGACACTCGCGCCTGAATTTGAAGAAAATTTGCGCCTCATCGAATTTTGTGAGGCGCATAACATCGTCACATCGGCGGGGCATACCGATGCGACCTACGACCAAATCCGCCATGCCATTGGGGTGGGATTGCGCCATACCACCCACACCTATAACGCCATGCGCCCCTTGCATCACCGAGAACCGGGGACGGTGGGCGGGGCGTTGCTCTCGCCAGAATTACGCTGTGAGGTGATTTGTGATGGTGTGCATGTGCATCCGCAGATGGTCAATTTATTGTGGCAAATGAAAGGCAGTGATGGGCTTATCCTCATCACCGATGCGGTGCGCGGGGCGGGTTTACCAGATGGCACAACCTATCCGCTAGATGACCGCACGGTCACAATCCGCGATGGGAGTGCCTATTTGGATGACACCACACTGGCGGGTAGCACCCTCACGATGGATGTGGCGCTGAAAAATTTTATTCAGTTCACACATACTCGCCTAGAGGATGTGTGGCAATGCGCCAGCCTCACACCTGCCCGTGCGTTGGGGATAGATAATGTCACAGGGAGCATACAGACGGGCAAATATGCGGATTTGGTGCTACTCAACGCCGATTTGCGCGTGATGATGACCATTGTGGGGGGGCAGGTGGTGTATGAGCGGTGAATTTATATCCTATATCCATCAACACCGTAGGGACGGCATACATGCCGTCCATGCGTACCAAGTTAACAATCAAATTATCCCCTATC
>DAOTUO010000237.1:0-1910 GCA_034436595.1 Anaerolineae bacterium | reverse complement strand
CCCGGATGAAAGACAATCTCGGTTGCACCTGCCAAAAATCCCTTGCGGGCGGCGGCGAGTAGGCGCTCATCACTTTTTGCCATGAGTTCAGATGTCTGGCTGTTGAGGTTGATATAATACGGCGCATGGATGCTCAAGGTGATGCCATATTTTTGGGCGGTACGTTTGATTTCGGCACACGATTCATCGGTCACACGGACACTTTGCACCCACGCAATTTCTAAATGTCCCAATCCCAATTGTTTGGTATGCTCAATGGCGAATGGTGTGCCACTCTTGGGGGTGGTTTGCGGTGCGCCAACGGTGCCAAAACGGAGTGCATCAGGTGTTGTCATCGAAATGTCAGGCGCGGAAATCCCTGCCTTTAGGCATGGGGATGAGCGCCCTTTCTCCTTTCATGTAATTGTACCCGTCTGATTGATGAATGGTCTTGAAAAAACGGTGATTGATGCCCTGTATCGTGTTTGTTGCGGTTGTGATATTAAAACTACCACTCGCACGAACAGTCAATTTCCCGACATAAATACCCACTTTTTTGCCTGATGTGACCATTGCCTTAGCCATGTCACCCGTCTGAAATCCAAAATACATTTTTTTGCGTTGGCGTGTCGCTCGCGGAAAACCATATTTGTCGGGTTTAGTCATTTGCCGATTACCCCTACCGACCGCTTTTATGATTAACGGTTGGTGATTGGGATTGACAAATACGGCTTGCCCACTTTCACTAACACACACTGCATCTAGCCAGTGGGTTTTTGGGTAGTTTTGTATGGCTCGATTGTATTTTGTGCGACCACCTGTGCCTAATTCAATAGGCAATCCAAAGCCTTGCAACGTTTGGTACAATTTCCAGCGCGTGGCATTAATGGCAGACGCATCTCTGAGTGTTGCTTTCGCTAATTTCTGCACATGAGGATGACCAAACTCGTCTGCGGTTTGATTGCCTTTTTTCTGGTTGCAGGGGTGACACGCCAGTGTTAAATTGCTCACACGATTAGACCCACCTCGTGATTTTGGAACGATATGTTCAATTTCCAGTGATACATCTTTTGCGCCACAATACACACATTTCCGTCGGAATTTTTCGAGCAAATACTCGCGCACTTCGTAACCCCATAATTCGCCTTGTTGATACTCAACACCACTGATTTCAGGGTTGACCATCGCTTGGGTATCGAATTTGACGAGTTCCATCGCCAAATGTGTGACGGGCATATAGTGCATCGATCGTTTTACCCATGTTTTAATGTTATAAACACGGCTCATCAGAGACGGTGCAAGCCATCCATTTAGGCGTTTTCGATTATTAAATCGTGCTTGGCGATACCGCAATTTACGTGTTCTTCGCCTTCTGCGTAACTGCCTACGACTCAATAATCCATCACGAATTTGCCGACCACGATGGTTCAATTCACCTGCCCATACACAACACAATCTCTGTTTGAATTTGGCGACAATGGCTATGCCTGTTGTTTGGCTACCGGGGTCTATCTTAATTTGAACAGGTTGTGTATCCCCACCTTCGCGGTCTTTCAGGATAATTGTGAATGGATAACAACGAAAAACTGTCGCTTTCCCCAATTTCAATAACTGCCTAGCCCGTGCAGAGTTGCAGGGCATGAGTGGTTCTTTGTTTTTGTCGAGTACAAATACACGTTGCATCAAAAGTTACCTTTTGGTCTCCGCTTTCGCGGGTTATGGTCACCTCGTCAATGTTATCGGGTGGTTTTATATGTGAACGACACTGGCTGGCTCCCATTTCGTCCTGTTTAATCGTTCACCGCAGAGTTCGGGGCTGGTGAAGCACCCCGAAGTGCCTATGTATTCACCCATAACGGAGCCATTGCTGGCTGAGACTGGTAAGCATTGGGTCTATTCAACGTCCCTGCCTTGAGGCATGGGGATGCTTA
>DAOTUO010000236.1:0-3640 GCA_034436595.1 Anaerolineae bacterium | reverse complement strand
TGATTCTTGTTTTGAGGGCAGTTCTGCGCTGGTGACTGTGACCTATACAAATATAGCGTTCCCCGCCTATCAAATGAATAGCATCACCACGCTACAATCGAGTAATCCTGCGGGTGCTAATATCGTTGGGAACAGTTTTAGCCCCCCTAGCAACTCTTTTAATGTGCAGATTAATTGTTATTTGGATAGCACCATAACGATTAGTATCGTGGTGGTAGATACTAACGGCGATACCTATAACTATGATGCGATTATTGATGTGCAGGCTATCGCGCCACCCTATTTTAGTGGTGGAACGAGCCATACTTGCACCGTTGGGCAACAATATTTTATGCAATTTGAATATCTTGAAAATGAACCCGGTACACCAACCCTCACAGGGGCAAGTGCTGGTGCTGGTGGGGCAGTATCCGTGCAAGCAGGCAATATCAATTTAATTAACAGCAATACATGGGTCACTTTATTGGTGGATTGTGATTTTGTGGGTGGTGGGACTGTTGATGTATTTGCCACCACCACATCCGGACTCTATCCCAATGTGGATGTGACAGGGATTAATTTTACTGTCGCGCCATAAGGCACAAAAAAACGGGTGATGCACACGCACCACCCGTTTTTAATACCCATATCTAACCAATTTCTATCGGCTGATGTCACATGTAAGCCAGCATTTCGTTATATCATAAAGCTATGTTCGCACATAATTTATTTGAGGGAATGATTTTATGGGACACTACGAAGAACTGCACACCGATGTGATAGATGGTTTATTTGATGAAACCACTCGTATTTTACGCGTCAAATATCGTGGGACAGTCACCGCACAAGTCACTCGTGATGTGTATGGATGGATAGGGCGGTTGATTGTGGCTTCTGGTGACAATGTCAACTTGGCACTGGGGTCTATTTATGATTTTCGGGATGTCACCGCGTTTGATAGCCTCACCCTAAGTACCACGCAACGCGGTAGCCAAACGGTCAACCGCGAGGCAGAATTGCGCTATCACCCGGTTGCGCTGATTGTAACGACCCCGTTTCAACGCGAATATGTCCGTTTAACGATGAAAGTGAGTCCGCAAGAAGACCGCAAGCATATTGTAGAAACATTGGAAGATGCCGAAGCCTTCATCGTGCAATTTTGCGAAAAATATCGGGAATTTATCCCCACAATATAGCAATAAAAAACACCCCAGAACGGGGTGTTTTTTTAATGATTATTGTTTTTCGCCCACTAATTTTTTCTGTGCTTTTACCGCTTTGAGGCGCATTTCGTTGTTCAAAATGCGTTTACGCAGGCGAAAGCTCTGTGGGGTGACTTCGAGCAGTTCATCTTCTGCCATAAATTCGATAAAATCATCGAGACTCATATCACGCGGTGGCACTAAGCCATCGGTGGTTTCTGATGGTTTGGCGCGGAAGTTATTCAGATGTTTCGCTTTGGCGACATTGATGCTCAAATCTTCGTTGCGGATGCTCTCGCCAATCACCATGCCTTCATAGATTTCTGTGCCTGCGGGGATGAAGAACGTCCCGCGTTGTTGCAGACCCACAATTGAATAGGCGGTGGCGGTGCCATCTTGGTCGGCTACCAAACTGCCAAATTGACGTTCTGGCGCTTCGCCTTGTAGCACTTCATAACCATAGTGCAGGGTATGAAGCTGACCCATACCACTGGTGGCACGCATAAATTGGCTATGGAAACCAATCAAGAAGCGGGTTGGCACAAGGTATTTTAAGAAGGTTGTGCCGTGTTCGGCAGTCATATCCACCATCTTACCACGCCGTGAACCCATGAGTTCAAACACGATGCCCGTGCTACCATCTGCCACTTCGACATGAGCTTCTTCAATAGGTTCTAGGGTTTCGCCTGTTTCTGGGTCTTCCATAAAGATGACCTCTGGCTTGCTCACCTCAAATTCGTATCCTTCACGGCGCATGGTCTCGATGAGGATGCCCAAATGCAACTCCCCGCGACCACTGACCACAAATTTCTCGCTACTGATACCATCTTCAACGCGGAGCGCCACATTGGTGCGCGTTTCGCCATAGAGACGTTCACGCAGACGGCGCGATGTCCCCCAGCCTGTTTTGCCTTCACGTCCAGCAAATGGGGATGTATTCACACCAAAAGTCATGCGGACGGTGGGTGCTTCTACGCGGATAGCGGGCAATGCCTCTTTGACGGCGGGGTCTGCGATAGTATCGGAAATACTGATGACATCAATCCCAGAAAACGCGACAATTTCACCCGCTTTTGCCTCTTCAATCTCGGTTTTGGCGAGATTCATGTAGGTATACAAATATTCAATCCGCCCATTGACACGTTGACCTTCGGGCGTGATGCGGACGATATTCATGCCTTTTTGGAATTTGCCACTATGGACACGTCCAACACCAATTTGACCCCGATAATTGTCATAATCGAGTGTTGTCACCAACAAGCTGGCGGGGGCTTCCATATCTACCAATGGGGGGGCAACTTCTTTGACGATGGTATCGAATAGGGGGGTGAGGTCGTCTGCGAGTGTTTCGGCAGTATAACCAGCCCGTCCTTCAATGCCAACGGCATATACCACCGGGAAATCGGTTTGTTCATCGGTTGCGCCCAATTCAATGAACAGGTCAAAGGTGTCGTTGAGCGCATCTTCAATACGCGAGTGAGGGCGGTCTACTTTGTTGATGACCACAATGACTTTTAACCCTAGTCCCAATGCCTTACGTAACACAAAACGAGTTTGGGGCATCGGACCTTCTACGGCATCAATCAGCAACAATGCCGCATCCACCATGTTTAACACGCGCTCCACCTCACCACCAAAATCGGCGTGACCTGGGGTGTCTACGATGTTAATTTTTACATCGCCATAATTGATTGCGGTATTTTTTGACAAAATGGTGATACCACGTTCACGCTCCAGCGCGTTTGAATCCAGTACGCGCTCGGTCATGACTTCATTTTCGCGGAAAACCTTACTTTGCTTGAGCATTCCGTCAACTAGGGTTGTTTTGCCATGGTCAACGTGGGCGATAATAGCGATATTGCGTAAATCTTGACGAGTGACATTCACAGATGTTTTTTTCCTTAACTCTGGACATGAAAAATCATGTCCTACTATAGATTTGTCATTTTTATAATGAGACAAACCATTTTATCAAACCTATGTTAAGGAAATAGGGGGAATTTTGCCAAATCATGGCACCATAATGCTTTTTATCCCCACACCAACCCCTCCCCATCAAATTTCACTCCACGACACATATAATAAAGTGGCAAAAGGGCGATATATTGGGTCAAATTTATCATGTGCTTGTCCTTCAACGGGTGGTTCACCGCCTGCCGTAGCCTAGAAATTTGCCGATTTTTATCGTACCCAGTTCAAATATGAATGGTGTCGTGCAGTGAAACGCATGGGGCTTGGGGATAGGCGATGATTGCTATAACCCCAGCCGATTTTTCACCTCAACATAGCCACTCGCATACGCCTCACGCGCCTTATCCCCGTCTTTATTATTGGGGAACACCAACGGGAACGCCTTGAGCAAATCTTGATATTCATGATGCTCAATCCCATATAAATGGGCAATTGTCGCGTCTAATTCTCGGCGCACCACCGCCCGATGGTCGGGTGTGATGGCGGGT
>DAOTUO010000235.1:0-17701 GCA_034436595.1 Anaerolineae bacterium | reverse complement strand
GGGGATAAGGGGGCTGGGGGGATAGGGGTGCTTTAAGCTGATAATTGACTTGAAAATGCTTATCCATTGAAATTTGAAAATCATTTGAATTCAAAATAGTTGTTCCATTAGGCTTGAAAAAGGGGGATGATACCCCTATAATACGATTCTTGTAATTTGGCTCCCTAGCTCAATCGGCAGAGCAGTTGACTCTTAATCAATAGGTTGTGGGTTCGAGTCCCACGGGGGTCATATCATTTTATTTCAAAAAAACCAGCACACACGCTGGTTTTTTCTTTATCATGAGTTAACCTGCTCCCTCATCATTTCCCCAATCATAATACTGGTAAATTATCGGTTCAATATCCTTGCCATCTAGCATCGGGAATAAATAGCGCGATAGAGATGGATGATATTGCGCTACCCACAGAGCAAATTCTTTCCGTGATTCTTTTGGCGCGGTATCAAAGACCTGCCGAACATCGTTTTTTACCTGTGCAATGATTACCTGAATAGCATGAATCCAGCCCCGTGTTTCATCCAGAAATTCATCGGGGATAGTAGCGAGTATCGCCTCAATGGTGCCATTTTGCATCGCTTTTAGCACATTTTTGAATGTCAGTGATATGATGAGCTTATGCAGTTCCAGATAACGCAGACTTTTGAACTTAAATCGTTGACCATCGCTAAATTCGACCACATAGCCTTCAGTAGTTATATCCAGCATATTGGCATTTTTTATCAACAGGTCTATATCAGAGAAGGTGTGAACTTTGGGTAACGAAAAACCATATTGTTCCCCAATATGGCGCATTTGCTCCAATGGCAGATAATCGCCCGTATGCCGATTCCGTACTGCCAGCAACACAAGGTCTTCTCGTTGACCATAATTGACCACAATGCGGTTATCTGGATAGATGATTTCAAATAATAAGGTGAGTTCATCGGCTAAGTTGTGTAAATCATAATTTGCCTGTAAAAATGTCGTTGCCCATATTGCTTGGTCACTATCAAAATTACCGCGTGTGGCGATGTAATATTCGCCTTGCCAACGGTAGAGAATACCAAGACTACCATCCATTTTTTCTGTGATGGTCAAAATCGGCGCATGAGATACACGAGCAGATTCACCCCAATTGAAGAATTTATCGAAGGCACGAGCAACGATTTCACCTGTCTCATGGTTAATAATGAGACCACGACTGATGCGCTCAAAAAAATTCCACCGACCTTCATATTGTGCCATTGTATTATAATTAAAGATGAGCAAGGCATCTTTTTTGCGAACAGTTACATAACCATAGTGTCCCCAATCGCTGAAGCCTGCTTGCACCAGCCGAATAATATCCGCTATAGATTTGATATCGTCATTAATGTCACACCTCCAGTTGCCACTTGCTTAGAGGATTATTATAGTTCATAATGGGTCAAAAATCTAGGAAAGTGTGAATTATGACCCAATTACCACTCATTATGCCTGTTGGGACACAAGTTGTAACACGTATTCAAGTGACCGATGGTGCCGTCTCATTTATGGCTGGAACGGTGGGGATTATCCTCAAATCCCCAGTGGATGCGACCCATGCCTATCGCGTGCGTTTTTTGGATGGCACAGAGTTATCGCTGAAGCGTGACCAGCTTGCTGTCCGTAGTCATCATCAAAATCCCACGATGCCAGCCGATTACAACGCGCATACCGATTTGTATCAATATGTGATTTATCGGTGTGTGATTGGCTCACGCGCCTATGGACTCGATAACGAACAATCCGATACCGACCTGCGCGGGATTTATCTTCCCCCCGCTAATTTGCAGTGGTCGCTATTTGGTGTGCCAGACCAATTAGAACGGGGCGAAGAATCTTATTGGGAGATGGAAAAATTTATCACTTTGGCACTTAAAGCCAACCCCAATATTTTAGAATGTCTCTATACGCCACTGGTTGAGTATATCACGCCATTGGCACAAGAATTGCTGGATATGCGTCATATTTTTGTGACCAAACTCATTTATCAGACCTATAATGGATATGTGCTGTCGCAATTTCGCAAATTGCAAAAAGATATTGAAAATTATGGCGAAATCCGTTGGAAACATGCCATGCACCTGATTCGATTACTCCTATCTGGCATTATTGCCCTCCAAGAAGGCGCTATTCCTGTGCGTATGCCAGATAGCCATCGCCCACGCTTATTAGCCATTCGGCATGGCGAAATGGTATGGGATGACGTGAATCAATGGCGACTGACGCTACACAAGCAATTTGAGGATGTGTTTCAGAAAACATCACTCCCAGAACGCCCAAATTATGAACAGGCTAATGACTATCTCATCCGAGCGCGGAGAAGTGCTTTATGATACTACCAATGGACACCCTCAAAACAATTATTGCCCAGCAACCCTATCCATTGCTGTTTGCAACGGTGAGTGGGGCGCACTTATATGGCTTCCCCTCGCCTGATTCCGATTATGATTTGCGCGGGGTGCATATTTTGCCATTGCGCGAGATGTTGGGGTTATATCCCATCCAAGACACCATCGAATTTTCTGGCGATGTGGATAGCATTGAGCTAGACCTCGTGACGCATGATGTCTCCAAATTTTTTGAATTGTTACTCAAGCGCAATGGTTATGTGTTGGAGCAAGTGCTTTCGCCACATATTATTCATACAACCGCGCATCATGAAGAACTCAAGTCGCTCACACAGGGGTGCATCACCAAAAATCATGCCCATCATTATTTGGGATTTGCCCGCACTCAATGGGGATTATTTCTCAAAGAAAATCCGCGCCGCACCAAGCCATTGCTCTATGTGTATCGGGTGCTATTGACAGCCATTCACCTCATGCAAATAGGCGAATTAGAAGCCAATTTAATCATATTAAATGACCACTATAAACTGCCCTATATCCCCGATTTGATAGCCAAAAAAGTTTCTGGGACAGAGCATGGCGTATTAGGTGATGCAGATGTAGAATTTCATCAGCGTGAATATGACCGTTTGGTGCAATTGGTAGAAACCTATCGAGATAAAAGCCACCTACCAGAGTCACCCACCAATAAACCTGCCCTCAACGATTTGCTTTTGCGGATTCGTGGGGTTTTATCTGCCTAATTTTCTCATCATCAGAAAGATTCTATGGATACAATCAATTTTGGCGCGTTCATCATTTTTGTGATTGTTACCACCTTCACCCCTGGTCCCAACAATATCAGCAGTTCATCATTGGGGGTGATTTATGGCTATCGCAAAACCATCCCCTATATCTTAGGTGTTACCACAGGCTTTTTTCTGACCATGTTTGTCACGGGGTTAATTTCTCGCACTTTATACGCCATTATCCCCACTATAGAAGGGGCGATGCGCCTCGTTGGGGCAGTATATATTTTGTGGCTGGCATATAAAACGCTCAAATTGAGCTATGAATTTTCTTCAGAGAACGCACAAGCATTGGGTTATGGCAGTGGCTTATTGTTGCAACTGTTCAATATCAAAGTATGGCTGTATGGATTGGCGCTCTATAGCACCTTCCTCGCTGGTATCACGGGCAATATCGTGTTATTGCTCATCTCGGCGGTGCTTTTGGCAAGTGTCGCGTTTGTCTCTACCTCCACATGGGCGCTGTTTGGGTCTGCGACCAAACAAATCCTGCGCCGTCCTGCTTATCAGAGGACGGTCAATGTGATATTGGCGTTGCTCCTCGTGTATAACGCGATAGACCTATCGGGTATTTTTCACCAAGCCACATAACATTTTTTAGCGTGGCAAATTGGGCAGGCGCATATTGAGTTCTGGAATATTGACCCGTGCATCGCGCATCCGTTGGTCATAGATAAAATCGTTGATGGGGGTGATATTCCATCGGTTGCCGTGTTTTTCGTTCAATGCCACCGCAATATCATAAAATGTCCAACGGGTGTTTGAATTGACCAAATATACCGTTGGCGATTTATCTACAAGGCTGACTAAGGCGCTGGCGGTATCGGGGATGAATGAGCAAGCAGGCAACCATCGCCGACTCGCCCGCACTTCACCATGCTCTAGCATCTGCTTCTCAAAAAAATCAATCATGTTATTAGACCCCGCTTTTTCCCCAATCTGCCACCCTAACCGCGCCACAACCGCGTCGGGATTTTGCGAGAAGGTGCGTTCTTCTGCCTGTAATTTATCGTAGCCATAACCTGTTTTGGCATCTGGTGTAGATTCTGGTGTAAATGGACCCACTGCGTCATTGGTATAGACCATCACGGTGCTACTATAGACAAATTTGATTTTCTGTTGCCGAGAAATCCATGCCAATTCGCTCGTCCAATGATAATTCACCAGCCAATTTTCATTATCTTTGCCAGTCAGCTGTGACGGAATAGCGAGATGAAATATCACATCGGGCGTGGTCTGACGGACAAAATCTTCCATCTGGGCATAATCATCAATGGGGACTCGTGACCTATCCCACGGGATAACGACATCATCCCGCGCTTCTAAATACTGACGTAAGCCCTTGCCGAGTGTGCCATTTGCACCTGTGATAATGGCTTTCATAGACATTTTACCTCTGTATCTAAATGGTTATTGTGCTTGTGGTTAATTACTGATAATTTTAGCTTGATAGACACACAATTGCTATGCAATCAATTGGAGGAATTTGGATGTATATACCTGCAATCAATGTGATGGATGACCCCGCCGAGATTCTCGCGTTTATGCGAGGCAATAATTTTGCTACGGTGGTATCGGTGCAAGATGGCGTGCCTATCGCCACGCATATCCCCATCACCATTACGGTCAAAGGCGAAATAATGACCCTACGCGCCCATTTTGCCAAAGCCAATCCACAATGGAAAACACTGGCAGATGGCGAAACATTGATTATTTTTACAGGGGCGCACGCTTACATATCGCCCACACATTACGATAAAATCGAAAGTGTCCCCACATGGAATTATATGGCGGTTCATGCCTATGGCAACGCGCAAGTGGTGCATTATGAAGATAACCCACAGGCGATGCTGGCGCTCATGGATGAATTGATGCTCGCCCACGAAGCCAGTTATATGACCCAATGGCAGGGGCTAACCGATAAATTCAAAGACGGCATGATGCGCGGTATAGTGGGTTTTGAGATGCCCATCTCGCGGGTAGATGCCAAAGCCAAACTCAGCCAAAATAAAAATGTGGGTGAGCAAGAACGCATTATCCACACCATGCTCACGCACCCCGATGGCGATGCTGTTGCCATTGGTGAAGCGATGCAAAAACGCTTAGACCATCAGGAATGAGGCTTGTTTGCCCGTCGTTTTAGGGAATAAATCGGCGGGCATTGAAATTGATAAGCCTGTGTTGCTTATAGATGACTGCGCCAATTATTATAATCAGCATTGAATTGTGCATCGGTATTGAACCAACCTGATGGTGCATTCACTGGAATCGCTGGTGTATGTATCATGACCGTGTAGCTTGATGTCTGTTGCGGGTCAAGAATCCCGCGATTCACAGCACCTTCTTCGTGAATTAGGAATAACGGAATACGATAGGCGAGTGCTAATGCTCCTTCAATATGGTTGTATTCTGCGACATGACCGCCTTGATGCCGTATCAAGCCCAGAACCGCTACCCCATCACAGCCTTGCATGAAATTTTGTAACACATCCAACGACCATGCACTTGGGGGAGCGACTGCGCCTTCTTCTCCAAAAATATGTGGGGTAATGCCATCTTGCGATAGTTTGTACAAAAACTCAGCTTTAAGCCTGCTTTGATAAGTATTGCAATTATGTTTGAGAGGGACACTGATTAAAATATTTTTGCTCATTAAAAAAATCCTCTTTATTTTCAAAAACCCTATGTGAATTTAATCATATCATATCATATCAATTATTGCTCACGCCCTGTTTTTGCCGATGCGGGGTGCATTCAATTTGGAAGCGGATAATTTGTTTTACGATTTATCGTCCAGATACGTGATTCATATCCCCCGATTATCCATCAGAATCATTATTAGGTGACTCGTTCACAAGACCCGAACATGACATTTTTGCCTAAATGAGATGAGCCTCATCACTAGGCAATTGTTACCGATGGATATATGCTAAAATGGTGATAAAGTTTTGAATATTGCTTTTTAAGGATAAAAATCTCATGGCATATACCAAGCAAGAGGCGCTCGATTATCATCGTAAAGGTCGCCCTGGAAAAATAGAAGTTACCCCCACCAAACCCCTCACCACCCAACATCATCTCACACTCGCATATTCACCAGGGGTCGCAGAAGCCTGCTGGGAAATTGACCGCAATCCCCTATCAGTTTATGAACTCACCGCCAAAGGCAATTTAGTCGCGGTTGTTTCTAATGGTACTGCCATTTTGGGCATTGGCGATTTGGGACCAGAGGCATCCAAACCTGTGATGGAAGGTAAGGGTGTGCTGTTCAAACGATTTGCCGATGTGGATGTATTCGACATCGAAATTAAAGCCAGAACTGCTGAGGAAATTATTGCCTTTTGTAAAGCACTCGAACCCACTGTCGGTGGGATTAATCTGGAAGATATTGCCGCACCCATCTGCTTTGAGGTGGAAGAACGGCTCAAGGCAGAGATGGATATTCCTGTTTTTCATGATGACCAACATGGTACAGCGATTATTTCTGGTGCGGCACTGATGAATGCTTGTGAAGTAACTGGTAAAAAGGTTAGCGATCTAAAAGTAGTCGTCACTGGTGCTGGTGCAAGTGCCATCGCCTGCGCGAAGTTTTATGTGGTATTGGGTGTGAAACGCGAAAATATCGTCATGTTCGATTCCAAAGGCATCATTTGGCAAGGGCGTGATGGTGTGAATAAATACAAAGCCGAATTTGCCACCAAGCGCGAAATCCGCACGATGGAAGAGGCGCTGGTCGGGGCGGATGTGGTACTGGGATTATCAGTTGCGGGGGCAGTTCATCCCGAATGGATAAAAGGTATGGCAGAAAATCCCCTCATTTTTGCGATGGCAAATCCAGACCCAGAAATCAAGCCAGAAGATGCGATGGCTGTGCGCCCAGATGCCATTGTCGGCACAGGACGCAGTGACTATCCTAACCAAATCAATAACGTGCTGGGCTTCCCATTCATCTTTCGGGGCGCGTTGGATGTGTATGCTAAGAGTATCAACGAAGAGATGAAAATGGCGGCGGCAAAAGCATTGGCGGCATTGGCACATGAGCCGATTCCAGAGAGTGTCTTACGTGCCTACGGGCTAGAAAGCCTCGAATTTGGTCGCCAATATCTCATTCCTATGCCATTAGACCCGCGTGTATTGCTTTGGGTTGCGCCAGCGATTGCAGAAGCGGCGATGAAAAGCGGTGTGGCACGGCGCGAGATTGACCTCAATAAATATCGTGAAATGCTCATCGCACGGCAAGGACACGGGCGCACCGTCCGCAACAGCATCATTCATCATGCCAAAATGGGGCGAAAAATCCGTGTGGTGTATCCAGAAGGGCAAAATACCAAAATCATCAGCGCCGCTTATCAGGTGCAACAAGAAGGTATCGCAGAACCGATTTTATTGGGTTTTCCCGATGTAGTGAATAAAATGATTGCCGATTTGGGCTTAGATTTTCACCCCACCATTATCACCCCATTGCAAGATGAGGTGCATCACGAAAAATTCACCCAAGCTTATTACGAAATGCGCCAACGCAAGGGTGTGAACCTCAATTTGGCGCGGAATCTCATCCGTAGCCGTACCCATTTTGGGTTGATGATGGTCAATATGGGCGAAGCAGACGCATTGGTGGCGGGTGTCGAACACAGCTATCAAGAAATTATCCGCCCCGCGTTGCAAATTTTCCATACCGCATCGCATGTGAAGCATGTGTGTGGTGTGTATTTGATGATTGTCAAAGACCGTGTGTATCTGTTCTCCGATACAACTGTCAATATTGAGCCAGACGCGACCACATTGGCAGAAATCGCTATTTTATCAGCAGATTTTGCCAAATCGCTAGAAATTGACCCGCGTGTGGCGATGTTGTCGTTCTCCAATTTTGGCGATACCCGTCATCCATCGTCTGATAAAGTGGCGGCGGCAGTCGAGATTATCCGCAAAACACGCCCCGATATTGCCGTAGACGGTGAAATGCAAGCCGATACTGCGGTGGTGGCAGATATTGTGGAGCAACGTTATGCGTTTAGCGCTGTGAAAGATGCCAATGTGCTGGTATTTCCAGATTTAAACTCTGCCAATATTTCCTACAAATTGCTCTCACGACTAAGCAATGCCGAAGCAATTGGTCCCGTGTTATTAGGACTCGGAGCGCCTGTTCATGTGTTGCAGATGGGTGCAGAGGTAGATGATATTGTGGCGATGACGGCGGTGGCAGTCATGGATGCCCAACGGCGGGGATAGTTTTTTATTAGGGATGTAAGGGACGATTAGGCGATAGCCGTATGTCGTCCCCATATCTTATATTCATTACAGTGTGTGCAGTTTGAGTTTGATACCCACCCACACACCGATAAATGTCGCTATGGCAAAGACCCATCCCGATATGGCAAATGCCGATATCCCCGATAGCAATGTCCCCACCGTACAACCCAACGCCAGCATAGACCCCCATCCCATCAATATCCCACCCAATAACGCGGTGGTGCTGTTGCGGACGGTCAGCGTGGATAGCTTAAATTTGTTGCCCATGAGTGCCACCGCAAATGAGCCGAATACCAGCCCAATCACCAGCCATCCGTTTTCGGTGATGGTGTTGGCGATGAGTGCCGCGCATCCCCGAAAGGTGTCTAGCCCAATGAGCCTATCGCCCAAATAGCCACCATTTTGCAAGGTGGTGCGGGCGATGGTGGAGATTTGCGAGGTCACACCCAACGGATTCACCCGAAAATAGGCGAATGTGCCAATCATACCGACCAGCGCCCCTGTGAATAACGGATTCCAGCGTTGGACGAATACCGTTTCGTAGAGGCTTTTGACAGTAATTTTTCCCGATTCACGGGCGGGTAGGCTAGGCAAAAAGCGCAGGAGGAAAATCGCTATGACCGATAGCACCACCAGATGCACGGTCAATGCCCCGCCATAGCCTATTGTTTCTGGCAACCACGCGACAGGCGCAGGGCGGATGGCTTCTAAATACATACTTTGCCATGTGAAAAATCCCACGCCAAAGCCGATGAGTGTGCCAAAAAGGGCGATGGGCGCACGCAGATAGCCCTCGCCCAAGCGATATAAGTGTCCACTCACACACGCACCAGAGAGTGCCATGCCAATCCCAAACGCGCCACCTGCGGCGAGCAATACCCAGCTCACTGGTCCGATATGGGCGGTGAGCGATGCTGTCCCGCGTGACGGGTTGGGTAATTGTGCGCCAAAGACAATCGCATAGCCGATACCACCGACTGCCAACGCGGTGACGATGGAGAATAACCCGCCACTATTGCCATGTTCGATAAAATCGCGGAGGATGCAAAAAAAGCAAAATCGCCCGCGTATCATAGCGATACCGAGCGCCACACCTATCAGCAACGAAAAAGAGTCACGCATCCCCTGACGTTGGGCATCGGGGGTATAGAGCAGATGCGTGGCGATGATAAGTCCTATAACGACCAAAAGAGCAATCCCAACTCGGATTGCCCCATTGCGTGATATTTCAAATGGGATGGGGGCGCGCCCATCAAGCGAGCCACCCCCAACGGTTGTTTCCGTCATGAATTAGCGTCCACCCCAAATTGTGCCTGCGGGGTTTTCGATGGGGACACCAACGGCGTTGCCATATTCTGTCCAAGAACCATCATAGAGAGACACATCATAGCCCAATAATTTGGTCAACACAAACCAAGTGAGGGCGGCACGTTCACCAATGCGGCAATAGGTGATGATGGGTTGGCTACCATCAATGCCCAAGCCTGCATACAAGGCACGGAGTTCTTCAACTGATTTGAATGTGCCATCGGCGTTCACATTTTGACCCCAGGGGACATTCACGGCACCAGGGATATGACCAGCACGCACAGACAATTCTTGCACACCTTCTGGGGCAAAAATTTCGCCGTTATATTCGGCAACCGAGCGAATATCCACGAGGGAGGCGGCGGTTTCGCCTTCAACCACGCTCAACACATCCCACAAACGCGCACGCAGGTCGAGGTTTGGTTCTGCCACAACAAAATTGCCAGCATCAAAAATTTCTGCATTCACAGACAAAGCGCGTCCATCGGCTTCCCATTTCACGCGCCCACCATCGAGCAAACGCACATCGGTTGCGCCATAGATGTCAAAAATCCATGCGCCCCATGCCGCAAACCAGTTATTGAAATCGCCATAGAGGATGATGGTGGTG
The DNA here is from genome assembly GCA_034436595.1 of Anaerolineae bacterium. Classification (GTDB taxonomy): domain Bacteria; phylum Chloroflexota; class Anaerolineae; order Aggregatilineales; family Phototrophicaceae. The sequence goes on along the minus strand of DAOTUO010000235.1, from coordinate 7,393 downwards.
TCTTGGTTGATGCCTGCGGCTTGTACCAATTCTTGAAAACGTTCCGCAGAGACAATATCACGTTGGAGTGTATCTACAAAGTCGGTGTGCCACACAAAGTTGACTGCACCAGGGATGTGACCGCGTTCATATACGCCAGAATCTACACTCACTTCGATGATGCGAACATTGGGGTTGGTCAGGTTTTCTTCGACCCAATCGGCAGTTACGAGGACTTCTGCCGAAATTTCTTCTTGGGCGACCACACCGATGATGGACACCAGCGCCAATAACCCGATAATCAGTATTGCCAAAACAAATTTACGAATGTTCATGTGTTTTTTCTCCTCCAAGAGAATGGTTAAATACCTAAAAAATGATTTGTAGACTTGCCACTCCACAAAAGAACAAAAACACCTCATCATCACGGAGGCATTTGAGTGGTCATGCAAAAACGCCTCAGCGTGTGCTGAGGCGTGTGTTCTACGGGTTTAGATAGTCGGCATTCGCCAACCAACACCTAGCCTCAGCGTTATGGGGTCTCCATACACTTACACATGCAACACATGGGGGTAAAACAGGCTAGATGGTTCATAGGGGTGATTTTCCTATCAGAATTAATCCGATTAAGTAAGTCATGATTGAATATTAACTGAGTCTATCGGATTTGTCAAGTATGCTTATTCCCAATTTTTGCTATTGGGATAAATTGGGCTATGAGAAAATATGCGCCCGCCAACGTACTTTTGCTTCTTCTAGGCGTTCTGGAATCACCTCCACGCCAATACCCAAGCCCGGTGGTACAGCCAACGTGCTATTTTCGGGGTTGAGGATGAACGGTGGCTCGGTAATATCGGGGTCAAAATAACGGTTGGTGGCAGAAATATCACACGGCAATGTCACCGCAGGCAACGATGCCAACGCCACATTTTGCGCCCGTCCGATGCCTGTTTCTAACATGCCACCAATCCACAGGGGCAAATTATTTTCTGCACACATCTGGTACATCATCAGGCTTTGGGTGAATCCGCCCACACGGGCAGGTTTGAGGTTAAGAATATCAATCGCCCCTAATGTGAGCGCTACACGCAAATCGTGTGCCGATTTCATGCTCTCATCCAAGCAAATCGGCGTTTTCACGTATGCCTGTAATTGGCTATGCTCAAAAATATCATCATCTGCGAGGGGTTGCTCTATCATCAACAGATGAAACGCATCCAGTTGCGTCAGATGGTCGGCATCTGCGAGGGTATAATCGCTATTGGCATCCAACATCAGGGAAATATCGGGCATGGCATCACGGATGCCGCGTGCGAGTTCTATATCCCAGCCACGTTTGATTTTTAGTTTAATCCGCCGATAGCCCTCATCATACCGTTTTTGGATGATGGCGATGGTCGCCTCTAGCGATGGTTGAATACCAATGCTCACACCGACCACCGCGACACCTCGTGAGGCGTGACCATCGGGCAGGCTGGCGGTGAACAAACTCGCCAATGACATGCCGTTGGATTTTGCAAAAGCATCCCACACGGCAGATTCTATCCCTGCTTTGGTGTGATGGTGTCCGCGCACAGGCTTAAACAGGTGCAATATAGCCGATGGATGGCTGATGGTCTGATTGATTAGCAAGGGGAGCAAAAATTCACTGGCGATATGTTCGGCGGTGGTCATGGTCTCTGACCCATAGCCCGGACGCACATCGGCAACAATTTCGCCCCAACCAATCACACCATCGGCGGTGTGTAATTCCACAATAATCGCAGATTTAAATTCTTCTACGCCAAAACTGGTGCGTAAGACCTCTACAAATGGGAGTGCGATGGGGTGTAGGGTGATATGGGTGATGGTTATGGGGTGCATGTGGGTATCCTCTATAAAATTAGGCGCTCATCACACCACACACGGGCGCATCCCACGCCAGCGCGGTATGTTGTGCTACCCATGCCTGAATATTCTGATAAATATCTTCTGGGAATGGCGCGGTTTTGCGTTGGGTGAGGTCTGCAAACGAATTGACACACTCAATGGTCGCCGCCAATTTGCCCCGCGTTTCGTTGACCATGAACATGATATAGTGAGTGCGCTTGGGGGAGCATCCAACAAAACGCAAATAGACGGTCACCGTATCGCCAATGAGGACTTCGTTGAGATAATGCAGATGATGTTCGAGGTCAAATCCGCCTGTGCCATGTTGTTGATGATACTCTATGGATAACCCGACTGTGCTGATATAGGTATAGCCCGCATCATCGAACACACTCATATAATGGCGCACATTCATGTGACCATTTTCATCCTCATAGGCTTTGGGGATGATTTGGGTGTGCATGACGGGCAGGGCGCGAATGGCTTCTATGGGTATATTTGGAAAACGCATGGTTCTATCCTTATTGGGGTAATATTTATCAGCCAAAAATGTAATTGATGGGCAGTGAAAAATTGGGCAATAGGGTGGGTGCAGTGAGTGTATCGGCTTCATTCAAAATAATTTCTTCTTGGGCGCTGGTGATGATGACCAGTCGTTTTTCTGGGTGAATAATCCAGACCACTTGTGAACCATGCTCCAAATAATAATCGGCTTTTTGGCGCATCACCCGCAAATTATCATCGGGTGATTTAATTTCCACGACCAAATCGGGCATATATGGGGTTGCGCCACGCTCAATAATCGGTTCATCAGTATCAAGGTAATAAGCGACATCAGGTTGTAAGGCATTATGGGCATCATTGGGCATTTTGTGACGGATTTCTGTCCCTACCCGCCCCCCGTATGTTTCGGCATAGGTCAATAGACGTGAGGCAATCTTGACGGCAATCATGCCATGTCGCTGTGTGGGCATTTTTTCGATAACCTCCCCATGAAATAATTCCAATAAGCGGTCATGGTTGGCAGGCATAGCCAGATAGCGGTCAAATTCTGGATAGGTCATGAAGATGATTTGTGGATTGGCAGACATGAGGCACCTTTTTTTAGCTATTATACCGTTATGCAGGCATATAGGGCAATATTACCGTAAAGGTAGACCCCACCCCTTCTTGGGTGATAAATTCAATTTTTCCTTTGTGCATGGTCACACATTCTTCGGCAATGGTCAGACCCAATCCCCCCCCATGATGTGTTGGCGACACATTTCTAGCACGAAAAAGGGGCTTAAAGATGTTTGGTTGGTCATCCACAGGAATCCCGATGCCCTCATCGGTGACCAAAAACAGGATGTGTTCACCCGATTGATAAAACCGACATATAATGGTGCTATTGCGTGGCGAATAGTGAGTGGCATTGCTCAATAACGCGGGAATGACATATTTGAGCAAGCGGGTATCGAGCAAAACAGGAATTTTTGGGATGGTATCCTCAATGATTACACGATGATTTACCCCTTTTCCCTTGCGAAAACGGTCTATAAGTTCGCCAAAATAAATATCGGCATCTTCTGGTTCTGGGTTAAATCCCATCTCATGTAGTTCGTTATTCATGATGAGGCTCATATCATCCAAGGTGGTGCGAAGATGAATCACCTGATTTTGGATAATCTTCAGACGGTTAATTTTTTCGTCTTCGGTCATTTTTTTACTGTAGCGTTCTACCATCTCGCTGGCGAGCAATATGGTTGCTAAGGGATTGCGAAATTCGTGCATGACCGAATTGATAAAATAGGCTCTGGTGGCATTAATTTCTTTTTCTTGTTCCAATTGTCGTCCGAGTTTTTCGTTTTCTTGTTGAATACGCTCCGAATCATACAGTGAGGTCACATCCTGAAATGTGCCATAGCGTGTATACCCATTGGGATTCATGACCATCTGGCTGGTCACACGTAACCGCAGAATCTGCCCATCTTGGCGCACATACCGATACTCATTCGATGAAAATATACTGTTTTCTAGTCTGCTTTGATTGGCATAAAAACGCGCTTTGTCATCTGGATGAATGAGTTTTTCAAACCAATATTGGGCATCTTGTGATGATGCCATGTTATACCCAAATAATTTATTCACATTGCCAGAGACAAAACGCAGGGTGCTTTTGCCATCGGATTGTCCCTCGATGACATAGGCATATTGCCCCACATTGACCATAATCGTCTCTAGTAACATAGTCTGTTGGCGGATTTCACGGTTGAGTGTGTTCTCATAACGCAAAACATCCATGACAAATTTTGAGAGGAGTGTTTCATTGGGTGGATTGAGGGTAAATGTCTGCCGTGACTGTTGCAACGCGAGGAGACGCTCTGGGCGATAGTGGGCGATGACACGCTCTAAAATATTGAGTGTGTGATTAATTTTTTCCTCATCAAATGTCCAGATGGTATCAAACTCGCGGTCCCTATCTTCTAATGCACCTGTTAGGGTGTCTTGACCACACAGCAACACCGAAAATTGGTCAGATAGGATGAGCAAAAACCACTCTTGGCGCAATGGGTCGCCATCGGCTAATTCAATATGAAGCTGATTGGCTTCGCTTTCTGGGGGAAACGGTTTGCCCGCAAAGATACAAATCTGCATGGCGACTTCTGCCAATTCCTGATAGCGTGCCGTCTCTTCATTCCAATGCGATGATTCCTGAAACCCTGTGAATAACATTGCAGGGATTTTATTTTTGAGGATGGTATCTTCTAGGGTGTGGGACAGGTGAATGAGGGTGTTTTTGGTGCATCGTACCAACGCCACATCTGGAATTTCTTGGCGAATGAGTTCAAAGAGTGAATGTTCTAGCGGAGACGAAGTTTTTTTTGTCATCATTAACCAAATACTCCAACAAGAGATGATAACGCTTTTCTTATTAACCTTACTTTCATTATAACGCCATATCATGCTTGTGCTAGTAGCCAAATTGGGTTTATTATCTAATTATAATGATTATACCCTATAATGGTAAAAATCTGTTTTGGATAAGAAGAGGTACAATTATGGACAAGCGGATGGTCGAGTTTGTACGCGCATTACGGGCGGCTGGTGTGCGAATTTCGTTGGCAGAAAGCCAAGATGCCGTATATGGGGTAGATGAGGTAGGTGTAGACAACCAAAATCATTTTAAGTCTACGCTCAAAAGTACCTTGGTCAAAGAATCGCATGACCACCAAGTATTCGATTATTTTTATCCCCTCTTTTTTGCGTCAAATGTGCCACCACTCCAAAATATTCCAGACAATTTGACCCCAGAAGAACAAGAGATGCTCCAACAGGCATTACGGTCTCTGGTCGGATTAGACCAAGCCCTACAAGATTTGCTCCGCCAATTATTAGAGGGGCAAGCCTTTGACCAAGACCAACTCGACCAGATGGGTGAAGATGCGGGGCTAGACCAAGCCAGTGAGATGTATCAACGTCCGTGGTTTGAGCGTCGCATGAACCAACAAGCCCAAATGGAGCGTCTGCGCCAGATGTTGGAACAACTATTGGAGCAATTGCAGGCGATGGGCATGAGCCAAGAAAAATTAGACGAATTGCGCGAGATGATGCAAGAGAACATGCAAGGATTCTCTGAGCAATTATCCAATTTTGTCGGGAGTTCTGTGGCGCAACAAATGGCACAGCAAGAGCCAGAGGCAAAACCAGATATATCCGATATTCCCTTCTCGCGCCTGAGTCAAGCTGATATTGACCAAATCCGTGACGAAATTCGGCGGTTGGCGGCACGTCTGCGGAGTAGGGCATCCTTGCGTCAAAAACGTGCCAAAACAGGCACGCCAGACCCACGGCGTACCATCCGCGCTAATTTGCGTTATGGTGGCACGCCGATTGAACTCAAAACACGCACCCGTCACAAAAAACCGGCGTTGGTTGTTATTTGCGATATTAGCACCTCTGTGCGCTATTGCACCGAGTTTTTGCTCACCCTCATCTATGAACTCCAAGACCAAGTGGCACGCACCAATAGCTTTGTATTCATCAGCGATTTGGTGGATATTAGCATGGAATTTACCGAGCATGAACCACGTGAGGCGGTCAAAAAGGTGATGAATAACAATCGTCCTGGATACTATAACACCGATTTGGGCAATAGCCTAAATACCTTTAAGCGTGACCACATGAGACTGATTACTAGTCGTACCACGGTGATTATTTTGGGCGATGGACGGAATAATTATAGTAATCCGCGCCTCGAAATTGCCCAAGATATGCAACGCAAAGCCCGCCGATTGATTTGGTTTTGTCCAGAACCCCGTAGCCAATGGGGGACAGGCGATAGCGACATGCACCTTTATGCCGCCCAATCGGATGGTGTGCATTATGTGAATACGCTCAACGATTTAGCCAATGCGGTGGATTCTATTTTGGCAGATGGATAAATTTTTTAGGGCGGATTATTATCCGCCCCAATTTGCCCCTATAACCCTGTTGCACCCACATCACCGCTATTGATACGGCGTAATTCGGCGGTGGTGGTGGCGTCTACGGGGGGAATGGTTTTTTTGAACCCCTCACCATACGCTACATGACCTTGTGCAATGACTAAGAATGCCTCTGGGTCTACCGAATGAACCAGTTTCCGAAACGCATCTATCTGAAAACGTGATACCGTGACATATAAAATATGCCGTTGCCTGCCCGTATACATGCCTGTCGCAGACCACGATGTGACCCCGCGCCGTAGCTGATGTAACACCACCTGCGATACTTCTTTTGGATAATCGGTGATGACCACCGCCACCCGAATCACACTGGGACCTTCTAGGACGTAATCGGTGACAGCACCCTCTACCCCGATGGCAACCATCGCAAATAATGCGCCTTCCCATCCCAAGACCGCGCCGATGAGCAAAATCACCGCGACATTGGCATAGAGATAGGTGCTACTGAGCGGAAAGCCATATTTTTCTTGCAACACCCGCCCCAATGTAGATACCCCACCCGTTGTACCGCCTGCACGGATGACCATCGCCCCGCCAACACCGCCCAAAATACCGCCAAAAATGGCATTGAGCAATATCTCATCGCTGACTCCTGCGGGAGGAAAAAATTGGGTGAGACCATCTAGCGATACCGAGAAAATAACGATGAATATCCCCGTCCATGCTACCACACGCCATCCGCCCAACATCCGCGCCGCCCAAACCATAATGGGGATGTTGAGGATGAAGTTCATCAACCCGATGGGCAATCCAACGGTGATATTCAAAATGACGGCGACACCTGTCACCCCTGTGGGGGCAATATCAAACGGGGTCATGAATATCATCACCCCAATCGCAGAAATAAGCGACCCTGCTACCATGAGAACCCAACGCATAATCAACGCAAATGACTGCGACTTTGGCATATATACTATTCCTTATTTATCCCTTGTATTGAATAGGACGGCATATAAGGCTTGTCCGTAGTTAAAAAGGCAAAATAGGATAAAAATAGCGTGTATGTTACCTGCCGACGGGCGGTGAACCACCCGTCTGACCCTCTGAAACCCCGTGAA
>DAOTUO010000234.1:0-4867 GCA_034436595.1 Anaerolineae bacterium | reverse complement strand
GGATAAGGGGGCTGGGGGGATAGGGGCGCTTCTAAAAATACGTTTATAACCGATAAAAGGAAAAAAGTATGCCGAATCGCAATATTGTCTATGCCGAAATTTTGGTGGATGAACTCGCCCGTGCGGGACTGTCAACGGTGTGCATTACTCCTGGGTCGCGTCATACCCCACTGGTGATGGCATTTGCCAAGCATCCACATATCACCGTCTATTCACACCTCGATGAACGGAGTGCGGCTTTTTTTGCGTTGGGAATCGGCATGGCAACGGGTATGCCGAGCGCGGTGGTCTGCACATCGGGTACGGCAGTCGCCAATTTTTTCCCCGCGGTGATAGAAGCCACCCAGAGCAATATTCCCCTGCTGGTCATCAGCGCCGATAGACCGCCAGAATTGCGCGATAGCGGTGCGAATCAGACCATTGACCAAGTGAAAATTTTTGGCGATTATCCCCTGTGGGCGGTGGATTTGCCCCTGCCAGAAGAAACACCCTCCGCGCTGATGGTGCGCTATTTGCGGAGCATCGCCAACCGCGCTGTTGCCACCACCATCGGCATCCGCAAGGGCGCGGTGCATCTCAATGTGCCGTTCCGCAAACCATTAGAACCAACTCCCCTAGCCACCGACACGCTAACTATCCCATCGGGGGCGCAAGCAAAACCTGATAGACAACCCTATGCCCGTTATGATGTGGGTGTGGCGCATGTGGATGATGCCATCGTCCATCGGCTATCGGAATTGCTCATCAACACGCCCAATATTTTATTTGTGTGTGGGACGGCTTGCCCACCATCACTATTCAAAGTGCTAAAAAAGGCACAACACAATATCATCATCCTCACCGATAGCGCGTCTGGGATGCGCTTTGGGCTAAAGCACGGCATTAGCGCCTACGACACTTTTCTGAATATGCCCCATACCCTCCCTATGCCCGATATTGTCGTGCGTTTTGGGTATGTCCCCACATCGAATTGGCTCAATGGGTATCTGGATAGCATCACACCCCACACGCGGATTCATATCCACGAAAACGGCGTATGGGCAGATGATAGCCACCGTACCGACTGGTTTATCCAAGCCGACCCCGCCGATTTATTGCGCCGTGTGCTAGACCTCAGCGCCGATAAATCATCCACCACCTTTTATAGTGCATGGCAGACGATGGAACGTGCCACATGGCAGGCGCTATCGGCAGAATTAAATGCCACATGGTTTGATGGCGCGATTGTGCATCGTGCCGTAAATCAATTGCCAGAAGGCGCGGTGTTATTTGTGGGCAATAGCCTGCCGATTCGTCACCTAGACCAATTTGGGCGCGGGGGCGATAAGCACATCCACGCCTATGGCATACGCGGGGCATCGGGCATAGACGGCAATATCTCGGTGGCATTAGGGCTTGGTGCAGGTCATGGTGATGCGCCCCTGTGCGCGATTGTGGGCGACATCACCGCCTATCACGATATGAACGGGCTACTGGCGGTGCATCGGTGCGGTGTACCAATCACGCTGGTGGTGATTAATAACGATGGTGGCGGGATATTTCATCGGCTACCCATTGCCCAATTTGAACCAGAATTTACCGACTATTTTCTCACACCACACGGGCTAAATTTTGCACCTGTCGCCCAACTCTATGGACTGGATTATGCCAATCCGCAGACACCTGCCGATTTTGAGGCGGTGTTCAATGCGAGTTTGGCGGGGAAAAAATCTATGCTGATAGAGATAAAAACCAGTTCGACCGATGATTTTGCCACACGCAAAGCGTTGCTAGAACGGATAAAGGGGGGATAAATTTATCCCCCGCTACCCCTAGCCCGCCAGATGACCATAATCACCACAGGCGCACCGAGCAATGCCATAATCGGATTGAGGGGCAAAATGAGCTGGCTATTGGGGACTTGGGCAATCAACGCCGCAATTAACGCCACCGCCCCACCCATCCCCATGGTCGCGGGGAGTAAAATGCGATGGTCGGTGGTACGAAATAAATAACGGCACAAGTGCGGAATAGCGATGCCGATAAAGCCAATCGGTCCGCAAAATGCGGTGATGCTCCCCACCAACAGCGCCGTAATGCTGATAATCGCCAGCCGAATCCGTCCCACGCGCACCCCCATGCTCCGCGCATACGCTTCGCCCAAAAGCAAGGCGTTGAGGGGCTTAATGCAAGTCATCGCCAATACCAATCCGACAATCACCGCAGGCGCGAGGACGGTCAATTCTGACCATGTGACACCATCAAAACTGCCAAATGTCCACCGCACAAAGGCATTAATTTGGTCTGGGATAGCAAAATACATGAGCAGGCTCACCAACGCCGATGTGAGCGCCGCCAGCATCATCCCCAAAATAAGCAATGTCGTTTGGCTATGAATACTGCGTGCCATGAGCATAATCAGCAAAAATGTGCCAGATGCGCCCAACAATGCCGCCCCCGCAAGGCTCATGTCGCTCATCAGACCCGCCCCCGCGATGAGCGTTCCGCCGATGGTGCTGGTGGATAAGACGACCATCGCCACGCCCAAACTCGCCCCAGAGGTGATTCCCAAAACATCCGCCCCCGCCAATGGGTTGCGGAAAAATGTCTGTAACATCAGACCTGCCACGCCCAAACTCGCCCCAGATAACAAGGCAGTGATGGCGCGGGGTAGCCGAAAATCTTTGACGATGGTCGTCCAACTGGCTTTGCTCGCACCCTCCCCCAATAAGACGCGCAAAATATCGTCTAGGGGAATATTCACCGAGCCGATGCCGATGCGGATGAAAAACAAGCCCGCCAACACCGTCCATAATATCAGCCACAACCACCAGTGATTGGCGCGGATAGTATCCGTCTGGCGATGCTGTGTGACTATTTGCGCCCGTTGGCGCGGTATGTGTGTACGTGTGATAGTGGTCATGGGTGCGTCCTTAAAAAATATTTTTTTCTGTGGCAGGCAATGCACCACCTACCCATTTTAGGCGTGTAGGGGCGAAGGCAATGCCTCGTCCCGATTTAGCGGTGATGGTTACGGCGGGGCGACCCAATGGGTCGCCCCTACAATCACCTATTTTTATAGTTCACCCACGCAATGGGACTTGTACGGACGCGCTTGTGCGCGTCCACACGGCGGGTAGATAGTTTTATTCGCCTAAATTGCGATAGTACCCAAAGTCGTGTTCTGGCAACAAGTCTGGGTGAAAAATAGCGACTAAATCCGCCAAAATCAGGTTGGGGAACGCCACGCCCGATTCATAAAAATCGTTGGCAAAATTATCATTGATAGCGCCGTTATTAATCCATACGCCACCATTATTCACAGCAGAAAAATCGCCAAAGCGGGGGTCTTCCCCCAAAATATCGGCGGTGGTCATCCAAAATTGATTGCCATTCAGCCAAAATTGGGCTTCTTGGGCGCGGTCAAACACCGATTCAAAATCCAAAAAGAGTGTGGCTGTGCCTTCATCGTCTGACCACACATAATCTGCGCCAGCATCCGATAAGAATTGCGCCATATACCCCTGTCCGCCAGCCATATACCATGTGCCATCAAATGGGGAATTGAGAAATACGGTGGGACGCGCTTCGACATCCGCCGCCAACGCTACCAGCGCGGTATAATCTTCGACCATCAGGTCAAATTCGGCTTGTGCCACGCCTTCCGCATTGAAAAATGTGGCTATAAACTTGCCCCATTCGGCACGCGCCAACGGACTATTCTCGGCAAATTCGCCTAGCAACGCCACAGCCAAACCCGCATTCACCAATTGACGATAGCCATCGCTATCAAAGCCAAAGCCATAGGTAAAAATCAGTTGTGGATTCAGTTCTAGCGCCGTTTCGATGTCGAGTTCAAAATTTGGGGAAATGTCGGTGAGTTCACCCGCAGACGCTTTGTCTAATACGGCGACATTCGTGGCGAGGCTTGCCATATCCACCCCGACCAACGCATCCAACACACCATACAGGTCAAAATAGGGCAAATAGGTGGTGGACAGGCTCACGGCACTGGTGACAGGCAGGCTCACCACCTGCGCGGAATCGTAGCCGGTGGGAATCGGTGCGCCACATTGTACCAATAGGTAGCTGAACGCTATATCGTCTGTCGCGTTATTCCACGGACGGGTGACAGTGACCACTTTGTAGGAATTAAAATACTCTACCGTGAAGCCATCGGTATACTCCAGCGTGACTTTTTCTGGAAAATAATCTACATCGGCATCATACGCGCCTTCCGCGAGACACGCATCGGGGTTGGTTGTGGGGGCTTCTTGGGCGGTGCTTATGGAGACCCACAAGCCAAAAATGAGGGTAATACTAAGCCAAAAACGCATAAATCACTTTCTCCTTTGAAATAGATAAAGTGAGAGAAAGCGAATAGCATTGCGCTTTTTTGGGGGGAATGGATGGATGGTGCTGGTATGAGATGACCCAATACTGGACATGCTCGTTTCCCTTTCTCTCGAAGGTACTCAATACGAGCTAAAACGTGGCGGGTTATCGGACTTCTCTCTACCAGAGTTACCGTTGCGGGACAGTGACGGACTTTAACCGTGCTTCCCCCATTTTGCGATTTGCATCCGGGCAAAATCGCACCACACTTTAGGGTGTTGCTACAGATGAGGATAACATGAATGAGGAAAATTGCAAGGGAAATTTGCATTTTCATAGGCAATGCGCCAGCCGCCTATGCCCTACACAGTACATTGATGTGTATGGTATGCTGGCTACTCGCCAATGGTGTTACCGATGTTAAATACGCTCAATTATGAAAATAATGGAACAACTATTTTGAATTCAAATGATTTTCAAATTTCAATGGATAAGCATTTTCAAGTCAATTATCAGCTTAAAGCACCCCTATCCCCCCAGCCCCCTTATCCCC
>DAOTUO010000233.1:0-2015 GCA_034436595.1 Anaerolineae bacterium | reverse complement strand
CCTCCATGCTCTTCAACGCACCCAGAAACAAAGCATTAAGATTCACCCACCTTAGCATTGTCTTCTTATTTGACCGACCCTCCCACTGCGTGGAGAAAGGGGGAGAAACCCATTTCTAGGCTTAGGGACGCGATTAATCACGTCCGTACAACCCGCTCCAATTTTTTGGGAAGGGGGTGGGGGTGGGGTGAAAACACGTTTAATGATGCGTTATTGACATAATCCTATGAATTTGTTTTCGGTCCTCCATAAAGTCGCTAATGCCCATCAACAATCTTTTATATTATTTTGTACAAGGAGAAAAAACCCTATGCCCGCAGTGACCACGTATGACCCACAAAATAAGGCGTTACGCCAATTGGCAGATGACGAATTGGCACAGCGCCGTGTGACTATCAACCGCATCCGCGCCTATTATGAAGGCGAACATCCCAACCAATTGGGCGATAAGGTAGATAATATCGTCCTCAATTTATGCAAACAGGTCATAGACCAAAGCACCGCCTTTCTCATTCCCAAAATGCCGATTTTTGAGCTAGATAACAATCAAGCGGATACATCTGACCGCGAAAAATGGTTGTCTGGCGTGTGGGAGACCAATGGTGGCGCAAATTTGGTGCATGGATTGGCGCTCAATGGGGCGCTGGCGGGTCATGTGTTTGCCCGCATTGTGCCACAATCGCCCTATCCGCGCATCGTGCCACTGAACCCCGCCAATGTGATTGTGTGGTGGCGGGCAGATGATTATCAGACGGTGCTGGCGTATGAAATTCGCTGGGAAGCACCCGATGGACGCTATCGGCAGGATGTATATAAGGATGTATATGATGTGTATAAGGAAGAAACACGCTGGATAGTGCGCGATTATACCCAACCACACGCCAAAAGTTCCCGCCGTATGAGCGCCTCTGCCGAATGGACACTGGTCAATGAGGCACATTATCCCACCTGCCCCATCGTCAGTTGGGGACACCTATCCGCGCCCAATGTGCATTATGGACGGGATGAATTGGGCGGTTTGGTGGCGCTTAACTTGCATATCAACAAGGTTGCCAGCGATATAAAGAGCATTTTGCGCTATCATGCCTATCCGACCACTGTCGGCACAGGCTTTTCTGCGAAGGATGTTCAAGAGACGCGCATAGACGGCTTTTTGACCATCCCCGACAAAGACGCACGGGTGTTTAATGTGGAAATGCAATCGGAACTCACCAGTAGCCTCGCGTTATTAGACCGTTTAGAAAATCACTTTTTGGGGATTGCGCGGGTGGTCATGGTGCGCGGTGGGGTGGATGCCTTTCGGGGCATGACCAATTTGGGTGTGCGGACAGCCTTTTTGCCGATGATAATGAAAAATGAGCAGTTGCGCCGTGCGTATGGGGTGGGCTTGCGCGAGATTTCGCGCCGTGTGCTGGCATATTGCCCACATCCTCTATCCGATGCTATGGGGCATGAGGCGATTGCGGTGCATTGGGGTGATGCCCTGCCCACTGACCGCGCCGATGAGGTGGCGGTGGTCTTGCAAGAATTGGGGGCGGAGTTGATTGATAAAGAGACCGCCAAAAATCGGCTGATGGTGCGCTAACAGCCCCTATCCCCCCGTCCCTACGCCCCAGCGAGTGGGGAACGGGGGGAAATCCGTTTCTAGGCGAGGTTTGTAGGGACGTGATACAAGGCGTGTCCGTAGTTAAAACGGCAAAATAGGATAAAAATAGCGTATATGTTACCTGCCAACGGGCGGTGAACCACCCGTCTGACCCGCTAACACCCCGTGAACGGGGTTGCTTTGCCTATTTTCAGCACAAAAAATGGGTATGGCGTAGGGGCTTGCCATGGCAAGCCCGATTTTTACGGTTGGTTGCGGGGGGTTTACCATGGCAAACCCCTACATCATGCCTATCTGACCCTAAAAATCGGCAGACCAACCCCATTTATGGGGTTTTGGTCATATACGCAGGTGGTTCAACGCCTGCCATATCTACGCAAAATCATCAAAACAACTACGGACAAGCCTT
>DAOTUO010000232.1:0-4325 GCA_034436595.1 Anaerolineae bacterium | reverse complement strand
AGGGGGCTGGGGGGATAGGGGTGATTTAAGCTGATAATTGACTTGAAAATGCTTATCCATTGAAATTTGAAAATCATTTGAATTCAAAATAGTTGTTCCATAAGCACAATCAAGGTTAGGTTGTGCTTCTTTTGCGTGGATTTTTTGCAACTTTTTTTTGCCTTCCACGTATAGAGTAAAAGTGGAATAATAAAAGTTGAATATCAGCAAGCACACCACTATTTTTATCAATCACATGAAAGGATAATTGCATGGACAATATTGTCGAGGCACGCGGTCTTATCAAGATCTATAAACGCAAAGACGGCACAGAGGTGCAAGCCGTTAGGGGCGTGGATTTAGATATTCGCAGGGGTGAAATTTTTAGCCTACTCGGACCCAACGGCGCGGGAAAAACCACGACTATTTCGATGATTAGTGGGCTAATTACCCCCACCAATGGTGATGCCAAAATCGGCGGATATAGCATCACCAAAGCCCCCATTGAGGCAAAATCGCTCATTGGGATTGTCCCACAAGAAATTGCCCTCTATCCAGACCTCAGCGCCCGCCAAAATTTGGAGTTTTTTGGCAAAATGTATGGCATGAGTGGCAAGTCATTGGGGCATCGGGTAGATGAAGTGCTGGATTTTATAGACCTCAAAGCCCGTCAACGTGACCGCATAGACACTTTTTCTGGTGGGATGAAACGCCGTGTCAATATCGGTGTGGGATTGCTCCATAAGCCACAACTGGTTTATATGGATGAACCCACTGTCGGCATTGACCCACAAAGCCGTCGGCGGATATTAGACACCGTGTTGCGTCTGCGTGATGAATATAAGATGACAGTCCTCTATACCACCCACCTAATGGAAGAATCGCAAGAATTGAGCGATAGAGTGGGGATTATTGACCACGGGCTGATTATTGCGCTTGGGACACAAGCCGAATTGACCCAACAAGTGGGCGAAGAAGACCGCCTCATCTTTAGCATTGGCGAACAAGTCGCTGATGATGCGTTGCTCAAACGGCTCAAATCCGAAATTGCAGGTGTCACCGATGCTAAATATGAAAAAGTCCAACTAATTACCACAGACGACACCCCAGAAGGTGAAGATGTGGTCGTAGATAAACGCGGGACAGGTACAATGGCAGCGGTGCGCTCTGGTCAGACGTATGAAGGGGTGATTACCATCCTCGCCAGACGTGGCAGAAAAGCCCTACCCAGCATCATTAGCCTGTTGGATAGCGCCAATATCGAAATTCAATCGGTAGAAGTGCGCGAGCCAGACCTCGAAGCCGTATTCCTCAAATTAACCGGGCGTGCCTTGCGCGATTAGGCGCAGAAAGGATTTTTTTGCGATGAGCAAGATTTTGGCAATAGCCCGTAGAAATGTTTATACGACCTTCAAAGACCGTAATCTGCTTCTGATTATGCTGGTCACGCCATTGATGTTATCCACTATTATCGCCCTCGCGTTTAGCGATATAAGCGGTGGGGTCTCACCCATCAGCAATATCCCTGTGGCGATTGTTAACTTGGATAATGGGTCAGAAATCATGGGAAATCGGGTGAATAACGGCGATTTTATACTGTCTGTATTCATTCCATCAGATACCACATCATCATCAACACCCCCCACATCCGATGACTGTGCGCCGTTGGTCATCACCGATAGCACATCCACCCAACAAATGAGTGTTAGTTCACTCGTGCGTGCCAGTCGTCTGAGTGACTCCGCACTCGCCCGTGCAGGTGTCGCAGATGGCACATACGCGGCGGCAATTATCATTCCAGAAAATTATACCCAAAGCATCACCTACACGGGTCCAGGTTTTGCCTTTACCCCTGTCCAAATTGAGGTGTATGGTGATGCCAATCGGGGCGTTTCGGCGGGAATTGTGCGAAGCATTGTTGAGGCAATCAACAACAGTATTTTGGGAGGAAGTATCACTATCGCCACCTTCTATGAAGCGGTTATCCCCGCAAATCCCGCCCTCTTAATGAATTCAGACAGATTAAATGCGATCCTATCGTGTGCCTTTAATCCCGCCATTGGCAATCTGCGGGTGGATTTGCAATCGATTACAGGAGAAGCACCACCGCCATTTAATGCGCTGGTATCTATTGGCTCGTCCATCGCAGGATTCTTTGCCCTGTTCACAGGCTCTGGCGCGGCAACCGCGATATTAGAAGAACGGCGCAACGGCACACTCCAGCGTATGTTCGCATCCCCCACCCCACGCCTCACTATTCTGCTAGGATTGCTCATCGGCACATTCGCATTGGTATTGGTACAATTGGTCTTTTTATTCTTTGCGCTCACGCTGATTAACAGCCTGCTACAAAGCGAATTTTCTTTCATCTGGGGAACAAATTGGATAGCGATAATCGCGCTCCTTTTTGCAACGGCACTATCGGTCTCTGGATTGGGTATCTTGATTGCGTCTATATCTAAAACAGCGGAGAACTCAAATTTCATTGGGTCTATTGTGGCGATGTTCATGGGTGTTTTGGGTGGCGCATTTTTTGATGTGAGTACGCTACCAGAAACATTTCAACCCATCACCCGCCTGTCTGTGATACGGTGGTCTAGCGAGGGATTCACCCGCCTATCACAAGGCAATAGCGATATTTTCCTCAATATTGTCTGGTTGCTCATACTCGGCGCAATTTTATTCACACTCGGCATGGTGATATTCAACCGCCGTCAGGATGTTTAAGGGATAATATCATGAACAAATTACTTAGCATTGCCCAAAATGACCTCACGGTCGCACTCAAAGAAAAAGGGATATGGGTTAATTTAGTCGTTATACCCATCGTCCTCATTTTAATCATTGGCTTGGTGAATGGTGGCTTTGGCGGAACAACACCCAAAATCTTGGCAGATGTCTATGATAACGACCAATCGGCTTCATCTGTCCTATTGTTGCAATTTGTCCGCGACCTCAACCCCAATGTGGTATTATGCCCAATGGATAACAACGCGGATGATGTATGCAAGCTCACAGAAACCAAACCCGATATAGTGGCTTCTCAGGGACGGGTAGAAAATAACCAGATTCGCGCCATTATCGAAATTCCCGCAGGCTTTGAGGCAACGCTCCAAAGCGGAGAACGTGTCGCCATCAATTATCGGTCTGGCGAAGATTTTACCCAACCCAGTTCACTGCTCCAAGCCGTACAAACGGCTGTGACCCGTGTCGGTGGGGCATCACTCGCGGGGCGTGTGAGCGAATTTGCCCTGTCACAAACTGATGGCGCGGGTGATGAGGCGCTCATCGCTAGTTTTTATACCAACGCCAACACCCTCTGGAACAATCCGCCCGCCAGTGTCAATTATCAGGTGGCGGGCGTGAATACCAATGAATCGGTCTCTGGATTTAGCCAATCTGTCCCCGGTATGGGGAGCATGTATGTGATGTTCACTGTCTTGGCAGGGGCAACGGCATTGATATTAGAACGCAAGCAATGGACATTGCAACGACTGGTGATGATGCCCGTCAAACGCTGGCAATTGCTCGGCGGAAAAATCACTGCCCGTTTTATTTTGGGGATGATTCAATACGGAGTGGCGTTTGGATTTGGGGCGATTTTAGGCGTGAATTTCCTCGATAACGCCATCGGTGTGTTGGCGCTGATGATTTCGTTTGCGCTGTGCATGACAGCATTGGCATTTTTAATCGCCACACTGGTCAAAACAGATATGCAAGCCTCCAGCATCACCCTTTTGGTGACATTGACGATTGCGCCACTTGGTGGGGCGTGGTGGCCATTAGAAATTGTACCAGAATTTATGCGAGTCGTGGCTTATGCCACACCGATGGGGTGGGTCATGCACGGTTATAGTGAATTGATGATTTATGGTGGTGGCTTGGGGGATATTATTTTGCCTGTGGTGGTGTTATTAGTCGCCTCTGGGGTGATGTTTGGCGTGGCAATCTGGCGCTTTAAGTACGAGTAGCCACTAAAAATGTGTGTTTATTGGGTTGTTCAGTGGACGGCATATAAGGCTTGTCCGTAGTTAAAAAGGCAAAATAGGATAAAAATAGCGTGTATGTTACCTGCCGACGGGCCGGTGAACCACCCGTCTGACCCTCTGAAACCCCGTGAACGGGGTTGTTTTGCCTATTTTCATCACAAAAAATGGGTATGGCGTAGGGGCTTGCCATGGCAAGCCCGATTTTTACGGTTGGTTGCGGAGGGTTTGCCATGGCAAACCCGTACATCATGCCTATCTGATCCTAAAAATCGGCAGACCAACCCCATTTATGGGGTTTTGGTCATATACGCAGGTGGTTCACCGCCTGCCATATCTACGCAAAATCATCAAAACAAC
>DAOTUO010000231.1:0-3864 GCA_034436595.1 Anaerolineae bacterium | reverse complement strand
CTAAAAATACAACTACGGACACGCCTTTAATCACGTCCGTACAAGCCCCTCTCCAATTTTTTGGGGAGGGGGGTGGGGTCAAAACTCTTTTTCAAAAAATTAACCGAATGTTACTTTAGTTTAGGGCGGATGGTTACTCTCATCCGCCCTTATGATTAACTGCTCGGTGTTGCCTCTGGGGTCATTTCGGGCATCTCTACAGATTCCCGTGTCCATGTCATGGTCGGTTCATCAAAAGTGAATATTGCGCCGTAATAACTGGTGAGGGTATGAACACCCGCATCCACTATCACCACACCATCCATCACGCTCATCGCGCCTTCGGTAAAGGTATAATGCGACTCAAATCCGACTTCTGGGTCTAATGCAAAGCCTAATTGTGACCGCAAATCTTCATCTTCACGCCATAATACGCCAAAACCACGTTTGGGTTGAATATACCCGTCTGGTGGAGTGAAAGCGGGGTCTGTTTCGGGCATTCCTTCTATCCATTCATTCTCATAGACCAGCCAAGCACCGCTATCGCGGGAATCGGGGTCGTTTACAAGTACCCAAATACGGTCTACTGGTTGCAAATAAAACATGCGTCCGCCCTCAAAGACTTGTTCCGCCACCACAATATTAAAACTATTGGGGCGTGGGAAGGGGTCTAGGGTCGGTGTGGCATCTTGGGAATACGGTGCAAGGGGCAACCGCGCAAAGCTAGGGGCGACCAACGCCGCCAGCGCCGCAACGAACAAAATTAGGAAACTCGCAATTGCTAATACAAAACGAGATGGCATCGTATTTTCCATCCTTTCTATGCTAAAAGATTTCATATTGACTATGACATAGAGATACACGAAAAACAAGCATTTACCCTTATGGCGTAGGGTAAACGCACACCATTAGTCATTTTGTGTGGGTATAAAGCGCACTCGGTCAATCATCAATGCTAATGGACGCGCATCATCGTTCATCCCCAATTCGGCGGGACTCGTGGCAGAGTCGTGTGCAAAGGTAATGGTCAGGTTTTTTCCATCACCCACTATGTTGGCGGGAATATCTACCAAAATCGGCAAAAGGGTCGCCATCGGCACAGTATAAACCCCCAAAGATTGCCCATTGAGAAAAATCTCGGTGGGCATATCTGCCATAAACGCCTGTGCCACCAATTCCATCGTATATGCGACTGGGGGTAAATCTACATGCAATTCTGTTTGTGGCTTCGCGCCCGTCCAGCGCACACTAATCCCCGCCACCGATTCGGGGTTATGAAACCCACTACCGATATAAAATGGGTCGGATGATGCGCCAATATCCACTACATACGCACCAGTATCATCCATCGGCGGAATCCGCGCGGGACACCCGTCTGGATGCCATGTCGTGCGATACACCACCGCATCATATTCTAAAAATATGGGACAGGCCAAATCGGGGTGACTATTCAAAAATCCGAAAATCTCTTGCAGGGTCGGATGATAGCGCCCAATATCTATCCTATCCTGATGGATGACCATATAGCCCACCGGATACTCGGTTATAATGCGGCGCAATTGTGCTTCTGCCAGTTCTGGATTTAACCCGCGCCGTTGCCCCAACCAACTGAATAACGGGTCATCCACATTGTAGCCATAAAAAGATTCCAGCGGCGCACGCGAGATAAACCCGTTTATCATGCGTTTTTGGTGGGTCATGCCGTAATATTGCAACTGAACGGCATAGGCATCGTCAAATATCACCTCACCCGTGCCAACACTCATCGGCACTTCTACCACCACATAATCATACGGTTCTGCGCCCATCGTCTCATAAAATTCGTATGGATAAAACACATCATCCAGTGGCGCGGTAGCAAAGAGTCGTGTATCTATGGCGAGTATGCCAATGAGCAACATCGCCATCAGTGGATAGACCCGTTTATGCGATGGTCGCCAAGCCGACCACGCAATTCCCATAAATGCCATACCCGCCAGCAAAAAAATCGGCGCGAGTCGCCAGGGCATCCGTAACTGACCATTAGTGATGTCGAATAATACTCGATACGGCATGGGAATCGTGACACCAAACAGGGTAATATCTGCCCCAAGCGAAAATAAGAATGGCGGAATCGCCACCATCAGCCAAAACCATTTGCCTGCGTTGGGATAATCGCTATGGCGCGAAAAATTCACTTTTGGCGTTTTTTGACGGGCAAAAATCAGGGTGAGCAATATCCCGATGAACACAAATCCGCCAACCGTCGGCACATTCCAATACCACCACACCTCATCGGGATGCAAAAATCCACGCGGAAACGGAATCCCCGGACGGTCTGTGACCACTTGGTCGGGCAATGTCCCCGTAAACTGGAGCATATACGGTAGCGGTCCCGCAAACCATAAGAGCGCCAGCCCTATCGCCACCACCCCAATACCCGCGCCAACAATCCACAGACGTTTTTCACTCCGATATAGGGTGAGCAATCCATACGGCACAAGCACAAATGCCGTAAAAATGGGAAATTGCAAATCGCTCAATCCCAAGCCCCATATCCCCACCCCCTGCAAAATTATCAAAAATAGCCCGCGTGAAAATTGCCGATTCTCTATCGCGCTCACCAACCATCGCCACATCAACAGGTGCAATGGCAACCAAAACCAATTCATCAGGTTCAAGTGGGTATTGTAATAAAAATAACGGATGAGGGGCGAAAATTGAATCACCAGCCCACCGATTAATGCCCAAAATAGGGTCACTTTTTCTGAGCGCAACCACGCAAAGGTCACAAAACCGTTGAGGGTGCATCCTATCCACAAAATAATATTGACCGCGCCCAATGTGCCAAGTAGTGGCTCAAAAATGAGCCATACAGGAAACCACACCGCCGTCAGCGCATGATACCCAAAATTATTCATGACAGGATAAAACACAAAATTGCTAAAATAGACATCTAAATTGGATGTAGACAGCCCGTGGCGTATCCACCAAAAATTCCAGTTATAGTTAAAAGCATCGTAGCCCGCCATTTTTTGTCCACTAAAAAAGAGTAGTGGATACAAAATCAGCACAGCAGAGAGGGTAAAAGTGAGCAACACCAGCAAATAAAGACGCATTTGTGGATGAATTTTTGTCATTATCATGTTCCCCGTATAAAAAACGGTGGTTTTACAATTGGCGAAATAGCATAAGTATCCCTATAATAGCAAACATCCTATTGAATAACGTATGGAGAATTTTTTATGCGGATGTTTACAACACTTACCTTCAGAAGCACACGCTTCATCCTTGTGATGGCGATGGTCAGCCTCGCTTTCACCGTATTTACCCCTAATGGCGAAAGTCATGCGTGCTTGCCTTGTGCTTGCCCAGTGAACCCACCCATTAACTGCTATGGCAATTACTCGGTTTATACCATCACCCGTGGCGATGGCACATGCGCCATTGTGGTCTTTGCATTAGACGCAAACAGCAACGGTATTCGTGTGATTTCGCAATCGGCACGCCGTTTGGCACTTGTGCCAGCCAATCCCCCCCAAAATGTTTTGCTCGCCAAAAACGACACTTATCAAATTTATCTGTATAAATTGACCAGTGGCGAATATCAGGTGAATGTGGGACCAGACCGAGAATCGAAAGTATTCCAAGTGCGTTGGACGGGATGCCCCGCCAATATCACGGGGCGCAACGAAACCACATGGATTGCCACCGCCCCATGAGGCATTTTTTAGGAATGTTGGACGGCATGTAAGGCGTGTCCGTAGTTAAAAAGGCAAAATATGATAAAAATAGCGTGTATGTTACCTGCCGACGGGCGGTGAACCACCCGTCTGACCCTCTGAAACCCCGTGAACGGGGTTGTTTTGCCTATTTTCATCACAAAAAATGGGTATGGCGTAGGGG
>DAOTUO010000230.1:0-2461 GCA_034436595.1 Anaerolineae bacterium | reverse complement strand
ATCCATTTTTGATGGTGCGCTCAATCCAAAATGATTCCTGCTCACCACGATTGCGTGATGCTTGGAGTGAAATCAGTACCTTCCAGCGATGACCTTCCTCGTACCAGTCCACAGGCTTGCCGAGTGATGTTTGATACTCCGCAAAAATCTCACCATCACCCCATGCTTGGTCTTGGATGGCGAATACATTATTTTGTGTGAAGGTGATAGTTTGGCGTTTGGTGTATAAGGCAGTTTGACCACCCTCATCACATAATTCCAGTGTGGACTGATGATTATCTACCCTATATGTTCCCTGAAATCGGCTTTCCCGCCATAGTTGCATGAGTTGTGTGGCAAGCCATTTCATGAAACCAGAATTGAGCAACATTGTCAGAAGGGTAGATGGCATTTGTGGCATAAGTTATAAATTCAGGATGAATACGCCAATGCTATTTCGTATCCAAAACGGGCATAAAATTTGTCGAATGACAGGATTTTGGGGATGTCGTAGTGCTGGGCTGTGGCGACATTGCTACAATCCACCATGCTGATGCGTTTGATGGTCTGCTCACGGAAAATTTGGTGTGTTTCATGCTCAATTTCGGGTGTGATAGTCAAAATGGGGATTGTGCCTTCATCAATCATGGTGAGGAAATTAATCGCGGTTTGATGTGAATCTTTTGCGCTCAGGACTGTTGCCGTTTCTGCGATAACCCAATTGGTTGTGCAGAGTTTTTGTTGGGATTGCTCAATATCGGTTAGTAGTTGATTGACAGTGGTGGTATGAGCATCCTTTAGTATAAATAGCGCCACAAAAACATCACTATCTACCAGATAATCGTAGCTATTCGTCACGTTGACCTCGCCAAACACCGTTTTCGCCATAAAGTGTTTCGTCTATGGTTTGCGATGCGTCTGTAATATCTGTGGTGCTACTCCCTTGCCATTTGCGGAGTGTGGCATACATCTTGTTCAGTTTTTGCCGTTCTTGGGTCTCATGGAAGGTGCTGAGGTCATTTTCAATCACACGGGACATGCTCCATTTGCGTTCCTGTGCGAGGGTCTTCACCCGTTGCAGAAAGCTGGGACTGAATGTAAGGGTAGTTTTGATGGTGTGGGTTTGCATATCTGACCCGTACTATATCGCAGGGTAGGGGTGTGGTCAATCAGTGAAATATGGGGGATGAATTCGTGGTTATGTTGCACAATCTTAGAAATAGAGTTTTTGAGAGGGATAGCTAATGGACATCTGAATTAGACCTCAAATAATATAGGTGGAGCATATTTGACTAACGACTTAAAGGGAAACAAAGTTGAGGATAGAAAATCCAAAAATACGCTTCTGAGCTGACTGAGCGAAGGGAAAGTATGGTTGTGACTCACTGCCCTGCGTGCTTGCGACCAAACATGCTCTTGTGGATTGAGATGCGGGCAAGCAGGTGGAAAGAACAGCGTTTCTATACGTGGGTTATCCGCTAATACTTGTTTGACCGCTTCGCCCTTATGCCATGTGGCTCGATCCCATAAGAGTAAAATCGGTTGTTCAGGGTAACACATGAGTAAATCATTCAGGAAAAGCGCACTGGTTTGGCTGGTCATTTCAGGCATGGGTAGCACAAACTCATGTCCTGTTCGCAGGTTGACCGCACCATAAAAATGCACATGGTCACGCTGTGGGCTGACGCGCACGATAGGGGTCTGACCAATAGGCGACCACACCCGTGTCGTGGTCGCTTGATAGTATAGACTCATCTCATCTAGGGCAATAACCTGCCCATTGGGGTGATTTTGCAGGAAATCCGTCACTTTTTTTCGAGTTCCGCTTCAAACGCCGCAATGTTTAGCTCGCTCGGTTGGCTACGGTAGATTTTTGCTGTCCGTTGGTAGCTAAACCCACTCCTGTGCAATAATGTCTGATAACTGCTTTCATCCTGATACACCACCCCAAACCACTTCTCTACCGCTATTCGTAAATCGCTCACTGTCCAATACACGCTCTGACTAATTTGCAAATCCACTGGATGTGACTGGTGTAACCGCTCTTTAATCTGCTGTCGTTGTTCATCACTCAGTTTATTGGCGTTCTTTCCATCCCATTTTGACCGTAACCCACCCACTCCATCCGACCGATAGCTCATTGCCCATTGACGAATGGTGCTTTCACCTGCTCCGACTATATCCATAATATCGCGCAAGTTTATGCCAGTGCCATATAACCGAATCGCTTGTAGGCGTTTCAGTTCGCGTACATTCCGTGTCGTTGCTTCCGCTTGGCGCAGTTGCCCTATTTCTGTTTCACTGAGTTCTAGTTGTCGTTTTGCCATAACTTATTTTACATCATTTGAATTTGTTTTTTCTACCCCATAAGCATCCCCATGCCTCAAGGCAGGGACGTTGAATAGACCCAATGCTTACCAGTCTCAGCCAGCAATGGCTCCGTTATGGGTGAATACATAGGCACTTCGGGGTGCTTCACCAG
>DAOTUO010000229.1:0-7179 GCA_034436595.1 Anaerolineae bacterium | reverse complement strand
CCATTACGTACATACCCGTTTTGAGGGATGTAATGGCTGTACTAGAGCCTTTAGGCTCGTATGTCAGCCACAAAAAATAAAATATGATTAAACCTATTTTGATGCGATTACCCTTTTTCTCACAAGCGTCTAAGCCTATTAGCGCCCCAGATAGGTCATGAGTGCATCGTACTTTGGCGCATCGGCGCGAGGTTGGGTCTGATATTCCAGCACGCCCCAACTACCAAAGCGCGATGGCTCGGTGATGTCGCTAAAATTGACAAATAACCCACCGCCCAGTTCACCCCATTGGCGCAGATATTCGCCATATAAGTCGCCCATGCGTGGGTGACGGTTGGCACGGATGAACAAATCGGTTAGGCGGTCATCGTCCATCGCTCTGCCCACACCCGACAAATGTTGTCCGCCTTCATACGCCACCAATTCCACCCCATATTGTGTGGTTAGGCTCACATTGTCGGCTATCCACCCGCGCACATCGCCCTGAATATCTGCCAAAGACGCATCCAGCACACCATCCACACCCATCGCCAACACAGCATCTATCGTGTCGGGGTCGCCTAAATATCCGCCAAAATAGGGCGCAATTGCCAACGCATCGGCACGAGTATACATAGCGTCATAGGTGAGGACTTGTTCGCCTGTCCACGCATTTGCCCCCTGCGAGGCTAAGACGCGCACGAGGCGGTCTGTGTTACCAAACACTTCTTCCCAGATGGCAAAAATTTCGCCTGCGCGGTGGCTATGATAAAACAGCCCTGCCTGAAAATCGTTATCAGACAGCCCCAACGCCCTGCCTTGGTCAATGACATAATACGATTGGGCAAAAATACTATTCCATGTCTCATTGGAATATTCGATATAAGCGCGTAAATTGGGGTTCAGATTAGCGTGCACCATCGTTGCAAATTGGCGGATATAATCATCATCTGCCAGATGAGGCATATTAAACCACGCATCGGTGTTGAGCCTATTGGCGAGCGCCACCAAAATTTCGACTGGCACACCAAATTCATGCCATTGAGCATCTGTCAGGTGTGGGCGGTCATCCCATGTGACGATGGGGGAATTGTTGGTCGCCATCCAATCCATAAAGCGCAAGGTGGTGAATCCTTCTAACCGTTCTAAAAACTGTGGATGAAAAACCTCGGTACTATTTTCGTAGGTGGGGGCATAAACCCGAATATCACGTAGGGGATTTTGTGGATTCACCGACTCTAGCCGTAGCCATATCCCACTATCGCCACTGGGGATAAAAACAATGCGCCCATCGGCTTGGCTGATGATGGTTGCAGAACCAAGACTAAAGGAAATCTCACCTTCACCCGTATAGGTCAAGACAAATTCGCCGTCTGGATAGACCCCACCATCGAGCATGACCGTCTCTGCATATTGATTCGCGCCAAACGATAACACCCACCCCTCTGGCGATAAATCCAACGCGCCACCCTCACCCCAGCCACAACCATTGCATTGCGAAATCCACGGGCGGGCAGTTTTGAACACATCCACAAATTGCCATGCAGGATTCCAACTGGCAATCCCCGCCAAATTTGTGCCGAGTGGCGCTTTATCGGTTTGGGCGGTGGTGGAATCAAATCCCAACACCAAAAGGCTTATCCAGAGGATGATGAGGGTAATCATTGGGCGCATACAATAAACTCCTGCTAATTTTGTGATGATATTTCTATTTTAGCAGGTTTTGCCAGCAAAATAATCACCACCGCCAGTAATGCCAATCCAATTGCCAAGACTAGCACGAGGTCATAATTGCCAAATTGGTCATATAACCACCCTGCCCCTACAGGCGCAATCGTTCCCGCAATGGTCAGAAAAATAATCATAATGCTAGAGATGCGTCCATAATGAGCAGACCCAAACGAATCCGCCATGATAGATGGGCGGGCGAGGGTATTTGCGCCAAACGCCATCCCAAAAAGTACGATGAAGGGGATAAGCAACCACACCGATATGCCACTCATCCCCAAAATGAGCAATGAGATAAATTGCATGGCAAATACACCACCCATCATGACATAACTAGAGGAGCGTTTTTCTAGTGGGGCAAAGAATAACCGCCCGACCACCTGCATAATGCCGATTGTGCCACTAGCAACGGCGGCATGGCTGGCGTTGATGCCACCATCCGTTAATATGGGGATAAAATGCACCCGTATTGCCGATGCAGAGAGATAAGACAGGCTAAAGGTGAGGACGAGTATCCAGAAAAATCGGCTATGGATGGCTTCCGATAGGGTTTTGCCAGATTGCACAGGGATTTCTGTGGTGGCGAGCCTGATACCGCCATCGGGCAGATAGCCTAAGTCATCGGGGTTACGGCGCAATAGCAACGCATGGGGCAAAATAGTGGTGACTGCCAATATTATCCCCAAGATGAGGACGGCATCGCGCCACCCTACCAGATTGAGCAGAAAATCGGATAGGGGGACAAAAATGGTGCTGGCAAGCCCCGCCGCAAAGGTGATGATGGCGAGCGCGTTGGTGCGTTTTGCCACAAACCATTTGGCGACTACCGCAAAGGCGGTATCGTATAGTACCAGTGATGCACACACACCCAATGCCAGCCACAAAATGTAAAATGTCGTGAGGTCTGTCACCCGTGACCACGCCACCATCAACAAACTAGCTAAAATCGAGCCGATGGTCATCAAAAAGCGTGCGCCGTGTTTATCTACCCATGTGCCAACGGGGAACGCCATGAACCCCATCGCCAATAATCCGATAGAATATGCCCCTGTGAGTTCCCCGCGAGACCAACCTGTTTCTGCCTCCATCGGCTTGAGGAATACCGAGAAGGCATAATAGATAATCCCCCAGGAAATGGTCTCTGTAATCGCCAGTGTGGTGACAATCGTCCAACCATAATAGCGTTTAGTGCGTGGTGCATTTGACATGATGTGTGTGTCCGAGTGTGTGAATGTGCCGATAAAAAGATGATAAATCGCGTAGGGGCTTGCCATGGCAAGCCCCTATTAGTTACATCCTTGTATGCTACCCGATGGTTAAATCTTAATCCTATCCCCAATCCCAATTTCGTTAAAGCTAATGCTCACACTGCTATTGCTGGTGCCACAACATCCGCTACTGCCATCGTCTACCCCACAGACACCTGTTTCTGGCAAGACGAGTTCTAGCATCTGTGAGGCTTGAACATCTCCCGCCAACATCGCCACCACCGAGCGCACTTGTTCATAGCCTGTGAGGAGCAAGAAGGTTGGGGCGCGTCCATAGCTTTTCATCCCCACGATATAAAAATCTTTTTCGGGTTGGCGTAATTCCGATTCACCGTGTGGCGAAACTGTCCCGCAACTATGCAAATTGGGGTCTATCATCGGCGCAAGGGCGCGAACACTCTCTGATGAACTGTCTATATCCAGACGCAATTCGCGGAGCATATCCAAATTGGGGCGTGAGCCTGTGGTGCTGATGATTTCATCTACCACAATGGTTTGTGTGCCGGTGGGTGTTTTTCCCATGACAGTGAGTGCATCACCATCTGCCTGAATTTCTGTGATGAAAAATGGCGCAACAATATGGAACATGCCCGCAGCTACACTGGCTCTGAGTCGCTCGCCCAATTGACCGCGTGCCGATAGTTCATCGTCTGCACCACCGCCATAGACACGATTCATCCCTTTGCTACGCATCACCCAAAATACTTCGGTTTGGGGATATGTTTGGCGCAAAGTGGCGAGTTCTAATAGGGCATTGGTGGCAGAATGACCATTGCCTACGACCATCACCTGTTTGTTGGCATAACGGCTTAGGTGGTCGCCGTTGATATCGGGAATACCATAAAAGATTTTATCAGCGTGATGTTTTTCGCCCAGCGCAGGCAATCCGTTCCCGCCCAATGGGTTGGGGGTGTTCCATGTGCCAGAGGCATCAATTACTGCACGCGCTTCGATAAGTGCCTCATGACCATCACCATAGACCACATGCACAATAAATGACGATTCTTCCCGTTTGGCATCTTTCATTTTATCGCCATGACTACGGCTGACCGCCATCACTTTGGAATTGAGGTGAATATGCGGTTTGACTTCTGGCAAATTGGCGAATGGGATAAGATACTGGTCGCGCAAATCGCTCCCAGTGGGCAATCCGTTGGCGGGGGGGTGTTGCCAACCGTGTGCTTCTAATAGGCGGACAGCCGCTTTATCTACCACATATTGCCATGGCGAAAACATCCGCACATGCGCCCACTCGCGCAAATTTGCGCCGATAGACGCGCCCGCTTCAAATATAATCGGCGTTTCGCCCCGTTCTAATAGGTGTGCTACTGTCGCAAGCCCCACGGGTCCCGCGCCGATGACAGCGACTGGTAATTGGTGATTCATAATTCCCTCCATATTTATCGTAAAAATACGATATAAATAACGAAAAAATTTTAGAACAAGTCGCCCACTTGTAACTTAAACCATGCTACCGATTCGTGGTTCAGGCAATAGCAGGTGGCTGTGCCTTCGATAGTGCCACAAATCAAATCGGCATCGCGCAATACCTTCAGATGTTGCGACACCGTAGCTTGCGCCAATGGCAACACATCCACAATATCCCCCGTGATACATTGAGGATGTTCTGTGAGGTAGCGAATGATTTGCATCCGCGCAGGATGACCCAACGCCTTCATCATTTCTGATAGGCGGTGTTCATCGGTAGATAGGGTATATAGTTTGAGTGCTTGTTCACTATTCATAATCGTAATTTTACGATAAAAGGATTTTTTGTCAACCCCCCAAGATTAAAAACTTTTACGATTGGTGTATTTTGCGCTACAATAATCAAAAATGGATTAAATTAGAGGTGGTATTTTTTATGAAACACGGAAAAGATGTACGGGTTTGTGTGATTGGCGCGGGACCCTCTGGCATCACTGCCGCCAAGCATTTGCTCCAAGCGGGTATTCAAAATGTGGTGGTGTATGAACGCAATAACCAAGTGGGGGGTAATTGGGTGTATTCAGCCGACCCAAGCTACTCTAGTGTTTATGAGACCACGCATATCATCAGCTCAAAAAAATTGTCGCAATACCACGATTTTCCCATGCCAGACCATTATCCAGATTATCCATCGCATCAACAACTGCTCACCTATTTTCAAGATTATGCCCGTCATTTTGGCGTGGATAAGGTGACACAATTCAACACCGAAGTGAAGCATATCGCCAAAACTGCCGATGATGGCTGGGATGTGACCCTCAGCGATGGGCGTGTGGAACATTTTGCCCATTTGCTGGTGGCAAATGGGCATCACTGGGACCCCAAAATGCCACATTATGCGGGGGAATTTGTGGGAGAATTTATTCACTCGCACGATTTTAAGCACAACCGTCCCTATAAAGATAAGCGTGTTTTGGTGATTGGTGGGGGCAATTCTGCCTGTGATATTGCCGTAGAGACCAGCCGTGTCTCGGCATTGACCGCCATTAGCTGGCGCAGGGGCTATCATATCGTCCCCAAATTTGTGTTTGGGCTTCCGCCCGATGTCATGAATGAACGGTTCATCTTTTTGCCGTTTAAGGTGCGCGAAGTGACCAATACGATTACATGGTGGCTGGTCACAGGGGGCAATGCGCGTCATGGCTTGCCAAAACCCAACCATAGCATTTTATCGAGCCACCCCACCGTCAATTCTGAACTGCTGTATTATATCCGTCATGGGCGGGTGCATCCGCGTCCCGATATTACCCAATTCGATGGCAACACGGTGCATTTTGCCGATGGCACATCAGAAGATTATGATGTGATTATCGCCGCCACTGGCTATAAAATCACCACACCCTTTTTTGAGCGTGATTTTCTGGATTTTACAGAAGGCGATGTGCCGTTATTCCTGCGCGTGTTCCATCCCAATCACCGTAGCCTGTATTTTATTGGGCTGGTGCAACCACAGGGGTGCATTTGGCCATTAGCCGATAGCCAATCGGAATTGGTCGCCAATTACATTATCGGCAATTACGAATTGCCTGTAAATTTGACCGAGCGCATCAATGATGAACTGGCATATATCCACAAGACGTTTGTGAATGAATCGCGTCATAAGGTTGAGGTGAGTTATCATGAATATTTAGGGGCGTTGCGCCATGAATTGCATGGGGAGAGTGCGCCGACCAAAGAATCTGTGCCAAAGAAATATGTTGTGCCGATGGCGCTGGCAGGGGCGTATGTGGCGTATCGGGCATTGCGCCCGCGTGGAAAATAGGGGATATGCTGGTTGCGGGGCATGAAACCACATCATGCCCCACAGAGTAAATTTAATAGGATAGCAAAATTTCGTCTATGAAGCCGTTTTCGATGCACGATTCGGCATCCATCCAAAAATCGCGGGTGAGCATTTCGCGGATTTTTTCTGCACTCGCGTTAGACCGTGTGGCATAAAAATTAATGAGCCTGTCCATCGCCTTTTGCTGGAGCGCCATTTCATCCTTAAAATTTTCGTGTGTTCCCCAAACCATACTACTCAATTGATGAATGAGCATAAAGCTACTGGGGAGCATATAGCGTTTTGTCCCTGTCATGGCAATCAGGGTGGCGGCGCTGGCACAAATGCCTTCTACTATCGTATATATGGGTGATTTAATCATGCGGAGTTGGTCTGCGATGCTAAATCCCGTGAATAAATCGCCCCCGTAAGAATGGATATGCAACCAAATGGGAGTAAGCGGTTGCCCTTCTAAGCCACGCGACAGATGCTCATTGCGGAGCGTGCTGTCTGTCTCGCGGACAGCGCGGATGAGTGCCAAACAACGGTCACTATCCACATCGGCATAAAAATAAATATGATTGTCAATCGTTTCAACGGTTAAACGGCGTTCTTCACGCTCGTAACCACCAGCATTGCGAAACCCAAACGATTGCGTGAGGTGATTAGAAGGGTATTTATAATTCATACGCTTTTGGTTTTGCCCCTATTCTATTGATAAGGTGCATGGGTAAATCCCATCACTTATTGTCATTATGACATATATCTCGTAAGACCACAAGGGGTCATAAAGTACCGTTTACAAATTTTGCCAATTTGCCTACCTATTTATGGAACAACTATTTTGAATTCAAATGATTTTCAAATTTCAATGGATAAGCATTTTCAAGTCAATTATCAGCTTAAATCACCCCTATCCCCCCAGCCCCCTTATCCCCACTGCGTGGAGAAAGG
>DAOTUO010000228.1:0-2841 GCA_034436595.1 Anaerolineae bacterium | reverse complement strand
CCCAAGCCGATTTAATTATCCTCATCAAGCCACAATTTGAGGCGGGTAAAAAAGATGTGGGCAAGGGGGGCGTGGTGAAAAGTGCCAGTATACACAAGCGCATTTTGCATGAGGTACTCGAATTTGCGGTGGGATTGGGCTTTGCGGTGCGCGGATTGACAACATCGCCATTGAAGGGACCCGCAGGCAACACCGAATTTTTGGCGTGGTTGAGTGTTGGCGGGGATATTGGAGAAATTATGCCGATAGACCATATTATCCAGAATATTCTTGCCAATAACTTGCCATAATGATCATTCGGGATTAGAATATCTGTTTATATCTGATGAATAAGGGGTATCACAATGACTTATTTAGAACGTGCTATTCAAGATGGACATGCGATTTTCATTGGCGAAGGTAAACAACAAAAGATTAAATACATCGCCGCTAATCACACTGAAAAATATATTGACCCAGAAGAGCAAGTCCGTGCAGAATTTTGGGCAGAATTGATTTATCGCTACGAATATGAACCTAATCGTATTGGCATTGAAGTAACTATACCTGATAGAACCCCTAGAGACCGAGCCGATTTAATTGTTTTTCATGATGATGAACGTAAAAAACCGTATGCTGTCATTGAGTGTAAACAAGAATATGTCACCGATGTTGAATTTAACCAAGCCGTTGAACAAGTTGTTGGCAATGCCAGTTGGCAAAAAATGCGTGCCGATTATGTGATGGTTGTGGCAGGGATTACGCGCCGTGCTTTTGATTTTTCTGGTGATATACCTATTGGAGAGCGCAACCGCAACATTATCGCAGATTTGCCAATTGCCTATGGTAAGCCCTTAGAATTTAAGTATCGTAAGGGGATAGAAAATTCAGATATTGAAGAAGTTACCCAAGAAGAATTGAGTTCCGCTATTAAGAAATCGCATCAAACACTGTGGGGAGCTGGCAAATTTTCACCGCCACAAGCCTTTAGTGAGTTATGCAAAATTATTTTTATCAAGATGAGTGATGAAAAAATCCCACGTGATATTGGTGAACCTTATCAATTTCAAATTAAAACATACGAAACTAATCAACAACTTGCATCGCGTATACATGCCCTCTATAACCAACAAAGAGAACGTGACCCAAATGTATTTACAGAGGGGATTCGGATTGATGATGATATGCTCACACAAGTCGTTTCGCACTTGGAGAGCATTAATCTGCATAAAACTGACCTCGATACCAAAGGTGTGGCATTTGAACAATTCATGGATGGCTTTTTTAAGGGCAATTTTGGTCAATACTTTACGCCAAGACAAATTATTGAATTCATTGTAGAGGTCATGCAACCTACCTACAAAGATAAAGTGATTGACCCCGCTTGTGGTAGTGGTGGTTTTTTGCTTCACACGCTTAATGCAGTTCGTAAAGAGGCGGATAGATATTATCGTGACCCCAATAGTCGTGACCACTTTGCCCATTGGCATACTTTTGCAACAAATAAATTGTACGGCATTGAAATTAATGATGATATTGCCCGTGTTGCTAAGATGAACATGATTATTCACGATGATGGGCATACGAATGTCATCCGTGCCGATGCGATTGAACATCAAGATACACTAATGAAAGACAGCCAAAATTTTAATTTCAACAATTATTCATTTGATTTGGTGTTGACCAACCCCCCCTTTGGCGGTGATTCTATCAATTTATCTTCGCGTAAACATTTAGTAGATGATTATGACCTCGCCAATGTAACCAATGCCAAAGATAAACAAACCCCGCGTAAAAACCAAAAACCAGAAATTTTATTCATTGAGCGCATTTGGCATTTTCTAAAGGCAGGCACAGGGCGTGCCGCCGTCATTTTGCCAGACGGTATTTTAAGCAATTCATCTCTTCAATATGTACGAGATTGGATGATAGAACACTTTCAGATTAATGCGGTTATCAGTTTACCCCAATTTACATTTGCACCTTATGGGGCAGGGGTAAAAGCCAGCATTGTTTTTTTACGCAAACGCGCCCAAAAAGAAATTCCCAACCCAGATGAAGCCATTTTTATGGCGAGTCCGCAACACATTGGCTATGATGCCACCGGACGTAAAACTAAGCAGAACGATTTTATTGAAATTGCTAAATTATATGAGCAATTCCAGAAAGACCATCAGCCTTTTTTTTAGGTAGCCCTGTCGAGGGAATAATCGCTTTCGCGGTTCGGCAGGGCATTACTAAAAAGCGGATTGATGTGGATTATTACCTACCTCAATTTGCTGAGAAAAATGGTCATGTAGAGAAATCTAGCACCATCAAACTCTCTCGGATTCTACAAAAACCGCCGATTAATGGTTTGGATATACGTGCTTATCAGATAGAGGGAATTCGTTACTTACGGGTACAGAATATTCGTCCATTTGAATTTAATCTTGATGATGTGAAATTCATTCACGATACACCTAAAAAATCTAAAGTGGTATTAGAAACAGGAGACATTCTCATCACACGTAAAGGGACTTATGGTGTTGCTACGTTAGTCACACCTGATGTTGTGGATAGCATTATTTCGTCTGAGATTATACTTTTGCGCTTATCTAATGATTCAAAATTTCTTCCTGAATTTGTTGTTGCTTGGATAAATAGCCAATATGCACAAAGTCTTTTAACTCAGAACACAACAGGGCAAATGATGGGACATCTAACCCAAAAGGTTATATCTGATTTTCCTGTACCCGACATTGACGTAGACACTCAACGCGCTCTTGTTGCCGATTTAGACCAAGCCCGCGCCACACGTAAAGCTAAACTTGCCGAAGCGGATGATTTGCTCAAGGGTATGGATGAAGTGGTTATGGGTGA
>DAOTUO010000227.1:0-1784 GCA_034436595.1 Anaerolineae bacterium | reverse complement strand
TGTATCAATATGCGACCAATCGAGGTGCAGGTGCATCTGATTGCTAAAAAACATCATGTCGTTGAATGTAGGACGAAATCCCCGTGTATAGGGGATAATGCGAATTTGGTCTTCTTCTATCATAATCATTAGCGTCTTTTGGGGTCACGGCGACGTGTACTATATGACTCACCCGGTAAGGCTCTTACTTTACAAACATCATCATCCATAAATCGTGTACGAATACGCTCTTCTTGGTCTTTTACATCAATATGACTTGTAACGACAGTAGGTAATCTGCGAACATAACGATAATCTAATATTTGAAAAAGTTTTTCTTTTGCCCAACTTGAGGCATTAATCATAGAAAAATCGTCAAGAATAAGAACACCAGAATTTTTTACTGAATCGAATCTATCATTAAATTTTGCAGAAGAAGATGGATGGAAAGTTTCACGAAGATAATCTAATAAATCAGGAATTGTGATAAATTTTACATCAACTCCATTTCGACGACATTCCTGAGCAATAGCAATAGCTAGATGAGTTTTTCCAGTCCCATAATTACCAACAAGATATAGCCATTTAGGAGGGATTTTAGTAGCAAATTCTTTGGCGCTATATAGTGCATTCTCTAATTTAAGGGCTTCCTCTGGTGTGACTTTGGCAATTAGAAATGTATCGAAGCTCATATGTTTATATAGACTTAAATCGGCTTGAATTTCTAATCGGTCTTTATTTTCAATTGTCCGCCGATAATCTGGCACATGCAGTTTATGAAAACTGCTCAAATCGGGGTCTACCATACGGCTACGGATACGCCCATCTAACTGTTCTAATTCAACATTGGTGGTGATAACGGTGGGCATCCGATTGACATAACGATGATTGAGCAACTGAAATAATTTTTCCTGCGCCCATTGGCTGGGATTTTCTGCGCCCAAATCGTCTAATATCAGCAGATAGGCATTTTTTACTTTGTCGAACAACGAATCATAGGTGTCTTCGGCATTGGGGGCATACGCAGATCGCAAATAATCGAGCAAATCTGGCACAGTGATAAATATCACCTGTTCGCCTTGTGCTAGCCTTGCATTGGCAATTGCCGCCGCCAAATGGGTTTTGCCACTGCCATATTTGCCTTCTAGCACTATCCAACCTTTTGGATAAGAGGCAAATTCCATCGCATTTCGGAAGACCACCGCTAGTGTATTTTCTTCTTTTGCGCTATACCCTAAATCTCGGAATTGAAAGGATTCAAAAGTTTTATCTATGAGCGCGTTCATATTGCCCAAATCCCGTAACCGACTCTGAAAGTTCATGTCGTGTTCGGGTGGGTTATTGGGGCAACGGAACAATTTTCCAAAGCGCGAATCTCCCACAGGCACATTAAATTTGACCATGCCCATCCCCCCGCACAGTGGGTCTTTGCCACATAGCGGGCAGGTGGTCATGAATGTATCATCATTCAAAGGGGTTTCCAAATTCATCGTAGAGATAACGTCGCCAATCTTGTTCTTGTCTTTTTTCTTTCCCATCGTACTTTCCCTCTCTACGCCACCGTTCTAAAATGGCACGGATATATTTGATATTCCGTTTATTGCTCTTGACGGCAATCTCTAGCGCCTCAGCTACCCAATCGGCAGAAAAATCGCGCTCGGCATCTTTGAGTTCATCGGCAATCATGGGTGTAAGCGCCCCAATATTTTCATGATAGAGTTTATAGATATTTGGCTTTTCTGGCAAAATCTCGATGCTATCGCCTGATGGTCGCCATTCTCCCTGTTGAATACGGCGCACCACCT
>DAOTUO010000226.1:0-14897 GCA_034436595.1 Anaerolineae bacterium | reverse complement strand
GGGTGGGTGAAAACACGTTTAATGATGAGTTATTGATATAATCCTATGAATTTGTTTTCGGTTCTCCATTATATAGAAAAATCTCATTTGATAATTCAATTTTCCCATGAGATGCTCTGTGATAGTCTCTGAAACGGTAATAAGTCTGCGACTTCAATATATATGAAAAAATATATGAAAAATCTCCGTTTGGAAACTTTATTCTATCTCGCATATAATAGGGCATATCAACATCAGAGGAAAAAATAGCCGATGAACAATAAAAAACAAGATTTAACCGAATGGTTTCCGGTGAGCGCAGGCAAACAGGCATCCAAAACGCCTGTCGCTATCCCACTGTCAACTTTATCCACGCGCTTAGGCGTAGTGGTCGGTGGCTCATTGAGCAAGGGGTTGGTCGTCAAACTCGAAAGCGCACAGTCTGTCGAAAATTTGGCTGTGGGGCGGTATGTGGTGGTGCATGGGGCAGAAAAACGCTTTTTCTGTATGCTCACCGATATTGAACTGAATACCACCACGCCCAATATCCAAAATGACCCACCCAATATGCGTGACGAATTTTTGCGGGCAGTATACAGTGGCACAATTGCCTATGGCACATTGCATGTCGCGCCCATGTTGAGCATTGATGCCGATGGTGCGCCAAAACCCGTGAAAACCATCCCAAATCACTTTACAGAGGTGTATAACGCCACCGAACAAGATGTGAATGATGTGTTTGGTCAGGAAGATGAGCAACATTTCAATATTGGTGCGCCGTTGGAACTGGAACAGACACAAATCAATCTCGACCTCAAACGGTTGGTAGAACGGTCTGTTGGGGTATTTGGCAAATCTGGCACGGGGAAAAGTTTTCTCACGCGGATTTTGCTATCGGGTGTGATTTCGCGCAATGCCGCCGTCAGCCTCATTTTTGATATGCATAACGATTATGGCTGGCAAGTCACCAGCGAAAATGGCTATAGTGTGAAGGGCTTGCGTCAATTATTCCCCGATAGAGTCGAAATTATCACCTTAGACGAAGAATCGAGCAAGCGACGCAACGCCCCATACGATTTTAGTGTGAAGATTGCCTATAGCGACATCACACCAGAAGATATTGTCATGCTCAAAGGCACGATGAATCTCACCGATGCCATGATTGATGCCAGTTATACCCTGCATAAACGCTGGGGAAACGACTGGATTGCCCGTTTGCTCGATGGGCGTGTAGATGACATAGACGAAATTACCGAGCATACCAATATCATGGCAGGCACATTGGCAGGCTTACAACGCCGATTGGAACGGTTTGAACGCTGGGGATTTCTGAGCCGTGAGCCTGTTACCGATAGTGTGGAAAAAATTATCCACTTTTTGACCCAACAAGAACGCAGTGTGGTATTGGAATTTGGGCGCTATGGCAATGCGCTAGATGCGTATATGTTGGTGGCAAATTATCTCTCACGGCGGATTCATGCCGAATATGTGCAACGGGTAGAAAAGTCGCTGGGCGACCCATCGCTAGAACCGCCTCAATTGATGATTGTCATCGAAGAGGCGCATAAATTTTTAGACCCGATGGTGGCAGACCAAACCATTTTTGGCATTATTGCCCGTGAATTGCGAAAATATAAAGTGACCCTGCTGGTGGTTGACCAACGCCCCAGTGGGATTGACGAAGAAGTCATGAGCCAAATCGGGACACGGGTCACAGCACTACTCGATAATGAGCGCGATATTTCGGCGGTATTAAACGGCATTAGCGGGGCAAATAGCCTACGGGAGGTGCTGGCACGACTCGATACCAAGCAACAAGCCATCATCATGGGTCATGCTGTGCCGATGCCTGTGGTCATCAAAAATCGTGCTTATGACGAAGTATTTTATGCCAGCATCGCCGCCGAAAAAAACCGCAATACCCGCGATGATGCCAAAGATGCCCGCAATACATTGGGTAGCGGTGGCAAAAAGCGGGTGTAGTACCCTATTTATTCATTATTCATCACAAAAAGGACATGGCACGATGAACATAGATTATTCCGCACGGCAACGCAAACTTATCGGCATCACAGGGGTAGATGCGGTGGCATTGGTACCAGGGGCAAACCTCACCTATTTCACAGGACTCGACTTTGAACTGTCCAAACGTCCCACTGTCGCCCTGTTTAGCGATGATGGATTGGCATTCATCGTCCCAGAACTAGAAGTGCCACGCATCGCCCAACGCCCAGATTTAGAGCCACACTTATTTGTCTGGAATGACAAAGATGGGTTTGCGGGGGCATTTGCCGATGCGGTGAAAAAACTTAAATTGACCGATTCGCCATTAGGGGTAGATGGACTCACCATG
This sequence comes from Anaerolineae bacterium, assembly GCA_034436595.1. Taxonomy (GTDB): domain Bacteria; phylum Chloroflexota; class Anaerolineae; order Aggregatilineales; family Phototrophicaceae. The sequence goes on along the minus strand of DAOTUO010000226.1, from coordinate 12,565 downwards.
CGCGTTTTTGAGCGTGATGCGTTTGAATCCGCAGGGGCAAAGACGATTAAGAATGTGGGCAAAAATTTGTTGTCTATCCGCGCCATCAAGACCGAAGGCGAAGTGGAACTCATGCGCCAAGCGTGCAAAATGAGCGAATCTGCCTTACATCGGTTGATGGCGGTGGTCAAAGCAGGCATGACCGAGCGTGAAATTGCCGAAATGCTCTCACGTTATCTGATAGAGGCGGGTTGCGATAGCCTATCGTTTGATACCCATGTCCAAACGGGCGAAAATAGTGCTTTGCCACACGGGACAGTGAGTAGCCGTGTATTGGGCGAAAACGAGTATCTGCTCATTGATTATGGGGGCAGATTCAATAATTATCCCGCCGATATTACCCGCACCTTCTGTCTTGGGACACCCACCGAAAAAATGCGCGAGATTTATGATGTCGTCCTAGAAGCCAATCGTGCCGCCCTCGCCGTGGCAAAAGCAGGTGTGCCATGTAGCGTGCTAGATGATGTCGCCCGTGCCGTCATCACCAATGCGGGGTATGGGGAATATTTCACCCACCGCACAGGGCATGGTCTGGGACTCGAAATTCACGAATTGCCCCAAATTGCGGGTGGTGTTGAGGATGTGTTAGAAGTGGGCATGGTATTCACCATTGAACCCGGTATTTATATCTCTGGACTGGGTGGGGTCCGGATTGAAGATAATATCCATATCACCGAAAACGGCGCAGAATCGCTCACACATTTTCCACGTCGTTTGAGCTATGAAAATAAGGGTTAATTGATGCGTATCCTACCAGTCATGCTGATTTTTCTGATTATGGCGATGACCCTTCATGCCCAAACAGACGATGCGGTGCTATCCATAGATACTGTTGCCGATATGGTGCAAATCGGTGAATTACGCGGATTTGATAGTGCGGTGAATAGCCTCACATTTACCGCCAATAGCCAATTTATCATCGCAGGTGGAGACGATACCAGTCTGCGGGTGTGGGATATTGCCTCAAAAACCGAGACACAAACCCTATTTCCGCATAACTCATATATCAAAGCGGTAGCACTCAGTCCAGATGGCACAACATTGGCGACTGCCTCGTGGGATAGGCAAGTGCTGATATATTCGGTGGCAGACGATGGCTTCCTCATCCAAACCAATACCCTCTCTGGGTATATGTCTGTCATTAACCAAGTGGCATTTTTGACAGATGATAAAATTGTCTTTAGTGTTGGTGATGGGTCGTTGGTGCTGGTGGATTTATCTAACCCAAGCGAGCAGACGGTTGTAGAGGCGGGTGCATTGTATATCACCGCGTTGGATGTCATTTCATCCCCCACAGGAAGCCTTATCGCCGTTACTACTGGCTTTCCAGATGACTCGTTGTGGGTTTATGATGCCGATTTACAAAATCCCAGACAGGTCAAATCGCTCAGTACACGCGGACGCACAACCATCACCTTTTCGCCCATTGTTGCCGATGAACGCCTGTTATTAGCAATGGCAGGGAATGGTCAAGGGGTTGCCTTATGGGATATTTCAGCTTCAGCAGAAGCCGAATTGCCAGACGAGCCATTTAATTTTGCCTCTACCCGCGAATCTGTGCTGTGGTATACCGACCTCGCCTTTTCGCCCGATGGGACACTGCTTTTTATGGCGTATACTCCAGAGACGGTGATGGTCTATGATGTGAGCAATCCAAGTGAAGCAATTGAATTGCTCACTTTTAACAATGATTCAGGGATACAAGCCATTGCCGTTAGCCCAGACGGGCGCATGATTGCGACTGGACATGAGGACGGGGTAATTCGGTTGTGGGGAATAGATGGATAAACTGTAGGGGACGACTAGCAAAGCCTATGTCGTCCCATTTGGGGTTCTTATTCGCTGGTAGATGTTGATTTTGTGTTAGATGCCGATTTTTCTGTGGTGGTGCTACTGCCATTGCTCTCCGATTTTGGGACATCGGATGATGGCGATTTATCGGCTTTTTCGGCAGATTTTTCGCCATTACCAGATTTTTCGCCGTTGCCGTTGGATTTATTGGTCAGGGTGCTTTTCGATGAGCCTTTGCTATCATTCACATAAAAACCAGAGCCTTTGAAGATAACCCCCGCGTTTTGTACGACACGCCACACTTTTTGCCCAGTATTGGGGTCGGTGGTGAGCGCCGAATCGGTGAATTTTTGTCTGAGTGTGAAGGTTGTTCCATCTTCTCTACGATAGGTATATTCTGGCATAATGTGTTCCTCAATAACAATCAATGAATTTCATACACTCTATCATAATGCACATAACCACCAAATTTCCATATAAGACTAAAACTCTGATAGATTTTTTATGTTCTGATAAAAACTATCGGTATCTGTTGGATAATATTATAATGAGCAGAAAACGACTACTTTTAAGAAAAAGGTTACTTTCACGATGAATATTCTAATTATTGGTGGCACACGCAATCTTGGGCATTTTTTGGCAGAACGTATTTTGGCAGACGGACATAAGGTGACAATCCTCAACCGAGGGGTCACTCGTGACGATTTGTCAAAAGATATTGCACGGTTGCGCTGTGACCGCACCAATGCCCAACAACTCCGTAGGGCAATTGGTGGACGCACATTTGATGTGGTGATTGATAATGTCATATATAAAGAGGCAGAAGCCGAAGATGTTGTGGATATTTTGCAGGGCAAAGTGGGTCACTACATCTTCATGAGTACAGGGCAAGTGTATTTGGTGCGCGATGGTGTGCAACGCCCTTTCAAAGAAAGTGATTATGAGGGTGACTTGCTCCCCCAACCCACCGAAAACACCTACGATTATGAAGAATGGCTCTATGGCATAGACAAGCGCAAGGCAGAGGCGGTTTTTGCCCGTGCTTACGAAAAAAATGGCTTCCCCTATACGGCGTTGCGGATGCCGATGGTCAACAGTGAGCGCGATAATTTTAACCGCCTGTATAATTACATGCTTCGCATCAAAGATGGCGGACCGATTCTCGTCCCCAACAAACCCAATTTTCCCCTGCGCCATGTGTATACGGCAGATGTGGTCAATCTGGTGACCCGCCTCATCAATACTGGGGTGGGTAAGGGGAAAGCCTATAATATCTCGCAGGATGAGACCGTCACATTGGACGAATTTCTGGGCATTTTGGGGAATTTGATGGGTATAGAACCCAATATCCGCATGGTGGATAGAGCATTACTCGAAGCCAATGGCTTTTTGCCAGAATGTTCGCCATTTAGCGAGATGTGGATGTCTGAGCTAGATAACACCCTAAGCAAAACCGAATTAGGGGCGACATACACCCCATTGCGCGAATATTTGGCGAAGATAGTCACCCATTACACCGAAAATCCGCCCAAACAACCCGCAGGTTATAAGCGCAGAAAATCTGAGAAGAATTTAGATATTTTGCCAAGCATCGAATAAGAGAGGTCAACACCCACATGAATTTAACTGACTTGTTAGACCAAATCCCAGACAGTCTCTATCAATTAATTGCCCGTGTAGGTGTGGTCATTCTCGCCCTCTTACTAGTGATTATCTTGCGTCGTGTTCTCACATGGCTGATTTTGCGCCCGCTACGCCGATTGGCAAAACGGAGCGGATTCGAGACCGATGACCATATCGTAGATGTGTTGGTCTCCCCCATGCGCTTGTTTATCATCGCACTTGCCCTAGCCATTAGTGTGCAGGTTATCACCACCACAGACGGTATCAATAATTTCGTCTTTGGGCTTTCTCGCTCATTTATCATCGCATCTATCTTGCTATTTGTGTATAACTTGGTAGATTTGCTCGCGCCATCAAGTTTGCGAATCGCCAATATCACAGGCTTCGCAGTCCAAGACCGCCTATTGCCATTCATGCGGGTGGCAGTCAAAACATTCATTTTGGCGGTGGGTGGGGTGATTTTGTTGCAAGAATGGGGCTATGATGTGAGTGGTCTTTTGGCGGGTATTGGTATCGGCGGGTTGGCATTGTCACTCGCCGCACAAGACACCCTCGCTAATTTATTTGGATTTGTGGCAATTGTGAGTGACAGACCGTTTGATGTGGGTGAATTTGTTAAGACAGGCGATGTTGAAGGCACTATAGAGCATGTTGGTTTGCGCTCCATACGGGTGCGCCAGCAAAATCAGGCTGTGGTCTATATTCCCAATAATCTGGTCGCCAATAGCCCCTTGTTAAATTGGTCACGGCTCAAAAAACGTTTTTTAGATTTGCGAATTGGCGTGGAATATGAGACGACCAATGACCAATTGCGCCTCATGATAGAGCGTATCCGCGAATTATTGGTCTCTGATGAAGTTGTAGAAGCCGCTTCTGTGGTGGTGAATGTGATTGATTTTCGCACAGAATCTATTGATATGGTCATCCGTGCCTATATTTTTAAGGCAGATTGGAAATTGTTCACCACCGAAAAAGAACGCCTCACCATGGCAATGTTAGATATTATGAAAGACCTCAAAATTGAATTGGCAGATACCATCACCGATATTCGTATGGTCACAGAAGACCGTCCAAGTCGTTTGGGACGTCCCTTGCCAGAGGATGTATTTGATGAGTCATGAGACAACGCTCGCACAAGCCTTGCGATTTTCTGAGGCAGATTTATCTGCCAACCGCACAGGGGTATTAAGCGAGTCACAAGCCACCCTGTTGCAGACGCGCAAATCACGCCTCATGTTCATCGGCATCAATGCCTTTTTTGTGTTGGCATTTATCGCCACTGTCTTTATTTTTTTGGGGAGCAAGCCAGATAATGCGGGAATATTGACCATTATCGGCATCGGACTCACAATATGTAATGCGTTGGTGATGGGAATCCTCTTTCGGCAATGGCTCAAACTCAATGCTGATACATCCGCCCAAAAGGTGGCGATTATCACAGGAAAACTAGAGCGCGTCCTCAAGCCACTCAATCGGCGGGTGATAACCTATATCATACGGGTGAATGACACCGAAACAGTCATCCCCAAAGATGTATTTGTTGCATTTGTACATGGAAAAACGTATACCCTTTATCGTACCCCCTATACAGGGATTTTACTCTCAGCAGAACGAGGTGAATCATGATTCCATTGAAGGTGATGACATTTAACCTGCGGGGCAGTTATTTTGAGATTGATGGTGATAATTTTTGGGATTATCGGGCAGACCTCAATATCCGTACCCTACACAAATATGCGCCAGATATAATGAGCTTTCAGGAATTTCAGCAGGGCAACCTAGAGGTCTATCATCATTATTTAGCAGATTATGATTATCATCTCGGTTTGGTGACCATAGACGATAGCGAATTTGGTATGTATAACGCCATTTATTGGCGCAGAGAACGCTTTTTGCCCCTCGATAGTGGTGGCTTTTATTTGAGTCCAACCCCCGATGAATTTTCTACTGGGTGGGATAGCGCCCTCATCCGCGCCTGTAATTGGGTAAAATTTCGGGATGCGTGGACAAATACCGAATTTTTATATGTGAATGTTCACCTAGACCATTTGGGAGAGACGGCACGGGTGGAAGGGAGCAAATTGGTCGTGAGCAAAATTGCGGACATACGGGGCGATTTGCCTGTCATCATCACGGGGGATTTTAATTCTCGCGCATGGGCATCTCCCGATGAAGATTTGACGCATTTACCCGAAGGTGTGGTGCTAGAAGACCTTGCCCCACCCAATACCGCCCATAAAGTGTATACCGATGCGGGCTATGCCGATACATTCATCCTCGCAGGGCATCAAGAAAACAACGATACCAATACCTATCACAACTTTTTGGGGCAAGCCTATCCACCAATGTCCGTGCGGATAGACTGGATTCTCCTCAGTGGTGGGGCAAAACAATTTACTACCGAGTCTTGCGAGATTATCCGCGATGCCGAGCCACCCATTTTCCCCAGTGACCATTATCCCATCTTGGCAGAATTATCTATGAAATAAGGAGTTTTTACGATGAAAATACGTGTACCCATCCTCATCATGAGTCTGTTTGCAATGATGCTCATCACGGTTTTATCGGCGTTCACCAATACACCGACTATCGCCCAAAATCCAACCGCCACGCCCGATGCGTTGCAACAGCGTGCCACCGAAATTATCGCAGTGGCGACTCTCACCGCGCAAGTCGGCGGGGATTTTACATCTATCGGCACAAGCACCCCTCTGGCGGGACTATGCAATTCGCTCATGTATCGCAATCTGAGCGATGTAGAAGCACAAATCAAAGCATCATTAGGGGTTATCACCACCCTATTAGATGATTTTACCGTAGAGGCGTTGCTCTTAGAAGAAACAAACGATTGTGTGACTTTTATCCAGCAAGAATTAACTATCACCATTACTGTGCCACTCCGCACGATTGACGAAGTCAACAATGAGACCCAATTGGGCGACACATTAGCGACTATTGTGGTGAACTTATTGGCAAATTCCCAATTAAACCTATTATCAAATCCGACCTTTGTGGTCGAATTTGCCTATGGCAACCAAATCCGTTCATTGTCTGCTCAATGGGATGATGCGCGTAGTTTGGTTAGTTTGGGGATTCGTGGTGAAGAATTTATCAACCGTATCACCCTATTCGGTATTGAGGAAAATTGATGCGTGCGATTATCGCCCATGATAAAAAGCCGATTTTTGTAGATATTCCAGCCCCCATACCATCGGTGGATGAAGTCCTCATCGCTGTGCGAGCCACCGCACTCAATCGTGCCGATTTATTGCAGGTGCTGGGGTTATACCCCCCGCCACAAGGCTCACCCGATACACTTGGCTTGGAATTAGCAGGCGAAATTATCGCACTCGGTGATAATGTAAGCCGTTGGCGTATCGGTGATAGGGTCATGGCATTGGTTGGTGGTGGTGGCTATGCCCAAAAAGCCGTTGTCCATGCCGACCACTGCATGGCGATTCCTGCTGATATGCCTTATGAAGATGCCACCGCCATTCCAGAGGCATTTTTGACAGCCTATACCAATATGATATGGATGGCAGGACTTAAAGAGAATGAGCGCGTCCTCATTCATGCGGGTGCGAGTGGGGTTGGCTTGGCGGCGACCCAATTGGCGTGCCTGATTGGTGCGACCGTGATTGTTACTGCCAGCGCAGAAAAACATGCAGTGTGCAAAGCCAATGGCGCGACACTAACAATTGATTATAAAACCGAAAATTTTGCCGATAGATTGCTCCAAGACTATTCTGGGGTCAATGTGATTGTGGATATGGTCGGCGCACCCTATTGGGCGGATAATTTCCGAGTGATAGAAAAATGGGGCAGATGGGTTTTTATCGGCACACAAGGCGGGGGCAAGGTAGAACTAAATATTGGGCAATTGATGAGCAAAAAATTGCGCCTGATGGGTTCTACTTTGCGTGACCGTACTATAGAAGAAAAAACGCAACTGATAGCCGATTTTGATGGTTGGGCAATGTCGCATGTTATCGCAGGGGCATTACATCCCACTATCCACACGATTTTAGAATGGGACGCGGTAGAAACGGCTCACGATATGATGCGCCAAAACATCAATGCGGGAAAAATCGTTTTGCGTGTGCGCTAAAATCGGTGTGTGTGTAATCATACACTAGACGAAACGCCAAGTTTTGGGCATAATAGCCCTTCTCATGCGGACATGAATTTGTGTGTCCATATAATTGATATTGATATAGAAGAGGTTATGGTCATGCCCGGTAGACGTAATGTTACCCAAAAGAAACCCCAATTTGGCAATAATCGTAGTCATTCGCTCAAGGCGACACGGCGTAAATTTAAGCTGAATATGCAAAATAAGCGTATTTATGTGGTTAGCATGAAACAATTTGTTCGTATTCAAGCCACCGCACAAGAACTCAAGACGATTGACAAGATTGGTTTAGAAGCCTTCTTGAAACGTCAAGGACGTACAATTAAGAGCCTATTTCCAAAGGAATCGCAAGGGGCATAAATATACCCCTTGTTTTTTCACTTGGCAATGACCTCGAAATTGAACCGAATTCGTGCAAAATAGTGGTTTGGCATCGCAATATCTTCTAAATAGGTTAATTCGGAAACAGTCATCACAAGGCGCATGGTTTCGCTATCTGTGATGTACTGTTTTTCGTATTCCGCCATGACCACTGTCACATCTTCATCTGGGGGTTGTGGTTGTGCCTGTAATTCAGCATAGCCCGCAGGCGACACCACCAAAAGCTGATGAGTAACCCCATCTGCATAATCGAACAATGTCACAGAGACCCCCCATACCCCATAATCATTGCGTTTGGCGACTTTTGCTTCTAGCGTGCCAGTTGCCCCACCAACGCCACAATAAAATGTATCGGCAAACAGGGTGTTGCCATGTTCATAAAAAGATGTTTGTGTCATCGAATTACTCTGCATATTCGTGTCCTCTCATGTTACTATAGCGATACAACCTAAATTGTAACGTGTTTTTGGCTAATCAGATAGGCATCCCCATGAATTCTTTGTTGGAAAAATCACCCAAACTCCATGCGTGGTATAAAGCCTCTCGCCCGCGTGTTTTTACTGCTACCTATGTCCCCATTTTACTCGCAGGGGCAATCGCTTTGCAAAATGACGTATTCAAAATAATTCCGTTTGTCTTGGCGCTCATCGGCACAGTGTTGCTCCAAACAGGGGCAAATTTGGTCAATGAATATTTCGATTTTGTGCGCGGGGCAGATGAGCTAAAGCAAGCAGGACAAGGCATGACCATCAAACAAAATATTTTGTCCCCGCGTGAAGTGCTGATGGGCGCGGTTGCCACTATTATCATTGGGTCGCTGATTGGAATATATTTGGTGTCGCAGAGTGGCTCATTGTTGTGGATTATCGGCATATTGGGCGTATTTGCCGCCATCACCTACACGGCAGGACCCTTCCCTCTTGCCTATAACGGTTTAGGTGAATTGACGGCGGGAATCGTTTTCGGTCCGTTGGTGGTGGTGGGCGCATATTATGTGATGGATACCAACATTTCGATCAATTTGATATGGGCATCTGTGCCGATTGGCTTGATGGTGGCGGCGATTTTGCACGCCAATAATATCCGCGACTATGAAGCAGATAAATCGGTGAATAAGCGTACAACCACCGTCCTATTTGGTGTGCCATTTGCCAAAAAAGAATATGCCTTTTTGGTATTTGGGGCGTATATGGGTGTGGCGATTTTGGTGCTAACAGGGATTGCCCCGCCATTGGCACTTTTGGCATTGCTCACACTCCCCCAAGCCTATCCGCTTATTGCCATGATTTTCACCGAGACAGACCCGCAACGCCTGCATATCGCACAAGGACGGACTGCCCAATTGCACGGACGATTTGGTTATGCGTTGGCATCGGGATGGGTGCTATCGGTGTTGATAGTGGCGGTTGGCTAGATGAATAAGACCACCGCATTATGGGTGATAACGGGGCTATTGCTACTAGGGGCATTTGCCCGATTGGTCGCATTTGGTGATGCACCAGCAGGTCTGCAACACGATGAACTCTACGATGCACTCGATGGGGTAGGCATTGTGGAGCGGGGCGACTTTGCGCTGTATTATCCCGATAATCAGGGACGCGAAGGGGGCTATATGTGGCTTAATGCCGTCTCTGCGCTGTTATTGGGACGGAATACGCTCATGGTACGTTATGCCTCATTCGCGCTGGATATGCTCATGCTGGCGCTATTATATCGTGTAGGGGTAGCGATGTTTAATCGGCGGGTGGCATTGACGGCGGTGGGGTTTGCGAGTGTGTCGTTTTGGACACTCTCCATCGCCAGAATCGGATTACGTCCCGTGTTATTGCCCCCTGTGGCATTAGCGATATGGCTCGGATTTTATGCCCTGTTTTTTCATCCACAACCATCAGAAAAACCGCGCTGGCGGATTGCCATTATCACAGGCGGGTTACTCGGATTTGCCCTATATACCTATACATCGTCATTTGCATTGTATCCGTCTATAGCCGTTTTTTTTGGCGCGATGCTGATATTCAAGCGTGATTTATTCATCCGCCGTTGGCGCGAAATTGCCATCATAGCGGTACTGGCGGGTGTGCTGATTCTGCCAATGCTTGCCATCCGCCTATCCCCAGAAGGCACGACTCGCTTGGGATTGGTCACACGTCCGTTGGATGATTTTCGCAAGGGACTGCCCGATGAACTCATCTCCAACGGCATACGACTGATTGGGATGCCCGCCTTTTTTGGCGACCCCGAATGGCGTTATAACATCGCAGAACGCCCGTTATTTCTCGCGCCCATCGGCATTTTGGTCTATGTGGGGATAATCGCGGTGCTATTTGCCATCCGCAAAAAACCGCTTAATGCGCTGTTATTGGCGTTGTTGCTATTTGGACTCACGCCTAGTCTTGTCACGGTTTCTGCGCCATCGTGGTTGCGGGTGATTCTTGCCATGCCAAGCGTGATGTTATGCCTTGCGGTGGGCATCGAGACCATCAGCAAATTGTTTAAGGGGCGCTATCAAACCGCCATCGCGTGGGGGATTGGGGTGGGGTGTGTTTTTATCACGGCGGTTGTGGATTGGCGTGCCTATTTTGTCGAATGGGCAAATCACCCAGAGGTCATGGGTATTTATCGGGATGATTTGGAGCAATTAGGGCATTTTTTGGCGGATAGTGATACCGATTTGGCGCTAGTCGCTGTGCCTAATCCCGATTTAGACGCGCTCACCTATTATATGGGACGCATCCCACCACAAAATAATGACCAGCAATTGGTATTTTTTCTGGGCGATGCGACAATCGTCATGAGCCAAAATCCGAGCCTACTATTTATATCGCCACTCACCACCCTATCCCCGATTGTTGATAGGTGGCTAGACGGTGGAGAGGCACTATCTCCCATTTTTGACCAAGCGGGACGAATTGCCTTTAATGCCTATCGGCTTAATGGGGATGATTTATCGCAAAATTTGACAGGATTGCAATCGGCTACGCCATTTGTGGCAGATGGTTATGTGGGTGAGTGGTCAGCCATCACCTATCCCGTCAAATTTGGGGATTTGATAGCACTCGTTGGCGTAGAATTTCCGCGTTTGCCTGTGAAATCGGTGGACGATGGGCTGGAATTGTGGCTCTATTTGCGCCCATTGACCAGCTATAGCGATATGCGTGCCAATTTGTTTGTGCATGTGGTAGATGAGGCGGGGAATGTGGTGCGTCAACGGGATATGTTGGGTGTGCCACCCTCACAATGGAACAGCGACACAATCATCATGCAAGACCATTTTATCTGGTTTGATGATTTGCCCGCAGGTGAGTATCGGGTCACATTGGGCTTATACGATTGGCAGACATTGGTGCGTTACCCGTTGGGGGAGTATCCCACATACGATTTTGTCATATTGGGAAAAATCGCGGTGGTAGATTAAAATTATCATTCACGATATAATCTGGTTGGAAGCCCATGCTATTTTAAGGATGATTAGGATGACACATAAACGATTTTTGGCAGGGTTGATAATTTTTACCATGAGCCTATCGGTGGCGCATGGAGGCGGTGATAACACGCCTGCAACGCTCACCTTTGACCAAGCCTTATCTGCCCAACAATCAATAGACAATGCGACAACCACACAAGTCGCTAATACTGGTGTGGTAACCCGCAACGAAGATTGGACACCGCAAGAACAGGATTTTGACGGCGTAATGATGGTATTAGTGCCTGCGGGGTGCTTTGATATGGGAAGCACGACCGGAGGTAATGAGGAAGCCCCTGTACATGAACAATGCTTTGATACGCCGTTTTGGATAGACAAATATGAGGTGACACAAGCCCAATTTGCCGAATTTGGTGGGCAAAAAGCCAACGCTAATTATTTCATAGGGGATGATTTGCCTGTAGAACAGATTACATGGTTTGAGGCACGCGATTATTGTGAGTTGCGTGGTGGCAGGTTGCCAACAGAACGGGAATGGGAATATGTGGCGCGGGGACCCAATAACCTGATTTATCCTTGGGGAAATGACTTTGTGGCAGATAATGTGGTGTATAGTGCCAACAGCAATAGCCAAACAGCAAATGTTGGTAGTCGTCCAGAGGGCGTTTCTTGGGTTGGCGCGTTGGATATGAGTGGCAATGTATGGGAATGGGTGAGCAGTTTGTATCAGCCTTATCCGTATGATGAGACTGATGAAAGTGTTAGTGATAATACATCGCTCCGTGTGCTTCGTGGCGGGTCTTGGTACAATATCCTTACGGGTGTGCGTTCCGTCTTCCGCAACTGGAACACCCCTACGTACTGGCTCAACAACGTTGGACTTCGGTGTGTTCGCTCTCATGGCTCTTCGCTCACATTTGACCAAGACTTGGTGGCGACACAGACGGCAGTGGCAATGCAAGCGACAGAGGTTGCTGATGAGCCTGCTACAGAGCATATTACCCGCAACGAAGATTGGACACCGCAAGAACAAGAATTTGACGGGGTGACGATGGTGCTGGTGCCTGCGGGGTGCTTTATGATGGGAAGTACGACTGGCGATAGTGATGAAGCACCTGTACATGAACAATGCTTTGATACGCCCTTTTGGATAGACAAATATGAGGTGACACAAG
>DAOTUO010000225.1:0-5402 GCA_034436595.1 Anaerolineae bacterium | reverse complement strand
TGTGCATCGGCGTAGGTCGTGCCACTGTTATTGGTCAATGTTATCCAACCATTGATGTCTACTGCTTTATTATCCCGCGCCAATAACAGGTTATAGGTGGCATCCCATGAGATGTCATCTGCCAGATAGGTCAGTTCAATATCGTGTTCACCTGCCAATGGACTATAGATAAGCCAGCGCAAGGTGGGGCGTGTGATGAGTCCATCGGGCAATGACGGAAATTGCACATCGCGCAGGCGACTACTATCCAACAGATACAATTGCCCACTCTCTGCCTGCAAAACAAGGCGACGGTCGGCACTCAACAATTTCCCAACATACACCGTCCCATCTTCTGCCGTGACACTGATGGTCTGGTCTATAAATCGGAGGAAAAGTGCTTCGCTATTCACCAAATCGTAGACATAATTTTGCTCCACGACCCGCGTGCCAGCGGGGTCGGTGAGCGATACAAATTTGACCGATTCTGGCTTAATAGATGAGGCGACATCGGTAAAATTGACGATATTCCCGCCTTTTGCAAAGGTGATTGTGCGCCGTTCCCGCACCAAGCCAAGCCCTGTATATACCGTGAGCGCCAAAAATGGTTGTTGTGCCATAAGAAATATATCCTTCCCTAAGACTGATAGGTGATGCTACCAATTATAACGCAAAAGGACGGCGTATGTACCGTCCTTGCAAGCATGTGGGTATTAATTCCTACCAGCTATATTGCACGGTATAGGTCAAAACGACTTCGCCACCAGGGGCGACTTGCACCCGAAATTCGATGGTGGCAGAATCTTGTTGGGTATATTCGGCAGTTGCACCGTCAATGGTGGCGCTGAGGATTTGCCAATTGCTCCAACGGAAGAGGCGTTCTGGCACACGAATTTCGACTGTTTCGGCATCTTTGCGGTTGCGGAGGGTGATTTGATAGGTCTCTTGCATCACGCGGTCAGAGATAATGCGGAAATCGGTCTGAATCCGTTCCCCCACCAAATCGAAGGCGTTGCCCAAATAGACATTCACATTTTCGCCTTCTGGGGTGTGGTCTATGCTATTTTCGCCAATGAGCAATGCCGCGCCATCGACATCTTCTTGATACACACGGATACGACCTGCGGGCAAATCTGCACCGACACCATTTTCTTCTGCGGTGGTAAATTCCAAGTAATTTTGGACATCGGTAATGCCCGTATTGCCATAATAGGTGTCTACGATGGGGCTATAATACCCATAAAACACATCACTGGCATTATAGACATAATAGGTGGTGGCAGGGACATTGGTGCTGGTGACAAATTCGACTTGTTTGGTCTCGTTATTGCCAACGGTCACAAGGCGGTTGATTTCATACAATTTGTATTCAAAAAATTCGCGTTGTTCTACTTGTGGGACCTCGGCAGGCACAGCACGCATTACTTCCATATCAGACGCATACGCAAATTCATCATAGGTTGGCAGACGATTCACATCACCCGCAATGAGTTTCAGTTGGGCATCTTGATAGGTTGTGCCACTGGTATTGGTCAGTGTTACCCAGCCATTAAGGTCTAGGGCAGATTTGTCACTGGTGAGCAACACATTATAATCGGCTGTCCATGACATCCCGCCTGTGAGGTAGGTCAGTTCAATATCTTGGTCGCCAGAAACACCACTATTCACCAGCCAACGTAAGGTTGGGCGGGTGATGAGTCCGTTGGGCAACGCGGGGAACTGAATATCGCGCAGGGTATAGGCGCTCAGGACGACCACTTGCCCACTTTCGGTTTGCAAAATGATGCTATCGCCACCACTGAGCAATATGCCTGTATATACCGTGCCATCGGCGGCAGTGACGGTAATCACTTGGTCAATAAAACGGCGGATGAGTGAATAGGTATCTACCAAATCGTAGACATAATTTTGCTCCAAGACGAATGTCCCATCGGGGTCAGTGAGCGAGAGAAAACTCACTGAAGTGGCATCTATAGATGAGGCGACATCGGTAAAATTGATGGTGTTTAATCCTTCTTCAAAGCTAAAAGTACGGCGGTCACGCACCAATGCCGTGCCTTCATTGTAAACAGTCAGTGACACAGTGGGTTGTGGCTCATCGGCAGGGGGTTCTTCTTGGGCAGATGCAGAGAATACACCGAGCATCAATAGTGAGGCAAAAACGGTCAATAGCGTAATTTTTTTGAACATAAAAAACTCCTTGTGGGCAAAAACGCCCTAGTACAAATTGATTGATAGCATTAGGACGTTTCTGGTGGAGGATTTGTTCCATCGAAAAAGAGGAATGGCGGGTTAATGGCTGTTATTTTTTATGGCGGACATACGAGTCGGACGCGATGTATCACGTCCCTATATCCCTCAAAATAGCCGAAACTGTACTGGCTGATTTGCACGCAAGTGCGTATGTCAGCCATAGATGAAGAATATTTCACACGATTTCGTAAAACGTCAACACGCCTAATTATTCACCACTATCCACAATCGCCTTAACTTTTTCGGCAATGAGGCGTTTGCCCTCGCCTTCTTCCAAATGGCGACCCAATTCCTTTTTAGAGAAAATACGCTCTCCATTGACGGTGATATTAAACACACCGCCACTGCTAGGAATAAGTTGCCACGAGCGAATCGTATATTCGAGTTCCCGTTCCATCAAGATTTCTGTCGTCAAACTGACGGCGCGACCTTGATAGCCTCAAGATGCACAATATTCCACAATAATATCTATCAAACTTAGTTGCATAAAACATCTCCTACATGGGGTCTAGCTGATAAATGGTTTTCTCTACCAATTCTACTGCATCGGCGAGTGTTTGTGTATCAAATGCCAGTTTTGCGCCTGCTGTGGCAAATAAATCGGGTAATTTGACCGTACCACCCAATGCCAACGCCTTACGATAATCTGCCAATGCACCCGCCTGATTGTTGAGCGCATTGCTCCATACTTGCACCGCACCCAATTGCGCCAGACCATATTCGATATAATAAAATGGCAGTTGGAAGATGTGCAGTTGTCTGCGCCAACGATTGCTCAAGAAATGTTCTAAGCCTGTGTAATCTATGCCCACCATATACCGTGACCAGAGTTCTGCCCATTTTTCATCACAGGCAGATGGGTCTGTGGCAATATCGTGATGGGTATAAATCCAGTGTTGGAATGAATCTACCACCGACATATATCCCCAAAATTGGAGTATCCCCTCAAGATGTTCCACACGGGCGCGGTTGGCATCGGTCTCGCTATAAAATCCGCCGTTGGCTTTGCTCAGATAGGGTGCGCCGATGAGTTCCATCGCCATCGAAGCCACTTCTGCAAATTCCATTGGCACATCTTGTTGTTGCGAATAGGGCAATGAAGCACTCTCAAACGCATGGAAAGCGTGTCCGCCTTCATGCAGGAGCGTATTGACATCATCATGCACACCTACCGCATTCATAAAGATGAATGGTCGCTTGATATTGGGGAAATAGGTGCAATAGCCACCAGGGGCTTTGCCCTTGCGATTATCCAAATCGAGCAATTCTTCGTTCATCATCATGCGATAGTAACCACCGAGTTGAGGGTCTACACGGTCAAATAGGGTTGCCATCGTGTTTTCGAGTTCTTCCACCGTCTCGTATGGCTTGAGCGCAGAGTTATTATCTGGGTCTACCAAAATATCCCACGGACGCAAGGTATCCACGCCCAACCGCTTACGCCGACGCTCATAGAGTTTTGCCGCCACTGGTACAACCACCTCTTCCACCGCTTTATTAAAGGCGATAGCATCTTCTGGGGTGTAATCAAAGCGATGTTTCGATTGCCACTGAAACGCCCGATAATCGGCTGTACCCGCATTTGCCGTCACTTGCTTGCGAATATTCATAAATTTGCGCCATTGCGCGTCTAACACATCTTTATCTTGCAGACGGCGTTCCTCTGCTAGTCGCCAGATTTGTTCACGGCGAGCGCGGTCGGTCTCTTTGAGCGTGAGTTGCACTTGTGGCAAGGTGATTTCTTCGCCATCCCATGTGATAGTCTGTGCGCCGATGACCTTATCGTATTCCATGCCTAATTCACCCTCTTCGCTGAACAGGGATAAATTTTCTTCGCGGAATAATATCACATCACTGCGAATATTCCGCATGGGGATGGTCAATTCTGGCACATCCACCCCACTAGCAATCAGTTTGCGCTTGAGCATGTCCTCATTCATCATCAACACGGGGTAAATTTCGTTCAAAAATTTCTTAAACCGCGCTTCTGCGATGGCATCATTGGTATCTACAGTCGTAGCAGTATATAGTTTAGACTCAACCTCTCCCGTCAAATCAGCGAGGCGCGTCCATTGTGCCAGCCACGCTTGGGATGTGGCTTGTGTCAGTTCACTATTGAGCAAATCGGTATAAAATGGGGTATATTGGTCTGCATCCCAGTCAAACATGGTTTCTGCATGGCTAGGTAACTGATTGGTCATAAAGAATCTCCTTTTGAAAAAATTTAAGCGCATAAAAAGAATTATACAATAAATAGGACAAATAGAATGACTTTTCAAAATAAAATATGGATTATTACGGGTGGCGCGGGCGGAATTGGCGTAGAAACTGCCAAATTATTGATAGAAAACGGAGCGCGGGTGATGTTATGGGATATTGACGAAACCGCATCAGGCACAATTGCCACACAAATCGGCGCAGATTACGCAGTGGTAGATTGCACCGACTATGACGCGATTCAGAACGCGGTGCAATCTGCCAAAAGCACATACGGCGCAATTCATGGGGTGGTACATAGCGCGGGTATTTTGCATACAGGCGCATTTTTGGAGATGCCACCGCAGAAAATGGCGCATATTGTGGCTATCAACCTCACAGGCACCGTCAATATTGCTCATGCGTGCCTGCCCTATCTGATAGAGACCAAAGGACATCTCATCTTTTTGGGGTCTATATCGGCATTTCAGGGTGCGCCAGAATTTGCCACCTACGGCGCAAGCAAAGCCGCCGTCCTCAATCTGGCACAGGCATTGCGCGTGGAACTTTCTGGCAAGGGCGTGCATGTGGGGGTGGTCTGTCCCAATTTTGTCAACACGGGCATGTTGAGCGCAGATAATCGCAAAGCCGCGATGGTTCATTCTAAGTCGGTATTCCTCAAGGTATACGAAACACCAGAGATTGCCCGTGCCATTGTGCGGGGTATTCATAAGAGGAAATTTATGATTTATACCGATTGGCGTGGGTGGCTGATTTATTTTATGAGCCGCTATTTTGCGTGGACGGGTTATTTTCTCACAGTTAAGACATGGCGAGATGCCCAAAAACACATACAATAGCGTGAGTTATGGATAATAATTTTATATTCTAAAAAATCAGCCCCTATCCCCTACCCCATTACATGGAGAAAGGGGAGAGACCCATCAACACGGGCAATAAGCCCTCTCTCCACC
>DAOTUO010000224.1:0-1983 GCA_034436595.1 Anaerolineae bacterium | reverse complement strand
TATCCGCAGAGACCGCCAGCCGTGCCATTTTGGGGGAACTCTCAGACCCGAATCGGCTTATTGTTGAGGTCGGAATCGGCACAGGTGGGCGGGTGACACTGGTCGCCCCTGAATTGAGCTAAGTGATGAGTGATTATCGCATCATACAAGGTGATTGCACAGAGACCCTACGAAGTGGCGGGGTCTTTGATGCTTTGCATCTCACATTTTTAGACCCGCCCTTTAACCAAAATAAAGATTATTCTCACCATAACGATAATTTGCCCGATGATGATTATTGGCGTTGGATGCAAACCATCTGCGCCGATATTTATCGGCATACCGCCGATGGTGGTGCCATTTATTTTATGCAACGCGAAAAAAATGTGGCGCAAGTTATCAATTGCCTACAAAGTGCGGGGTGGCAATTTCAGAATCTCATCATCTGGAAAAAAATGACATCTGCCGTTCCTTTAGCAAAGGGATATGGCAAGCATTATCAGATTATTGCCTATGCCACCAAAGGCAAAAAACCGCGCACATTTAACAAACTCCGCATTTCGCCACCACTTCCCGCCAATTACAAATATGAGCGCGAAAATGGCATGTTTGTCACCGATGTATGGGATGATATTCGTGAACTCACATCGGGTTATTTTGCTGGTGATGAAGCCTTACGCAATGAAACAGGGGAACGCCTACATAAACAACAAGCCCCACTCGCCTTGTTATTGCGGATTATCCTGTCATCAACCCAAGTCGGTGCTGTGGTCTTTGACCCCTTCGCAGGCACAGGCACAACATTGCTTGTGGCGCATCAATTGGGACGACAGTCTATTGGCATCGAAATTGACCCCACCAATGTGGATTGCATCCAAAAACGGTTAGCTAGTATCCGCAATAGTGACCGCATTACCCGTTTTTATGATGATTATCGGCATACCGAAAATCTGGATACCATCTGGGGTGATATTATCCCCACCATAAGGAAAAATGATGTTCTCGATTTACCACTTTTTCGCCCACCTGATAGCGCATAAACATACTTTTGATGCCATACAAAAATTAGAAGAATTTCCCTTCGACACATCTTTGATAGCCATCAGAAGCGGGGCAGATTTCCCAGATATTATTCTGCGATTAGCCCCTGTGGGTAGTGGGTTTGATGGAGGTGAACTCATTGAATTAAAAGATAGTAAAGGGTATACCATCTCTTCATTTAATTCCACCATCCCAACAGGTCAAAAAGCCCTCGCACCTTTATTAGCGGGTAAAAGCAATAAAATGCGTGATCAATTAGACGCATTGGGCGAAAATGGTCATCAATTACCACTACGAGATGTCTTTTATCTGATACGTGAACGCAAAAAATCGGGTGATATGAAAATCTGTCTGGTGCATGGCAGTTTTTTGAAACACTGAATATTGAAAGTCTTATCCAACAAGCATTTGAGCAGGTTTTAGAAGATAGATTACAAATTAGCGATGTTCATCTCACCGATGAGGTAAAACAAGTCTTATTGAATATTTTTTCAAATCAAGAAGCCTTTAGCCAAACACGCAACGTTGAAAAAGCATCGGTTAAATTACGTTTTCGGATTATGACAGAAGCCAAAGCAGAAGCGAATTTGCTCAATGCTAAAAAATACCCCTCTATTGAGGATAACACCCTCAATTTTGTTTTGCCATGTCATGGGGATGATGAGGAAATGAGGCATGTGGAATTACTCAAATCCACAACACCCCATTTTTCTACGCTTAAACAATTTCGGATAAAACATCCCTTAAACGGCGAATTTGTGGTTTTCCAAACCGACTTATAAACAAACTCACGCCCCTTGTCGGCGTGAGCTGTTCATCAGAAATTACTAATCTCATTCAGTCGAAAGATTCACATTGCGAAGCAGTTGGGCGTTGATAGCCACCACGATTGTACTCAGTGACATCAGCACCGCCCCAACAGCAGGCGACAAAATAAAACCGATTGGCGCTAATATCCCTGCC
>DAOTUO010000223.1:0-5141 GCA_034436595.1 Anaerolineae bacterium | reverse complement strand
GTACAAGCGGTGGCGGAGGGGGTAATACACCACCGCTTGTACCGTCACAAGGTCAATATACGGTGCAACCGGGTGATACGCTGTGGGGTATTGCCCAACGACATGGCACAACGGTAGATGAACTGGTAGCGGCAAATAATATCGCAGACCGCAACCTCATTCATCCAGGTCAAGTGTTGATTATCCCCGGTAGCGAGGGTGCTGGTGGTGGCACACCGCCTCCCCCGCCGAATACACAACCCCCCTCTGGGGTAAATACTGCCCCACAAACCCAAAATCCGTTTGGATTTGCCCGACCGGGTGATATGGGACCCAATGGCAAAAAACGCTGGGGCGCTCAACATGACCTCGACCTCAATGATGGCGATATGCCGTGGAACACAGCCGATAATCGGTCACAAGCCAATTATATGCGTGCGCTAGACTATTTGAATGTGGATGATAATGGCAATGGGCGTTATGCACCAAATCAATATGGGACGCATTGCGATACATTTGTGGTGGATGCCACGCGCATCCTCAACCGCCCCATCCCCAATGTGATTCGGCTGGATAATGGCAATCCCAAATATTTGGGTGTGAGCGATATGAATCAATGGCTCAATAATCAAATGCCAGGGGTGAGCCAAGACCGTCAAGGCGGGGCGGTTGGCTGGCGCGTGGTGAGCGCGCCAGAGGCGTTGCAATATTCGCAAAGTGGCAGACCCGCCATCGCCATTAGTAGCGGACATATCGCCATGATAAATCCGAGTGGTGGCAGGACGGTGGGTGGCACATTTTATCCCAATGTGGTGCAAGCAGGCGCGACCAACACCTATAAAGGCAATGTATATGACCAGTTCCGTAGCGAATTGGGGTCGGTACGCTATTTTGTCGCGGAATAACCTTGCATCGGTATATCGGTATACAGGAAGAGCGGGGTCTCTTCCTATATATAACTATTTATTTCTGTCATGATAGAAATATGTAACAGAAAATTCATGAAATATTGATATTTTATTAGTGCGACAGCTAGTGAAACGTGATATACTCTGCATTAACTTAACGTATACCCAATTATAACCCAAAAGGGGGCAGATATGACACCGAAATTACAAATCTTTATTTCTTACGCCCATGCCGATTCAATAGAACTCGTAGAAAAATTACGCCAAGATTTGGAAGAGAACCTTGAAAATCTCACGCCACCATTGGGGTATCGTGTCAAATTTTGGCAAGACACCATATCTATTATTGGGCGCAAGCCTGTAGATAGCGAACTTGAAGACGCAATCAAACAATCTCATTATTTTATGCTATTTTTTTCGCCAGGGGCGCAAATCTCACGCAATTGCCAAATTGAATGGGAACTTGCCTTGCGTTATGGCAAACAAATTATCTTGATCATTTCAAAAACACCAGATCAAGTCATTACATTTGAAGAATTCATTCAGTATTTATCTAAGGATGAATTGCTAGGATACCGTGGATTTAATGGAAATCACTTTTGGCATAGCTTTGAAGATTACCTTACAGTGAGGGCATCAGTGAACCCCCATCAGATTTCTAAATTTGAAAATCTTCTTGGGTTATTGACAACCAATGAATTTCCGGTTGACCCAAAAGAGATTCATGACAGGGATAAACTCCACAATGTACATTACCATCGTAAAGACCTTTTACCCCCCATTCGTGCTACCATACTTAACAGGAATGGTGGCAAAAAACCTTTTTTGAATATCTATGGCAAACCCAGTAGTGGTAAAAGTTTTCTGGCGTTGGAATTGATGAATGATTATTTAATCCGTCGGCATTTTACCGATGGCATTTATCGTATCAATCTCAGAGACGTATTAGAAAATAGCACAATATGGGAGTATTTGAGGGATTATTTTGGCGATATAGTATGGGATGGCGACCCCAAAGAGACCAATGCCGATAAAATCGCCCGAATTACCAAAGAAAAAAAATACCTGTTTGTATTGGACGATTTGCCAGTAGACCACATAAATATTTTGGATAGTTTTAGGCATTTGAGCCATGATAGCCAAGTAGTTATCACCTCAAATGACCCCGTCCCACCAAATAATGGGCATACATTTGAAAATTGTGAAGTCACCCCCTTGCAAGGGGATGATGCCTTCAAATTTTTGTTGAAGCGCATTAATTTAGATGAAAAAGATATAAGCTCTAATGACAAACAAATCATCTTTGCCATTGTAAATACGTGGGGTGATTTCTATTCGTTAGAGCATATTGCCTTCTATTATAAGCATATTGCCAAAGATTGGAAGATAACCCTAGCTGGTATCAATGCAGATAGAGCAAATGAACCATTATACCGACCGATTGAAGCGATTATCAAAACATTTGATAGAAAACTTCAAAAACATTGCAAGGAATTGGTCGTATTTGCCGAAAGAGCCTCTATTCCTAAAGTGATTATTTGTACCCTATGGGGAGTAGTAGATGACATTCAGGCAGACCGTCGGTTAGGCGATTTGGTACGGCACGCATTGATAGAGGAAACGACCGATAAGACGGGATACACCATCAATAACCGCTTTTGGGGATATCTAAAGGGGTTTCATACAGCAACACCAAAACTTCATGCGCGGTTAGTGGATAACTGTAAAAATTTATATGCCAGTTGGCACGATGTGACAGATGATTATTTTTCTCGGTATCTGATTTACCACCTCAAAGAGAGCAATACGAGAGAGAAACACGAAGAATTATTTACCCTGCTCACCCAAGATAAACACTGGGCAGACTATCGGCATCGTAAATCGTTGATGAACTTCTTTCGTGATGATTTGCAAACCGCCAATGAGCTATTTAGAGAAGATGCTCAAAAACGCTTATTGTTATTGGCAGTCACCTATTATATGGATGAGCTAATTGGGGCGCTAGACGATATTGATTTGAGCATAGAGGCGCTAACCACCAAGAATGTGGACTACGTATTAGACAAGGCACTCAATAGAAAGGGACTGGTTAAACAATTTAATGGGGTGTGTTCTATTTATGAGACCCTAAAGATTTTTGATGAAGCGGCTATCGAAAAATTGTACGGTTTATTGGAAAAGTTGACCAGACACTCTGAACAAATTGAACGATTTGTGGACATTTGCCTCGAAAATAACCATATTGATTATGCAAAAAGAGCGATTCAATTGGCGGGAGCGGCTGATAAACCAAAGCTAAACCTTAAATTGGCAAATATATACATTCGCAATGGGGCTACCGATGAGTTAGCTCCCTTAGAGCCACATCCCATCAACAGCGATATAGACCGAACCCTCTATATTTTGTGCCATGCCTCAAATAAGCGAGGTTTAGGCGAGTTATATCAACGCGCCCAGCAAATTATATCTGTACCTCTTTATGTGATGGCGATGAAAGTCATTTGCACCATGTTTGAATATGATGATGATTTTCGGGCTATGGTTGATAACACATCAGACATCAATAAACGGGCTTATACCAGCTTATGCCTGTCTATTAAACTCCGCAAAGCCAATCACCTACATGCCGATGAAATGGCGACTATTGCAGATCAAGCCTATAGTCAAATGGCTACAAGTGCAGATGCCGTGCTGTTTTATTGCTATATGGCAGAGTTGTGTATAGAAGGGGGCAATCGCTTTAACGGTGATATTAATAACCTTTTGGAAAACGCCAAGAATAAAGTCCCCCCAAAAGATAAAGACAAAGATGAAGATAAAAACGAAATCCGTGAAAAAGACAAAGATGAAATCCGCGAAAAATTGGTTCAGGTCTATATTGACATGCAGAAATATGACGAGGCAGTCGAAATCGCAAAAAATATCACCCAAAAAGATGTTGCACTCAAATGGCTGGTGGCTATTCTTGTAAAAAACTATCATCTTAGCAATGATATTCAGAGGGCAATTGAAAATAACATCCTTACTGGTGTGGCAGAAGAATCGAAACGGAGCCTCTATAAACAAATCGTGCTGTTGCTTTATCGGCATGACACAACTATGGCAGAAACCTATAAAAATAGGATTGGCAGACTACCCGTTCCACCTGCATGGAATGTGATACTACCACTTATTTTGTATCTGATAGACGCTGGCAAAAATGATGCGGTTAAAAATGATGCGGTTAAAAATATTATCGCATCTATCGGCAGAAATCCTGACTTACATGCCGAGAATCTTGTTAGGTTAGCCATTGGATTGGCAGGGGAAGAACATTTTGAAGTGGCAACCACTTTAGCTAGTCGTTTACCCACTATATATAAAGATACGGCAATTGAGGCAATTAAGGTAATTCGGGAATTTTATAGAAATGGTGACTCAAACGTGATTGAGGCGCAGATAAAAAATCTGAGGAAACCCGATGCTAGTGATTTTGACCGTGGTTTGGCTGAAGCCATCTTTTATCTCGTCACTATAAGACTTATCTTAGCTGAGCAATTAATACCAGATAGAAATAGTGTAAGATCCCGTATAGAAGATTGGTTACTCATGGGAACAGATAACCCATCAACCTATAGCCACATGTACCAATTGGTCGTTCGTATGGGAGCAAAAAATATCGATTTAGCACAACGACTATCCAATTGTATCCCTTCATATAGCTTTCATAGCCATCCAGCTGTGTTGGAATTTAATCGCATTGCTGAGCGCAGTGGCATCGAGCATAATGATTGGAGATCTGTCCTTAGGCATTGTGAAGAAACATCCAATAACCTACGTGAATTTGTCATTGAATTTTTGGCATGCTGTGATGTGTTTGGTGATGAGGGCTACGATACCCTATGCGACCTCATCAAATTGATGATATGGGCAGACGAACATACACCGTTTTGGAAAGATGTTTATACCGCATTACCTCATAGTCATGCCACAACCTAAATAATGTATGTGTAAAATGATGAGGAGACATGGCACGCGCCATATCTCCACAATAACCCCTATGGACGCGGTTTGTCTAGGATGGTGGCTCATTGACAAAGAGCAAATCGAGCGCCTGTGCCCGTTTTTCACCATAGATATAAAAGGTGCTATCGCCTGTATTTAATATTTGGATGAATGACTGCAAAATGCGGTGCATCATGCCCTGGTTTTCTGCGCCCATAAACACATAGCGCATGGGTTTTGGGCGCATTGGATATTTTTTGACCAATACCT
>DAOTUO010000222.1:0-6102 GCA_034436595.1 Anaerolineae bacterium | reverse complement strand
TGCCATGGCAAGCCCGATTTTTACGGTTGGTTGCGGATGGTTTGCCATGGCAAACCCGTACATCATGCCTATCTGACCCTAAAAATCGGCAGACCAACCCCATTTATGGGGTTTTAGTCACATAGGCAGGTGGTTCACCGCCTGCCATATCTACGCAAAATCATCAAAACAACTACGGACAAGCCTTATATGCCGTCCAAAACGACTACACCAAAGCACATATTTAGGGTAACACAAATCCGTTATCGCGGATGGTCTGAGCATACCACTTGGCGGTATCTTTGATAATGCGCTTCTGGGTGGCATAATCCACATAAATAAGCCCAAACCGCTTGCTATACCCTTCTGCCCATTCAAAATTATCGAGCAGTGACCATGCAAAATAGCCTTTTAGTGGAATACCATCTTGGATGGCACGGTGGCAATTTGCCAAATAGTGTTGATAAAACGCCACACGGCGGTCATCGTGCACCGCATCACCGGTGACCACATCATCAAATGCCGCGCCGTTTTCGGTGATATAAATAGCGGGTGGCGCATATTCATCGTGGATGTGCTTGAGCATATCATAAATGGCAGTAGGACTCACTTCCCAGCCCATCTCGGTATGTTCGGCATCTTGGCGTATCTCCTCTAATTTGAGGGGATTCTCACTATAGGGGGCAGATCTGACCACATTGCGGGTATAAAAATTTACCCCCAAAAAGTCGGATGGGTTGGCTTTGAGTTCATCGAAATCGGTGGGCAAAACAAAATTCATTCTGTCGCCATAAATCGCCATCATATCGGCGGGATATTCGCCCCGATAGAGTGGGTCTAACCACCAACGATTCTGAAAACTCAATGACCTTTGGGCGGCGAGATGGTCTTGAAGGCTGTCGGTGTGTGGGTCTACCCATGTCGGATTGAGGACAATCCCCGCATGTGAATTAGGGACATTGGCGCGGATGAGGCTCATCGCACGGGCATGTGCCATGAGGCTATGATGCGATGCCCGCAAATACAGTTCCATATCCCGATGACCAGGGGCATGAATACCGATACCATAACCCAAAAAGGTGAATACCCATGGCTCATTGAGCGTCATCCAATTTTGAACACGGTCTCCGAGCCGTTTGGTGATGGCATCGGTATAGTCGCCAAACCAGTTCACAATATCCTTATTTGTCCAGCCACCCTTATCTTCAAGTGCTTGGGGCAAATCCCAATGATATAGTGTCGCATAAGGGCGAATCCCATTGGCGAGCAGGGTATCTACCAATTTGTCATAAAAATCGAGTCCTGCGGGGTTAATCGCGCCTGTGCCTTCGGGCAGAATCCGCGCCCACGCCACCGAAAACCGATAGGCATGTAGCCCTAATTGTTTCATGAGAGCAATATCATCGGGATAGCGGTGATAGTGGTCACACGCGACCTCACCAGAATCACCATTTTTCACTTTGCCAGGGGTGTCTGAGAAAACATCCCAGACGGTTGTGCCACGTCCGCCTTCAAATACCGCGCCTTCAATTTGATAGGAAGCCGTTGCCGCACCCCATAAAAAGTTCTCAGGAAAAGCATATTGTGTCATAATGAGTGTGTGCCTTTGGGTTGTTGTAGAGAATGAATTATTTTCTATTATACCCCATAAACAGTGTAGGGGCAGGTCATGACCTGCCCGCGAATAGGATAACGATATGAATACTTGGGGAATTTTTGGTCACGATTGGGCGGTGAATTATCTGCAACAAGGGCTTGAAAATGATAGGATTCGTCATGCCTATTTAATCATCGGAACGCCCAATATCGGCAAGCACCTGCTATCACACACATTCGCCAGCGCCCTCAATTGCACCGCGCCAGATATTGCCATGCGTCCCTGTGGGGTGTGTCGGAGTTGCAAACTTATGGCGAGTGGCAATCATCCCGATATGCTCTATGGCGAATTAGACCCCAACACGGGTGCGCTCAAAATTGATGCCATTCGCGCCGTCATTAGCAAATTGGCGATGAAACCGTATGATGCGCGGTATCGGGTGGCAATTTTTGAAGATTTTGACCACGCCGCCGCCCGCACCCAAGATGCCATGCTCAAAACACTCGAAGAACCCCCACCCCATGCGGTGTTGATATTATTGGCGACATCGCTAGAGGCACTTTTGCCCACGATTCTCAGCCGTAGCCAAATCATCCACCTGCGCCCCGTCTCTACCGAGACATTACAGACGGTACTCGTCAACCAATACGGGGCATCCACAGACCACGCCACCAAATTGGCACATTTTAGCGGGGGGCGCATTGGCTGGGCAATTTCTGCATTACAAAATCCCGATGTATTAGAACAACGTGCCAAAGCCTTAGACCTATTTGAGCAAGCACTCACAGGCAATCGCATGGTGCGCTTTGGGATGGCAGAAGCACTCAGCAAAGATAAAGACAAGCAAGCCGTATTTCCGTTATTAGAATTATGGCTCACCTATTGGCGCGATATTTTGCACACCAT
This sequence comes from Anaerolineae bacterium, assembly GCA_034436595.1. Lineage (GTDB taxonomy): Bacteria > Chloroflexota > Anaerolineae > Aggregatilineales > Phototrophicaceae. The sequence continues at coordinate 3,620 of DAOTUO010000222.1, read as the reverse complement.
CGAAGGCAATATGACCAGTATTTGCAATATTGACCGCCACGATGCCCTACATCATTTTTCCGCCAGTGGCATGTCCACAGAGGATGCGCTAAAAGCCATCAAAACCACTCAGACCACCCTCTCGCAATTGGGCGCAAATATTAATTTACGCCTGCGCCTGGAGGTGATGTTCTTGGATTATCCGTATGTGCGCTAGTCCTATTGCAACTTTTCACACCCCAGCGCGTAATGGGTGTATGTCAGATAGCTTTTATGCAAAGGGATTTTATTCTATATGATGAAACACACACTCTACTCTATTTTTATGCTGGTAATCATGATTTTTATCGCGGCGTGCAATGGGATATTCCCTATTTCTGGGTCAAAAAACATCATCAGCGAAAATCGGGATGTAAACGATTTTTCTGGAATTGATGTATCACTATCGGCAGAGATTATTCTTATACAAGGGGACGATGAAAGCCTATCCATCGAAGCCGATGATAATATCATGTCATACATTCAGACGACGATGCAAAATGGTGTACTGAACATTAGCACAACACCCAATACAACAATTACCCCCAGCCAGCCAATCAAAATAACGCTGTCGTTTATAACACTCAACAACATCAACACCTCTGGAAGCACGACTATCACCGCCGATGGTCTTAACCTAGAAACACTCACCATAGATACCTCTGGAAGCACCAATATTGTCGCCACTGATGTCAGATTAGACACATTGACGATAGAGTCCTCTGGTTCTAGTCAGGTGCAACTCAGTGGGATTGTCGCCTCACAGACCATTGAAATCAGTGGCAACGGGGTCATCAATAATTTTGAATTGGTGAGCGAGACCACCAGCATCAATGTGGGTGGCAATGGACAGATTTTTGTGAATGTAGCCGATACCTTAGCTGTGGATATTTCGGGCAATAGCGAAATTAGCTATATGGGCAGTCCGCTTGTGACCCGTTCTATCTCTGGTAATGGCACGATTACCCAAGTAGAACCCTAATAGGGATGAAATAAATACCCTATCAAGGTGATAAAACATCAGTTGGACAAGATACAGTGGGTGTTGGCACACACACCACCCACACCCCTGTAAATTCATAGGCGGTATAGGTACTCGGAAAATCTTCCCGTACTAATGGCGTTTCTGCAATCACCCACACACGTTCATCGGTGGGCAATTCTGTGGGGAACATCTGATAGGCATAGCCATAAAATTGGGCGGTACGGCTCATGCGAAATGTGGTATAGAGGGCTTCATCGGCTGTGCGGAATTCATCTACAAATGCCAACGCAGACCGCACTTCAGATTTGTAAAATGGCACTTCAATACGAATAATCAGCAACACACTTAAAATGACCAAAATACCCATGCCCACCCATTTTTGTGCCCGCCCAATTTTTTCGATGGTATCCCACCACCCACACGCGATGATAATCATGATGGGCGCGAGGATAAATAGCAAAAACCGATGCACAATGGGATAAAAATCCAAATACGATGCTAGCAACATAAACGGGATAGGTGATAGCAATAACGCCACATACAGCTTACGCATCTGTATGATACCAATGACAAACCCATACAGCCCCAACACCAACAACGGAAAGTTATATAACCCGCCGATGAGGGTAAAAAATTCAAAAAATATCTTGACTACCGATTCGGCTGTGAAGCGAAAAAAATAATCACTCCAAGCCATCGTCATAAAATCACCGAGTGCAGAATCGCTCATCGAGCGATATGAAACCCAATATACCAGCCCAAACGAAATCACTTGCATCACACCCATGCTGGTCAAGCCCAATGTGGCACGCCAATCGCGCCTCAAAACGGCATTGAGCCATAGTACCATCCCAATTCCCGCCAAGACAAAAATAATCGGGTGCGAAAACCACACCCCAACTACCCCAAAACCTATCAAAAAAATGAGATGGCGCGGTGTGGGTGATTGCAAATAACGCATGGTCAGCAGAATATACAGCAATGTGACTGTGGCATCGAGGTTATATTGCTTAAATTCAGTGGCGTAGATAATATGAAATGGGGATGTGGCTATCATCGCCATCGCTATGGGAATTGCGGATGGATACATCTGCTTGACCACCCAATAGACCAAGAAAATACTGGCAAATCCCGCCAGAAGGGGAAATAAGCGCAGACTATAATCGGTAATGCCAAAAACCGTGGTAATGGCTTTTACCGTGAGCAAAAAGCCAATCGGGGCAGTTTGTTGATAGTCTAGTGGTTGGGTCAATTCGCCAAAAGACCGTTCCTGAAAATTCAGCGCGAGGCTCGATTCATCTAGCCACATAGACCGATGGGTGGCATGTTGCACCAGCAAAATAAGCATAGCAAGGATGATACATGCCCACCGAAATGCCACGATATACGCTGGTGGTTGTTGTATTTGTTTATCTGTCGTCATAGCATTCTCCGCTCATTCACATTCCCAATAGCACCCGCCATACGGCATCTAACATCATTAATGCCGATAGGCTATGGGCGGCGTGTCCGCGTTGCCATGCCACTGGCGATGTCCAGTCGTGGGCATAAAAACTAGTCAGATGATGATTATCCACGTCTAACCCCCGATTCGGTAGGGTGATGGCGAGTTGCTCAAAATCCCATAATGGCACATGAAATTCTTCTGCCAAACGGCGAATCGCCTCATTGTTGGGGCTAGGATTGCCATCACGCACATCGGCTTTTGTGCCAAGTATGGGGATAACCCCTTGTGCGAGGCAATATGCCACAATTTGGCGCATATCCGCCTCAAATCCCTCTGGAACACCAATATCATTTGTCCCCAATCGGATAAAAATAATGCTGGGGTTATGCACCCGAATTTCGCACGCCAGCACACCTTCCCCACGCGCACAATTGCCACCTGCCCATAGCGGATCAAATACCGACCACGCATGAAGTCCGCGTAGCACCGCCTCGCCTTGCCGATTAAACGACCCCGCATAATTGGCAATGACACCCGATAAATACGCATACTCACCCAAATTATACGTGACAGCACCCAAACGGGCATCATCAAACCGCGCCAAAAAATGCGGATTTTCAATCGTACTATCACCCAATTTAGAAAATGCGAATGGGTTACGCCCAAATACCTGTCCAACGGCATACGTGGCGCGGATAGTGGTCTTGGTATCTTCATCTATGACGATAATCTGCTCAATTGGTACACTGTTTAGGGTCTGTGGATATGGCATGGTGGGGGTTGGCAACACACCTAAATCGGTGGATGGGGTGGTTTCTGCGGGTGGGGTGATAATGGATTGTGCCGTAGCCAATGGCAAAAAAATCAGCACCAGCAAACTGATACATATCCCAACTATCGCAATATATCCCAAATGGCGCATGGATTCTATTCAATTTCCCAATCTTCAATTTTCAACCCAGACACACGACTAAATTCACGGACATTGTGTATAACCAATATCAAATTATTTGCCAATGCAATAGATGCTATCAACAAATCATAGTAACCGATAGGTGTTCCTAATGGAACAACTATTTTGAATTCAAATGATTTTCAAATTTCAATGGATAAGCATTTTCAAGTCAATTATCAGCTTAAAGCACCCCTATCCCCCCAGCCCCCTTATCC
>DAOTUO010000221.1:0-11130 GCA_034436595.1 Anaerolineae bacterium | reverse complement strand
GACCCTAAAAATCGGTAGGTCAACCCCATTTATGGGGTTTTGGTGGCGCAGGCAGGTGGTTCACCGCCTGCCAAATCTACGCAAAATCATCAAAACAACTACGGACAAGCCTTATATGCCGTCCCTACCGACTGATAACCGTGTTTTGGGTCTTAGGGACGCGTCCGCAGGTTTGTTGCCTTTGATTGAAATCATTTGAATCTAAAATCGTTACTCCATTAAATCACCCCTATCCCCCTTATCCCCACTGCGTGGAGAAAGGGGGAGAAACCCATTTCTAGGCTTAGGGACGCGATTAAAGGCTTGTCCGTAGTTGTTTTGATGGTTTTGCGTAGATACAAGCAACACATTGAGCAAAATGCCCCTCAGCAGATTCAGATGTTCAAAACACACGCCTGTTCTGCCTCTTGCAGGTACTCCACTAAAAGCCACACCCTCCCCCACTCAATCTAGCCAATTCTCCTCTACAAACTGAGCCACGCGTTGTCTTTAATACCATACGAGATAGACCCATCATGGAGTTACATGCGGAATAACGAGCCATGTCGGTAAACTATCGCCTCATAAAACAAACAAAAATCATACTAAAGAATGATACAAAACTCAATTACAAGGACACCTAATTATCTGAAGTGAAGGCTTATACTGTATTTATACGAATAAAGTAAAAACATAATCCCATTGTGGAGAAACAGTAAAATAACTATGAATAAAATCCTAGTCATTGATGATAACAAAGATTATCGAGAAGACCTGATGGAAATCTTGCAATTTGAGAATTATACGACATTAGGTGCGGAGAATGGTCTAATCGGTCTAGGGATGATTCATCGGCATACACCCAATATCATTGTGTGTGATATTGATATGCCTGTTATGGATGGGATAAAAGTTTTGCAGACAGTAAAAGCCAACCCAGCCCATGCAAAAATCCCGTTTATTATGGTATCTGGACATAATGACCGAACAATCATAAACGCAGTTTCTAGCTTAGGTGCAGAAAGCTATCTAACCAAGCCGATAAACATCGAACAATTTCTGATAACCGTCTCTACTTTTTGTAATAATGGGGGTATAGAAGCCCCGCTGGGGATGCTAAATAGTCAGCCTCTACTCTATGAGGGTTAGGATTTGTTGACATTTCATATATCGCTGTTCATTGTGTCATTTCAGGACGGCATACATGCCGATAATCGTGTTTGTGGTCGTAGGAATGTGATATATCACGTCCGCAAATGGTGATTATTTTGTCATTTCAACAAATGTCAACGCAACCTAGTTATGAACCGATAAAGTTTCTTTAAGGAGTAACCAATGCTCAATCATATTATTCTTCCTTTAGATGGCTCACCACTCGCAGAGTGTGTATTACCTCATGCCCTAGCCATTGCCAAAGCCTTTAACGCAAAAATTATCTTGGTGCATGTTTTAGAGCAGTCCGCTACATCATACCGATTACCCAAAGTAGACCCTTTGGATTGGTATCTTAAAAAATCAGAGGCGAATTTATATCTCGACACCATCCAAAACCTTTTACAGGAGCATTATTCATCTGTCAAAAGTGTTCTGTTAGAAGGCAATGTCATCGAGAAAATTGTTGAATTCGCACAATCCACGCCATCGGCGTTACTTATCTTGTGTGGTTATGGCGAAACGCGGGTCAATGGTGGTGGGGTGAGTAATATTGTCCAACGCATCCTTCAACTGGTACGAGCTTCAACCTTGATTGTTCGCTCAATTCAACTGCCTACTCCTTTCACACCAGATTTGCACTATAAAAAGGTATTGGTCGCTTTAGACGGGTCACAGCGAGCGGGATGTGTCTTAAATATGGCAACAGCGCTTGCAGAAGAATATCAGCCAGAATTACTACTAGTGCATGTCGTCAGCAAACCAGAAATGGCACGCCACATGCCCTTAAGCCAAGAGGATGCAGACCTTATCAATCGTGTCATTGAGCGTAATCAAGAAGAAGGTAGCAAATACTTGGAGCAAACACAAACACGCTTCACCAACAAAACACAAACCCGTTTGCTGGTGAGCGATAATGTTGCCGCCACATTGCAAAGTGTGAGCGAACAAGAACAGATTGACCTGCTGATATTAAGCGCACATGGATATTCTGGTGAGACAAAATGGCCCTATGGGAGCATCACCAACAGGTTTATCACAGATGGCACAACCCCTTTATTGATTGTTCAAGATTTGCAATGGGAATCCACCGCATTTGAGCAGTCGCTTATAGAAACGCGCCAACCGATAAGGTTAGGAAATGACAGATGAACAAGATATATTGCTTATCACCGATATAGTGGAAATAAACAACGAGCAAGAAGAGGTGGTTTCGGTAATCGAAACACCTCTTATTCTATTGGCACGTCAACTATCCATCGAGTTTGAGCTCACCACCCACAAAAGGGGCAAGCCCCTGCTATTGGAGCAACTAAAACAGGATGAGCAACTCATTACCGATGCGTATCGGCATTTTAGCCGAGTCACTCAAGCAGACCAGCCACTCCCTTATGCGGCAGAGTGGTTATTAGACAATTTTTTTGTGGTACAACAAACCATACGGCAAATTCGCAAAGATATGCCAATTGGCTATTATCGCCAATTACCCAAACTGAAAAATTCGCTATGGATAAACATACCACGCGCCTATAGCATCGCCACAGAAATAATTCGCTACAGCAACCATCAGCTTAATATGGAGCAAGTCGCCTATTTTCTGGAAGTCTTTCAAGCCAATGTGCCTTTGACGATGGGTGAATTATGGGCATTCCCGACCATGCTACGGCTTGGCATCTTAAACAGCCTCGCAATGACACTAAGCGAATATTTGGATGAATCCATACAACAGCCCTCTATTGTCGGGGACGATACAACAGTGCGTTTTTGTATCACCAGTTTGCGCTTGCTGGCTATTCAGGATTGGAAAATCTTTTTTGAGCAAGTGAGTGTTGTAGAGCAAATGCTACAATTAGACCCCACAAATATTTATGGGACGATGGATTTTAATACCCATAACGATTATCGAAAGGTCATCGAAAACCTCGCACGCCTATCAAAGCACAAAGAAGAAGATGTCACCAGCCAAGTCATCCTCTTTAGCCAAGATGCAAATCCAGAATCACCTCAAGCACACGTTGGCTATTATTTGCTTGGTGAAGGCTATCACCAATTAGAAACATGGTGTAGTTATCGCCCATCGGGATTCCGCGCCTTGCACCGTTGGTTATTGGCGCATCCAACCGCCACCTATTTGGTCGGCATTGGCATGATCACCCTTTTGCTCATCGTGGCATTTGTCAGTTATATGACCACACATGACGCGGGCATCTTACAGGTGTTGCTGGTGATTCTCCTCACCTTTTTGCCCGCCACTGCTATCGCCAGTGGCATTATCAATTGGGTAGTGACGCATACAATTTCACCCGCGCTTCTGCCACGTATTGATTTTCAGGATGGGATACCGCCCGAATACCAGACAATGGTCGTCATCCCCACTTTGCTCAATGATGCCAATGAGATTGACTCCTTATTACAGCAATTAGAACTACATTTTTTGCGAAATACCAATTCATCGCTCTTTTTTGCGTTACTAACCGATTATGCCGATGCCCCAGACCAACAAATGCCCAATGATGAGGCATTAATTAGCCGTACCCAAACGGGGGTTGATGCCCTAAATGCCAAATATCATCAACATGCGTCTCCATTCTATCTGTTCCATCGGGAACGCCAATGGAACGCCTCTCAAAATACATGGATGGGATGGGAACGCAAGCGCGGTAAATTGATGGAATTTAATCATTTGCTTCGTGGAAATACAGAAACATCCTACACGGTACTGGTAGGTGACATGAGTGTCTTACCAAATATTAAGTATGTCATTACCCTCGATGCCGATACCATCTTGCCAGAAGGAAGCGCCCGCCAAATGGTTGGCATCCTCGCCCATCCGCTAAATCGGGCTATATATAATCCAGAAACGGGTAAAGTAGTTTCTGGCTATTCTATTTTGCAACCCCGCATAGATATTAAACCGACCAGCGTCAACCAATCGCGCTTTTCTCGGATTTTCGCGGGTGATATTGGCATAGATTTGTATACCCATGCTGTTTCTGATGTCTATCAGGATTTATTTGGGGAAGGCAGTTATGTCGGAAAAGGCATCTATGATGTAGATGTGCTAGAGGCATGTCTCGCCAATCGTATCCCAGAAAACACATTACTCAGTCACGATTTATTTGAGGGCATCCATGCCCGTGTCGCATTGGTCAGCGATATTGTGATGTTAGAGGAATATCCAGCGCGGTATTTGGGTTATACACGGCGAATGCACCGTTGGATACGGGGCGACTGGCAATTATTGCCATGGTTGCTCCCGCATATCCCGACCGATATTGCGGGGAAGAGCCAGCCCAATACTTTCTCCACGCTCGACCGATGGAAAATCTTTGATAATCTGCGTCGTAGTTTGGTCTCGCCTGCGTTGCTCCTGCTCTTGGTTGTGGCATGGATGGGATTTATCGGTGACCCGCTATTCTGGACGCTGATAACCCTCACCATACTCGGATTCTCGCTGATTATCTCTGCATTGACGAATTTACGCTATAAACAAGCAACCGAAACGATATTCCATGCGCTGGGTACCTGTCGTGTGGATATGCTACGCTGGCTGTTTGCGGTGATTTTTTTGCCATATGAAACCATGCTGGCACTCAATGCCATTGGCACAACGTTGGTGCGCCTGTTCATCACGCGCACACGTATGTTGCAATGGACAACCGCCGCACAAACTGCAAAACAGTTTAAGCCGTTGCGTGGCTCAGAATCTACATGGCGCGAGATGAGCGTTGTTCCCATTTTTGTGCTGATAGTCGGCATCATGATTGCACTCGTCAATATGACCGCACTTCCTATTGCCTTGCCCATCCTCATGGTCTGGTTTATATCGCCACAAGTCGCTTATTGGCTGAGTTCATCTGCTAAACATACAACCCCACCCCTATCCGATGTACAAACTGCCTCGCTACGCCATCTGGCACGGCAGACATGGCTCTTTTTTGAGCAAACCGTTGGACCTCAAGACCATTGGCTACCACCCGACCATTTTCAACATTCACCTCGTCTGACCGCCCATCGCACCTCCCCCACCAACATCGGGCTACTGCTCACATCAACCTTATCGGCATACGATTTGGGCTATATCGGGTTATTAGAGTTAAGCACGCGCTTGCAGGCAACATTAGATACGCTTGACCAACTCGACCAATATCGTGGGCATCTTCTCAATTGGTATGACACAGAGACGCTCACAGCACTCGCACCCCGTTATGTCTCTACAGTGGATAGCGGTAATCTGGCGGGATGTTTGGTAGTGGTTGAACAGGCATGTATTGCCTTACCCAATATACAGGTCATTCGCCCTCAACGCTGGCAAGGCTTATTGGATACATTAGGGCTTTTAGAGGAAAGCCTAAACAACCTCTATAGCGATAGGGTAGATAAATCGGTGGTGTCGTTACAAAAATTTGTGGCGTTGCTCAGAGAAAAAATTCAGGCAACGGTGCATCTTCCTCTGTTATGGGCGACACGCCTTGAAACATTAAACGGCTCTGATTGGGAAGCACTCTCTCATCAGATTGTCGCTGTATTTGAATCTGGCATAGCACCACTCAATGTAGAAAATTTGGTGGCGTTACGAATTACCTCAGAACGCTTTCATCATCATTTGCTAAATATGCAACGGGATATGGAATTTTTCGTGCCGTGGTTGTTGCCATTCAGCAACCCGCCTGCGCTCTTTGTCTATGCCCAAGCCCATTCGCCCCTTGCCAAGGCATGGGAAGATTTGCTGTTTGTCGCGCCATCATCACCGCCTAAATTAGGTGAATTAACCGCCATCTGCAAAACACTCACAGGTTATTTGAATCATTTACGGGCGCATTTACCCGTCAAAGACGATTCAATAATACCGGTACAAGAAGCCATTAGCTGGTGCGCTCAATTACAAGAAAATCTGGATAAAACACAAATACAGGTTAGCGCATCATTATCCGATTATCAATCATTGACGACTCGTATTGAAACACGCTTTCAGGTGATGGATTTTGGTTTCTTATTCAACACACAGCGCAAAGTATTTCATATTGGGTATAACGTCACTGCCGATAAGCTAGATGATAATTTTTATGATTTGTTGGCTTCAGAAGCACGTCTGGCGAGTTTTTTGGCGATTGCCAAGCGTGAAGTTCCGTCTAGCCATTGGATACATTTAGGCAGACCGATTACACGAGTCAATGATACGCTCGCATTGCTATCGTGGAGTGGGACAATGTTCGAGTACCTCATGCCCACCCTCTTTATGAGAAGTTATGAGCAGACCTTCTTAACCCAAAGTTGTTATGCAGCAGTCAAAAATCAGATGGCGTATGGTCAATCGCAAAAAGTGCCGTGGGGTATTTCTGAATCATCATATTATGCGTTTGATAACACATTGACCTATCAATATCATGCCTTTGGCGTGCCAGAATTGGGTTTTAAGCGAGATTCTCGTGATGATTTGGTCATCGCGCCCTATGCGTCCCTATTGGCATTATGGTTATACCCACAAGCCGTCTATGATAATATGGAACATCTCGACAAAATCAATATGCGCGGGCTTTTTGGATTTTATGAATCGGTAGATTATACGCCCTCGCGGGTGCCACTGCGCCAAGATTATGCGATTATCCAGTCGTATATGGCACACCATCAAGGCATGATTCTCACATCGTTGACCAATTATCTGCTAGAAGATGTCATGATTGAGCGTTTTCATGCCGACTTGCGTGTACAAAGTTTTTCGATGTTGCTCCAAGAAAAAATCCCCACACAAGCGCCTATCGAAGAGCCACTTCCCATTGAAATCATTGCACGGGTCAAACCATCGGTGCAAATCAATATTGCTCCATGGCAGGTGCAAGAAGATACCACTGTGCCACAGGTGCATACCCTATCCAATGGTCGCTTAACCACCCTAATCACCAATGCAGGGGGTGGCTATAGCCAGTGGAAAGGCTTATCGTTGACCCGTTGGGAAGCCGATACGACCTTAGATACCAGTGGTCTATGGATTTATGTGCAAGATATACAACGCAATAAGGTGTGGTCTGTCGGATACCAACCGACAACAACCCCGCGAGACTATCAGCATGTGGTATTTTCTCCGCATCAAGTCGAGTTCCAACGCCGCGATTATGACATTACCGTCAACACACAAGTGATGATAACAGCAGATGATGATGTGGAAATTCGACAAGTCAATCTCATTAATCACAGTGATGAAGTCCGCTATTTGCGCGTAACAAGTTATGGTGAAGTGCTACTTGCACCCCAGTCTGAGCGCCACCCCGCCTTCAATAAATTATTCATCGAAAGCGAATATATCCCCCAAAGCAATATGTTGCTATTCCAACGGCGGTTACGGGGAAATGAAGAACCTATCTTCTTGGGGCATTTATTGATTACCAGTCCCGATATTGTGACCACAGGCGAGTATGAAGGGGATAGAAATCGGTTTTTGGGGAGAGGTCATACACCAAAATCACCTGCTATCTTCGCAGATGGTGGCAATCTGTCTAAGACAATCGGAACAACCCTAGACCCAATCATGGCACTTGGTCAGGATGTGAAATTAGAGCCTTATGGCAGGGTGAGCATCGCCTATTTGACCCTTATCACACGCTCACGCGAACAAGCAATCGGTCTTGCAGAACGGTATCTGGATTGGGCAATGTTGGAACGTGCGGTTGAACTTGCCCGCCGTTATAATGAGCAAGCCCTCCAAAAACTTGAAATAGGCACACCAGCATTAGCACAGATACAACAAGTGTTATCACTCTTGGTCTATCCACATAAAGGCTTACGCGCTTCTGCGGATGTCATCCGCGTCAATACAAAAAGCCAACCCGCTTTATGGTCGTATGGCATTTCTGGCGACATGCCTATTTTGCTCTTACGAATCGGTGATGTAGATGAACTGCCACTAGTACTAGAAATTCTACGCGCACATACCTATTGGCGCGACCACCAACTCAACATTGATTTGGTCATCCTCAATCTGCGTGATAGCACCTATTCGCAGGAGCTACACGAACAAGTTCACCGCCAAATTGCCCAAGCCAATGGGAGTATGTGGCTCAATCGGCGTGGTGGAATTTTTGTGATTAATGCCGACCAAATGGCACAAGGGGACCAAGTTCTACTCGAAACAGTGGCACGAGTCATTTTAGATGGGAATAAGGGATTAGTTGGGGAACAATTGCCCCGCCCCTCTGCCAATCGGATATCATTGCCTTTCTTTATACCCTCATTAACCAATGGCGATGTGCCAATTACAATGCATGCCCTGCCCCGCCCCACTGATTTACAATTCGATAATGGCACGGGTGGCTTTAGCGCTGATGGCAAGGAATATGTGATTTATCTGGAAGCGGGTCAATATACGCCTGCCCCTTGGGTAAATGTCATCGCCAATGAGGAATTTGGCTTTCTGGTTTCAGAATCTGGTGCAGGCTATACATGGGCAGGTAATAGTAGCGAAAATCGGCTCACCCCATGGCGAAATGACCCCGTTAGCGATATTCCGGGTGAAGCACTTTATATCCGTGATGAAGAAACAGCACTAGTTTGGTCGCCCATGCCATCACCAAGCCGTGATGCAGCGCCATATCTTATCCGACACGGCGCTGGCTATTCGCAATTTGAGCATCATAGCAATGGACTCAAGCAAAAAACACGGCTATTCGTTGCGCCAGATGCGCCCATCAAAATCATCAAACTCCGACTAGAAAACACATGGAATCGTCCGCGTCGTGTGACAGTTACCTATTATGCAGAATGGGTGCTAGGGGTCAATCGGAGCGCATCACAGACCTATATCGTCCCAGAATATGACCATGCCAGCAAATCACTTTTGGCACGCAACCGCTATAATATCGAATTTGGGGAGCGAGTCGCATTTTTGGCGGCGAACAAAGCCCCACATGGCTTGACAACCGACCGTACCGAGTTTTTGGGGCGTATGGGTGATATAAGTCGTCCTGTGGCACTCAATCGTGTTGGCTTAACCAGTATCGTTGAGGCAGGGCTAGACCCGTGTGCAGTCATTCAGCTTCATATTGATTTGCCAGTCGGTGGGAGCGAAGAAGTCTTTTTCCTGTTGGGTCAAGGACAAAACCGAGAAGATGCCTTGCAACTCATCCAGACGTATCAAAAACCCGAGCAGGTTGAAGCAACATGGCTTGCTGTGACGGAATTTTGGAATCAAATTTTGGGGACAGTAACCGTCAAAACCCCAAATGTCGCAATGGATATACTGTTAAATCGGTGGTTGCTCTATCAGAGCCTATCCTGCCGTATTTGGGGGCGGTCTGGGTTTTATCAATCCAGTGGCGCATTTGGTTTCCGTGACCAATTACAAGATGTGATGGCGTTGTTATTAACTGCGCCCAAAATCGCCCGTGACCATATTCTGCGGGCGGCGCATTATCAATTTGAGGCGGGCGATGTACTCCATTGGTGGCATCCACCCAATGGAAGGGGTGTTAGGACACGCTGTTCGGATGATTTGCTCTGGTTGCCATTTGTGGTGGCACAATATGTCCAGACCACAGGCGATAAAGCCATTTTAGATGAGCCTGTTCCATTCCTACGCGGTGAGCCGTTAAAAGTAGGCGAAGATGAACGTTATGGGCAATATGAGGCAACCACAGAGACCTATTCCCTCTACGAGCATTGTCTACGGGCCATCAAACGAGGCTCAACGGCGGGAATTCATGGTCTACCCCTAATGGGTGCAGGCGATTGGAATGATGGGATGAATCGGGTGGGCATTGAAGGGCAAGGCGAAAGTGTTTGGCTAGGCTGGTTTTTATGCAGCATCTTGACGCAATTTGCGTCTATTTGCCAGCTACGATTCGATACTGACCAAGCCAGTATCTATATGCAACAAGCCAATTTGCTCAAGACCGCATTAGAGACAACAAGTTGGGATGGCAAGTGGTATAGACGCGCCTATTATGATGATGGGACACCATTGGGAACAAAAGAAGGTCTGGAATGTCAGATAGATTCAATTGCCCAATCATGGGCTGTGATTTCTGGCGGGGGCGACCCCAGCCATGCCCAACAAGCAATGTCTGCCGTTCAGGAATATTTGGTGCGCCAAGATGAGCAATTATTGTTGTTATTCACACCACCATTTGATAAGACCGAACTAGACCCGGGTTATATCAAGAGCTATCCGCCCGGAATCCGTGAAAATGGCGGACAATATACCCATGCGGCACTTTGGGCAGTATGGGCATTTGCCCAATTGGGTCAGGGCAACCTATCTGGTGAATTATTTGGGTTATTAAATCCCATTTCGCACGGCGATACACCAGAAAAAATCGAAAAATATCGGGTTGAGCCGTATGTGGTCGCCGCCGATGTATATAGTGTTGCACCGCATAATGGGCGTGGTGGTTGGACTTGGTATACTGGCTCTGCAAGTTGGATGTATCGGCTTGGGGTTGAGCAATTATTAGGCTTAAAACGCAAAGGCAATCGCTTAGAATTTGCCCCGTGTATCCCTGCCGATTGGACGGGGTATACCATCACCTATCGGAATGGCGAAACGGTCTATACGATTCATATCCATAACCCGCATGGTGTTAATGGGGGTATCGTACAGATGATGCTCGATGGCAACCTTATTCCCCAAAATTATATCCTGTTACAAAACGATGGGTTGCCTCATGAGGTACATATCGAATTAGGCAAACTAGGAGATAGGCAAAAATAGCTATATTAGAGAAGATGCCAGATAAAAGGCAACGCAACGATATTGTTGTGTTGTTTTTTATTATGCAAAAAAGCTAAGTAGTTATGCGAAAATATATGTGTAAATGAATTATATAGAGTTTAATGAATCAAGCAATGTAGCGATGGTTGACCCCAACGGGCAATCTCCCCTTACGTCGCTACATGGCATCACTTTACCACTTTGTCGCATTGATTTTGCCCCACAAGTCATCCTCTCCCAGATTAGAAGAGCAAAAACACGCACCACAACCGAAACCATCTTTCCACTACGCAACT
>DAOTUO010000220.1:0-24887 GCA_034436595.1 Anaerolineae bacterium | reverse complement strand
GCACTTTAGTGCGCTTGATGCGACTAGCTAGAGGCTTTGAGCCTCTAGCGATGCCAAAATGTACGAGAAAAACTGGCAAAAGACTAAAAATACAACTACGGACACGCCTTTAATCGCGTCCCTACGACCCAAAACACGGTTATCAGGCTGTAGGGCTGGGGGGGATAGGGGTGATTTAAGCTGATAATTGACTTGAAAATGCTTATCCATTGAAATTTTAAAATCATTTGAATTCAAAATAGTTGTTCCATAACTTAACGGTATTGCGCTAAAGGCGCTAAAACCTGCCCTAAAATGGATTTTCACCTTAAAATCGGGTAAAAAATAGCCCCTTCAGTGGGCTTCAAAGTCGAATAGCCTATGGCTTTGAGCCATAGGCGAGGCAAATTGCCCAATTTTGCACATTTCATTTCACATAAGACGTATCATGTATTTTTCATAACAAAAAACACCCTGCATAGGGCAAGGTGTTTTTTGTTATTTGCAGTAAATTTTTTTCTCCACAACCTGGATTCGAACCAGGAACCGATCGGTTAACAGCCGATTGCTCTGCCGTTGAGCTATTGTGGAATGGCTGTTAAAATAGTATCAAACACCCCTTAAACTGTCAAGGTGAGACTATGCAAAATTCTGTAGAGATTCGTAAAGTAGAGACCAAAAAAGATTATCGCGCATTTTTTAGATTTCCGTGGACGGTTTATCAAGATGACCCAAACTGGACACCACCGTTACTGTCTATGCGCCGTGAAATTTTGGATAAAGACCATAACCCCTCATGGGATTATTTAGAAGGGGATTATTTTGTGGCATGGCGGGGCGATGAACCCGTTGGCACAATTGCCGCTTTTATCAACCATCGGCATAATGAATTTCATCACGAAAATATTGCATGGTTTGGCTTTTTTGAGACAATTAACGACTCACAAGTCGCCCATGTCTTGCTAAATGTTGCAAATGAATGGGCAAAAGCCAAAGGGTGTACTGCCCTCCGTGGCCCACAGAGCTTTACCACCCATGAGGAATGTGGCTTATTGGTAGATGGATTTGCCCCCCCGGTGTTGCTCATGCCCTATAACGCGCCATACTATCAGGCATTGGTAGAGGGGGAAGGATTTTATAAGGTGATGGATGTGCATAGTTTTTATTATGACCACACCCCAGAAGAACATGAGCAATTTGGCAATGCCAAGCGCGCGGAAAAAATTAGCGCCCGCATCATGCGCCAAAATAATGCCCGTGTGCGGACATTCAACAACAAAGACCGCAAAAACGACTTTAAGCTGTTCAAAGAACTGTATAACACGGCATGGATTGCCAATTGGGGATTCACCCCCATGACCGATAGAGAGCTAGACGCGCTCATCAAGAGTTTGGGTATGTTCCTAGACCCGCGCACAGCATGGTTTGTGGAAGTAGATGAAAAGCCTGTTGGGTTTATGTTGGCGGTACAAGACCTTAATCAGGTGTTGCATCGCGCCTATGCCAAACCGCGTATTCCAGAATTTGTGACATTGCTCAAAGCCTTATGGCATTGGAAATTGCGCCCAAAAATCAATGGATTGCGTGTGCCGTTGATGGGGGTGAATCCAGAATATCGTAATAAGGGGTTGGATGTGTTGATGTATGCCGAATTGCGGATTATCCTCAGTGACCCCAAATTGCCCTATCGTAGCCTCGATTGTGGCTGGATTTTGGAGACCAACCAAGATATGGCTGGCACGCTTTTGAGCGTTGGCATGAGGATATATCGCACACATCGGTTTTATGAAAAATCCACGTAATTAGGGTGAAAATTGATTGGCAACCGATTCAACGGCTTGTTGAGCGGTTGCATCACCTGAAATAATGCTGATGAACGCATTTTGAATGGCGCGTGCCAATGCCCCTGTATTGTTGTCGGCGGGCATGAGTATGGCGTTGGTGAGCATCGTATCGAATAGGGCAACGGTGGCATTATGGAGTGTCATTTGGTTGAGTGCGCCTCGCTGAGATGGGAGCATATTGACCAATTGGGCATAATTGGCTTGTCTGGTGTGTTCAAGCATCCAATCTATAAAATTGAAGGCGATGGCTTGATGCTCGGCAGTTTTGGCGGTCACAATCCACGCCCATCCACTCATTAATGTGAGGGGGTCATCTTCATCGGTGGGGATAGATGTGGCGCTTAGAGATGGCTCATTAGCCGATGCGGTTAAAAATGCGGTGGAATTGATAACTCCTGCCCGTAAATCGCCAGAGGTTAAATCGCGCAGGTAATCATTGCCAGAGGCAAAATTGAGCATGGTCTCGTCTATTAATCCGCGTTGATAGGCTTGTTCATAATAGGTGAGAACCGTCTCTAATGCGCCTCGGTTAAAATTGAGCGTCCCATTGGGTGAGAGAGTGCCACCTGCCGATAGGTATTGCAGAAAGACGGTGGTATTTAAGCCAGTAGAACGCCCTGCGGGAAAATTCCAGAAGGTTTCTGTGGTGAGGATGTTGTCAAATGTCCAAATGGTTGGGTGGGTGTCGTCTGGATAAAATGCCAGCAGTTGCATTTCGAGGACATAGGGAATGGCATAAAGCTGATTTTGAACTCTGCCTGCTTGCAAGGCGGGTGGGAATAAATCGCCCATGATACGGCTAGAGAGATGCCCTTCTAGCGGGAGGGTTAGCCCCTCTTGGATGAGAATTGGCAAATCTTCACGGCGCACGAGGGTGACATCGGGCAAGGCACCAGGGGCGACTTTATTGGCACTTTGCAAGGTGGCTAAAATTCCCCCAACATCCCCATAACGGCGCAACCGAAATTCGATGGTGATGGGGATGTCTTGCTCACTCACAAAACCATTCAGTTGGTCATTGAGCAGGGTGGCTACCTCGGGACGGTCTGATAGCGCGAGTGACTCTGGAAACCAGATGACAAAGTTTGGGGTAGTGATGCTTGTTCCTTCTGTCGGCGCACCTGTTGGTACAGCGGGTAGGGGGGTGGTACTAACCTGTGTGGTGGGGGTAGTGGTGGGTGGTGGATTGTTTTGTGTGCCACCACATGCCGATAAGACGAATACCAGCGCCAAAATAACAGGTATGGGTTTTTTATGCGATAAAAATTTTAAGCGTGTCATCATCATTTGTGTTTTGCCCAGTCGCCTGTAGAAATTTTTTCGCCAGCGCGGATTGCCACCTTGAGCCGATTTTCTGCGGGGGTGAGTGGGCAGTCGTAGCGGTCATTATAGGCACAATAGGGGTTATAGGCGGTATTAAAATCCACCACAAAACGCCCATCGGGTAGGTGTTGAGGGTCTATATAACGCCCTGCGGGATAGGTTTCTGCACCCGCGTTACTATCTACAAATGGCAGAAAAAATCCGTGTGGGGTGTTATAGATGGTGAGCGTGATTTGTTCGCCATCCACATCAAACGAAAATGTGCCATAACGCTCATAATTGCGGATGGTATCTTTGGTGGTCAGAATTTGCGCGGTGGGCGTATTTTCGATGAGGGTGACATTCACTACTAGCGCCAAATTGGGGTTATAGGGGTAATAATCTAGGTGGGTGAATTCTGATTTTTGGGTATCGGTGAGAGGGGAATGGTCGTCATATTCAAAAAATTCGTCTTTAACGAGTCGTTGTTGGGTTATGAGTTGTTCAGACATGGTTTATCCTCTATAGCAGGGGAAAGTTTTTTGGGGGGATGGTGATGCGGAGAGGGTGGGATTCGAACCCACGGTACCCTTGCAGGTACATCTGTTTTCGAGACAGACCCATTCGGCCACTCTGGCACCTCTCCATAGAAGATTTATCATAACATAAAACGGCATTGGAATAAATGCCGTTTTTTGCCGATGCCGTTTAATTATTAGCAGAATCACCAAATGGATTGCCCGCAATATCGGTAAATTTGAGGTTGGGGTGGTCTTTGATGGTATAACGCAATTGCCATATTGAATCGAGCAAGACGACCAACCGTTTATCATAATCGAGCAGGCGCATACTGACCGATGACCAACGAATGGTGCGGATTTCTGTTTCATCACCATCTACCCAACAGGCGATGCTATAGGGGAGGCGCTCTATGACCGTCTCGACATTGTATTCTGCCTGCAAACGGGCAACGATGACCTCGAATTGCAATTCACCCACCGCGCCCAAAATTGGCTCACGGCGCAATTGGTCGGCGGAATACATCACCTGCACCACACCCTCTTGGCGCAATTGGTCAACACCCTTGTTGAATTGTTTAAATTTTTCCATCGAAATATTGCGTAGAACCGCAAAACATTCGGGTTGAAAGGGGGGTATGGGGGCATAATTGAATGGGTCGCCCGATGTGACCGTATCGCCAATAACAAATGTCCCCGGATTGCTGAGACCAATCACATCACCAGGGTAGGCTTCATCCACCGTTTCGCGTTCACGGGCAAAAAGCCGATGTGGGCGGGTGATGCGGATTTTGCGCCCCAAACGTGGATGATTGACCATCATATCTTTTTCAAATTTGCCCGAACAAACGCGCATAAATGCCAAACTATCCCGATGTTGTGGATCCATATTCGCCTGAATTTTGAACACGATGCCACTGAAGGCTTCATTGGTGGGTTCTATTGAGCCGATATTACTCTCACGGGCGCGGGGCGATGGTGCGATTTTGAGCAATGCCTCTAAGAACGGTTCAACGCCAAAATTATTGAGGGCACTCCCAAAAAACACAGGTGTTAATGCGCCACTGAGAAAATCGTCTTTATCAAACGGAGCGCCAGCACCTGCTAATAATTCGGCATCATCTTTGAGTTGCTGATAGGCATTTGCGCCGAGTGTCTGCTCCAAAATGGGGTCATAGAGGTTTGTTACCTTCACAGGGGCGCGGAATTTACCGCGTGTGGTGCGCTCAAATAGCAACACCTGATGATTTTGCAGGTCATACACCCCCTGAAACCCAGAGCCACTGCCGATGGGCCAATTCATGGGCGCAACGCGGAGCGATAGCACCTGCTCAATTTCGTCTAATAATTCGAGTGGCTCACGCCCAACATGGTCTAATTTGTTGATGAAGGTCAAAATGGGCAACTGGCGTTGCCGACACACCTCAAATAATTTTTTGGTCTGTGGCTCAATGCCTTTGGCGCTGTCTAGCACCATAATCGCGCTATCCACCGCCATGAGGGTACGATAGGTGTCCTCGCTAAAATCACGATGTCCTGGGGTGTCTAGCAGGTTGAAGATGCAATCTTCATATTCAAATTGAAGTACGGTGGAGGTAATCGAAATCCCGCGTTGCTTTTCCATTTCCATCCAATCAGAAGTGGAACTGCGCTGATTTTTATGCACACGGACAGCACCCGCTTGGTTGACTGCGCCCGTATAGAGCAGTAATTTTTCGGTGAGGGTGGTTTTGCCCGCATCTGGATGTGAGATGATGGCGAATGTCCGACGGCGATTGACTTCTTTATCGAGTTGCGAATTTAAAGCAGGGGTAGGGATTTGTTCCATGAGATAGATGTCCTTTGATAGATTATGTGTGAGAAAAAAACGAAACGGGGCGGGGTTAATTGGTACGTCACAAATCAAAATTTATCCTGCACACACAGACCATTTCTTTTCTACTCAATCATTTTTCAAAGGGGAATTATTGTAAAATTCATCTTACAGAAAATTGTGTGGCAAAAATAGGGGAAATTTGTCCTGTAGATGGCGAGATGTGCATAAAACAATGAAAATTTAGCCTAATTGTTCTATTGTGTTATACTGACAATGCTGGATAAGCGATAAAACTGCTCAAAAGGAGCTTTTACATGGATGAAGCCATTCAAGCACGATATAAAGATGCGTTACAGTATGACGCACAAATGGGAAAAACCTTTTCTGGGTATGATTTGCTCCCGCTTACCATATTGGCATACCTTGGTGTAGTGCTTGATGCAAACGCCACTGTTTTGGATGTAGGATGTGGCACAGGGACAACCCTCATCACGTATGCCACCCACAAACCAAATTGGTCACTGGTGGGAATTGACTTATCAGACACCATGCTCAAATTGGCTCAAGCGAAAATTGATGCCCAAGCGATTAACCACATCAAATTACAACAAGGCACAATCACCGACCTTCTCCAAGAAGAGACATTCGATGCAACAACGATGATTTTAGTGGAGCATTTGCTACCAGATGACGGGACAAAACTGGCATTGCTTAATGGGATTGCCCAACGGTTAAAAAGTGGGGGATGGTTTATATTGGCAGGGCTATATGGTGATTTTGCAACAGCAGAAACACAATTAGCGTTTAACGCATGGCTAGAATATGCAAGGTTTAAGGGTTTTTCTGAGGCTCAATGTAAAGAACTCTCTCATAGGGCAACTGTAGAAGATTCTATTATCCCAGAGTCGCGTATTTGTGCGTTATTGGATGAGGCGGGGTTTCATAAAACACAGCAAATCTACAAAGTTCATCTACTCGGTGGGTGGTTAACTCAGAAAAAATAAAAAAGCCCTCAATGGTCTTAGATGGTAAGAAATCGCGCCCGTAAAATAGTCCATAGCATAGTATCCGCACAACGATAAGGGTTTTTATGTATATTCCGAAGGAACGTGCCTTTTGGTCGGTGGGGTTTGGGCATCTTGCCAACGATATTTTTATGTCTATGGGGTCGGTGATATTGGTGTTTATGAGTGTCGCCATTGTGCCGATGACCAACACACAAATCGGCTTTGCGATTAGCGCCCAACAATTGGCGGGTGCGCTCACCCAACCTGCTTTTGGCTTATTGGCAGATAAAAATGGCGGACGTTGGCTTGGGGCGGGTGGCTTGATGGTCACAATGGGCATGTTCGTCTCATGGTTATTGGTCGCACTCGTCACCAACAATTATATTCTGATGCTCATCCCGTTTGTGTTGCAGGGTGTGGGTAGTGGGGCGGTGCATCCTGTGGGGATGCTTCATTCGGCAGTGAGCAATCAGACCCGCGCCGCCAGCAATATGTCGTATTTTTTCCTATTGGGGCAAACCGGCTTGGCGGTGGGTCCGTTGTTGGCCGGGTTATTGCTCGATTTTGCCAATCCAAACCCCATGCTCCCGTTTATGCAACCATTGGGCATAGATAACCGCCTGCTGGTGAATAACACCGCCTCGCCGTTGTTCATGACCATGATACTCGCCCTGCCGATTGCGCTTTTCATGGCATCGTCTATTCCGACATGGACAAAAGAAACCCGCGAAAAATCGTCTGGCAAAACCCAAACGATGAAGATAGTCACCCGCAAGTCGTTGCTAGTGCCACTGCTTATTATTGGGTTGATGGTGACATTTCGCGGGTTGGCAAATCCGGGGTCAGTGAATTTTATCCCCGCATTATTTCAGCAGAAGGGATGGTCGCCTGCGGAATATGGGTTTATCACCAGTCTGTTTTGGATTTCTGCGGGTATCTCTGGGG
This sequence comes from Anaerolineae bacterium, assembly GCA_034436595.1. Lineage (GTDB taxonomy): Bacteria > Chloroflexota > Anaerolineae > Aggregatilineales > Phototrophicaceae. The sequence goes on along the minus strand of DAOTUO010000220.1, from coordinate 17,476 downwards.
TGATATTTGGCAATTTTGCCGATAGATATGACCGCCGATGGGTGATGTTTATCACCATGACCGCCTCTGCACCGACATTTTTCTTATTGCCATTGGCAGATGGCGTGCTGGCGTTAATTTTGGCGTTGGGCGCGGGGAGTTTGTCTGGTGGGGTGCATAGTATCATTGTGGTGCTGGCACAAGAAGCCATTCCATCGGGCAAGGGATTGTCTGGTGGGGCGATTTTGGGATTTATTTTCGCCACTGGTGCTTTGGGTAGTCTGATAATCGGCAGTTTGGCAGATGCTATCGGCTTAAGCACGACATTCCAATTGGTGGCGATTGCGGCAATTTTGGCGGGTGCGCTCAGTTTGGCATTGCCGAAAAAGCACCGACCTGCTTAATTATCCCCGTAGCCCCTTAAAAAAGGCGTGGAGCAAATTGGCACATTCATCGGCGTATAGCCCCACATCCACATCGAGCGTGTGCGTCATTTTGGGGTGACGGAGCAAATCGGCAATGCTACCCGCACATCCCGCTTTGAGGTCTATCGCCCCATAGACCACGCGGGAGATGCGTGCTTGCACAATTGCCCCCGCGCACATGCAACACGGTTCTAGTGTGCAATAGAGGGTTGTCCCGTTGAGTTGCCAATCGCCCAAAAAAGCCGATGCAACGCGCATAGCGACAATTTCGGCGTGGGCAGTGGGGTCTTTGTGCAGTTCACGCTCATTATGACCACGCCCAATAATTTCCCCGCCACGCACAATAATTGCCCCAACGGGAATATCACCATGCGCGGGGGCGAGCATGGCTTCTTGGATGGCGATTTGCATAAAATGGGAATCAGTGGGCATGATGATTCACGCCCTAAAATAAACTCATCTGCTTTGGCGTATCTTTTTCGGCTTTGGCGCGTGCTTCTTCAATCGCCTCTGGGTCGGTGATGGGTTGCCCTTCGGTATCGTGCGGGGTCATGACAATATTGATGCACGATGGGCATTGGCACTCTAGCGGATGTGGCACAAACGGGATGTCTGTTCCCGCTGTTGTTTCGGCAGGCGGTGGTGGGGTGGGTGTATCTAAAATATCTAAATTGGGGATAAAATCGTCTGGCACATCATCTATGTGCATGGTGGCAATCAGTTCAAGCTGGCGCAATTCATCTTCACCAAACCCGACCTGATTCATCACCCCGCGTAAAGATGCGATATTTTTATGATTGGCTTGGCGGATGGTGTGCTTGAATTGTTCGCGCAGGCAATCGCGCCATTCATCATCAAAAACAGACATGCTCAAAATCCTCATCTTATGTATATTCCCATTTTAATGGTATTTTTCTAAAATAAGCAAACCCTATAAGTGCTATTGGGTGGTTATTAATGGCATTTTATCAAAAAACGCCGTAAGATCCCTCGCTTTAGCGATGGGGATATAAGGCGCTGGTAGATTGATTGCACTTAAAAATGTGCTAGAATAAAATAATACTTAAATGATAGCAAAAAAGTGGAATCGCTCAATGCTTAACGCGGTCGAAGTGCGGAAAACATACAAATACAGACTGTATCGCAACAACAAGGTGGATGGCTCGCTTCATCACCAAATCAATGTTGCGGGTATCATCTGGAATCACGCCCTCGCACTGCAAAGACGGTACTACAAACTCACAGGCAAATACATCCCGTTGGATGTCATGAAAAAACACATTGCCAAACTGCGGATGCGTTGGTCTCAATATGCCTATTGGAAAGACTTGGGTTCGCAAGCGGTTCAAGAAATCCTTGAGCGTCTGGATAAGGCGTATGCCCGTTTTTTCAAAAAGCAAGGCGGATTACCTCATTTCAAAAAGGTCAAGAAATTTAAATCTTTCATTCTGAAACAAGCGGGATGGGATTTGCTCGATAAACAAGATGGCAAAAAGTATCGTAAAATCCGCATTGGCAAGAAAATATACAAATTTGTTAACCACCGTCCGTTGAATGGCGAGATAAAAACAGTCGCTATTAAACGCGATGCAACCGGGCGGTTGTGTTTTAGTGTCATCGAGAAAATAGTCATCCCAGAGGGAATCAGCACGGGTAAAATCGGCGGTTTCGATTTTGGATTGACAAATTTCTTGACGACTGACGAAGGCGCAACCATTGAATCGCCACAGTATTACAAGTGTGACCTGCCCCGTTTACGCGCCATTCAAAGCCGCGTCTCGCGTAAGGTCAAGGGAAGTAACAACCAAAAAGCGGGTATGTGGCATACCAACCGCCGTCATATTCGTATAGCAGACAATCGCTTAGAGTTTCATTTCCAACTCGCCCACGATTTGTGCGACCAGTATGATGTGATGGTATTCGAGGACTTAAACCTCGATGCGATGAAGCGTCTCTGGGGACGGAAAATAAGTGATTTAGGGTTTGCCCAGTTTGTGAAGGTGCTGGATTGGGGTGCCTTCAAGCGGGGCAAGCAGGTTGTGAAAATAAACCGTTGGGAGCGTACAACGGGCAAATGTAGCCGTTGCGGTCATACGCAAAAATTAGACCTATCTGACCGCGTTTTTCAGTGTGAGGGTTGTGGACACACATTAGGACGTGACCACAACGCGGCAATCAACATTTTAGAGGCGGGACATCGCCTCATGCTGTCTCAGTCAACAGAAGTCCTTGCAACTAGCGAGGCTGTTGGTGTTAACGGCAGAAGCCCCTGCCTTTAGGCATGGGGAGTATGTCACTGCCAATCACTGCCAATCATTTCCATATATGGTTTAATTCATGCTAGAATGATGGTTTATCCCTATTTTTGATTCCTAAACTATTTTAGGGAATTAGGTAACGAATATGGCAACTAAATATGAGGCTCTCAAATTACAATTTGATGAAGCCTGTCAAACACAAACAGTTCAAGAATTTATAAAAACAGTCACAGCGAAAAATGTGCGGTCTTATGTCACCTATTTTTTTCTGGCGCGTGCGTATGACTTTGTTGGTCAACCAGATAAAGCCTATGAACATTATATCTTGGCGATGCAACTGATTAGCCCCAAAGATACCAATGCGGGTGATATTGTGCATGAGGCATATCTGTTTGTAGATAAGACTGGTCGCAACGAACTTCACGATTTAATCGTAAAAAGGCGTTTACCGGGTGCAAAAGCAGAACCCAAACCCGTGCAAAAGCCAAAATCTGCACCAAAGCCAAAGCAAACACCAAAGCCAAAGGTTACAACGACTCCTAAACCCGCGCCTACGCCAAAGGCAACACCCACTAAGCCCGCGCCTACGCCAAAGGTTACAACGACTCCTAAGCCCGCGCCTACGCCAAAGGCAACAACGCCTAAGCCCACGCCTACGCCAAAGGCAACAACGCCTAAGCCTGCGCCTACGCCAAAGGCAACAACGCCTAAGCCCACGCCACAGCCAAAGGCAACGACACCTAAACCTGCGCCACAGCCAAAGCAAGCACTAGCGCCAAAGCAGACCAAAACATCGCCAGAACAGGCTTTTAGCGATGGCAAATTGGCATTTAACAATAATGACCTAAAAAAGGCGTTAGACCTTTTTGCTTATGCCTACGATTCAGGATTGCGTAGTCATAAATTGATTCACAAGTTGGCGATGACACTGCAACGTCTGAAAAAATATGATGAGGCAATTTTTTATCTGGATAAAGGTATTGAACAGGCGCAAAACGCCGATGACCGTGTGTTATTTTTGAATCTCAAAGCACAAATTCACTCTTCACAACAACAATGGGGCAAGGCGATTAGTGCCTATGAAGAATTGTTGCGCTTTCAGGTGAGCAAAGAGCGTGTGAAAAATCGTCGCTTTACCCTGATGCGCTTGATTGTGATATATAAAAAATTGGGTCAATTGCCAGAGGTTGAGCGGGTGTTAAATCAATTATTGATTGAATTCCCACAAGACCCACAAGCCATCCAATTGGTATTGAAATTGCAAAATATCTCTCCAGAAGATGCTTTTACTGAGGGTAAACAGGCATTTGCCAATAAAGAACTCGATAAAGCGCGTGAACTTTTGGAATATGCCTATGATGCAGAGCTTCGGAGTGTGCAGTTGATTTATATTTTGGCGATGACCTTTCATCGTCTGAATAAATATGAAGAGGCAATTTTTTATTTAGATAGTGGGTTAGAATTGTATCAAAACCCCGATGACCATAAGTTGCTGGTCAACCTAAAAGCACAAATTCACTCTTCACAGCAACAAGATGGCGATGCTCCGATGCCAGTAGGGATTTTGGATGAACCCATTAATATCAGTCGCCAGATACCCCAAAATGACGATGATAAACTGGTCAATATTCATCTGATGACCGAAGAAATCATGGATATGATTTTTGCTATCAACGAAACATCTGCCAATCATGATGCACCGATGATTTTTACGCCCACAAACTCGGATGTGGTCATCTATCGCTATCTCAAAACACCTGCCAGAAATAGAGAAGCGTTTACCCATTTTGCGTTGCATCTCTATTTGCTCATATTTGAGCGGACAATCCGAAAAATTAACCACCGTCCGCAAAAATTGAGGTTGCTACCGCCAGAATTTCAGCGACCCCATTTATTTGTGCGCGAGGTGGATGCCATTCGTCATGCCTATGGTAATGCCCATATCACCAAGCCAGAAATTTGGCAGGCGGGGTCGGATAGTATTCCTGTGTCGGATGTTTTGATGCGCTATTTGGGGAACAAAATGTCGCCACAGGATAGCCAATTTATAGATTTGCAATATAGCTTAGTTGAATCATTGCGCGATTATCTCAATGACCTCTATCAGCATATTGCCCAAAATGAATACACTAAATAGCTAAACAGGGGGTATATCCGTCCGAAAATTTTCCAAAATATGCAAAATTTCTCGCCCATAGGTATGGGTTCGCAATTCGCCCATGCCCTTTAGCACCCGCAAGCCAGAAAAATCGGTGGGGGCTTGTTGGGCGATAAGGAGCAGGGTATTTTTGGATAACACAGAACGGGCTTCTACTCCTTGTTGTTGGGCGCGGTCTTTGCGCCATGTGTGCAGGGCGGCATATCGGTCTGCGATGACACTTTCCATCCCACGCAATTCGGGCGGGGGGGGGAGCGATGTGGCTTCATAGCCCTGTTTGACGGCGACAATAATCGCCTTTGCATAGCGTTTACGCTGTTTATATCCCAAAATAGCGGCATTTTCCAATTGCACCAGCGATGTCGGCGTAGTTTTAGCGAGTCCAATAAGTTGCGAGTTGCTTATCAGTTGCACAGGTGGGATGTCTTTTGTATGGGCAAGATTATCGCGTAGGCAATAGAGTTCATGTAATATCGCCAATTCGCGCCATGACAAATTGTGTGGGTCGGCAATATTCCAGAAGCCACTAGGGTCAAATTGGCGGATGACCGATGGTGCGAGTTTGTTTAATACAGAAAATGCCCGTTGTGCATCGGATAATCGGCGCAGGCTTTTGAGCCGTACATGCAAAATATCGCGTAGGTGGGGAAGGTAATGCGAATCCATTTGCGCGTATAACAGGCTATCGGCAGGCAGGGGACGCACGCCCCAATTATCCAATTGGTGACGCTTGTCTATGGTCACACCTAAAAATGTCTTGAGCAGATGACTTAGCCCAAAGGGTGAAATATTACACACTTTGGCGGCGATCATCGTGTCGAATAATCCGTGAAATTCAAACCCAAAATCACGTTTGAGTGTGACAATATCATATTCTGCCCCATGAAAGACTTTTTCGATGGTGGGGGCGGCAAAAATCGTCCCTAATGGGCTTAAATCGTCAATCATCAGTGGGTCTATTAAATAGTCATGCGTGCGGGTAGATAGTTGTATGAGGCAGACCCGTTCTTGATAGGCGTGTAAACTGTTCGATTCGCTATCTACGCCAATCAAAGGTTCATGAGATAAATTGTTGACCAACACCTCTAACGCCGATTGCGTTTTGATGAGGGTGGCGGGGGCAAATGGGAATTTGGGCATTCTTAAATCCAGCGACGATACCTAAAAAATGCAAGCATGAACACCGCAGTTGCGAACATAAATGCAGACACAATGATAAATGCAGAAGGATGATTCTCAAATGGTAAGCCGATATTCATGCCATAAATACTCGAAATGAGCGTGAGGGGCAACATAATCACCGAAATCACCGTGAGGACACGAATAACCTCATTCACACGATGGTTGGCGAGTGTATTCACAGTATCTGCAAAACTCACGATAATCTCTGCATCTTCATCTATCATATCACGGGCTTTTTCGATATGGTCTACGATGTCGCCAAAATATTGGTCTGAATCTTCGGGCAAAAGTGGGTGGTCTAGGTCGGCAATTTGGTTAATAACAGGCACTTGCTGGCGGATGATACGGCGCAGGGCGATGATGTCGCGCCGTATCATGGCGATGTCGCGGATGATATTTCGTGAATTTCGGTGAAATATAGTCTCTTCAACCCCCTGAAGGTTGATATCTACTTTGCGTAGGATGGGCAAAATATAATCTACAAGATTATCTACGATGGTATAGAGGGTGGTCTCTGTGCTTTTGCCTAGCAATTTATCGAGTGTGGCGGGGTCTGCGTTGCATCGGTCATAGAGCGCGGTGAGGGGTTTAAGTGAGCCGTCATGGATGGTGATAATGGCGCTTTTCATCACCAAAATATTGACCTCACGAGAGCGTGTGAGCCGTTCTTTGGCATCCCATAAGGGAAAATGGAGGACGATAAAAATATAATCGTCTTCAATATCTAGTTTTGGGCGTTCATTGGGCGAGAGCATGTCCTCGATATTAAGTGGATGGACAAAGGGATAGAGGTTGCCAATCGCCTTAATTTCTTCTGGCGTTGGGTTGCGAATATCCAGCCATTTGATAGATTTATATACAAGGGTTTTGAGCGCCATAATAGATGACACCCCTTTTCTATGATTATTGAGGAAAAACACTCATCCTATTTTGGCACAACCTCGCTTTTCTGGCAAATAGTTTTTGACACACCCTATCGCTTGTGATATATTTAACGGACGAAACGCCTTGCGACCATTTCTCATAATTTGGTATGCTTGGATATTTGTCATATTGTGTGTGTATGGGTTATTATTGAATTTAACTGAACTTTACAGAACACCCTGAACAACAGCTTTTTTGTGGAGGACGGCATGGCAACTGCCACGAGTAGTAAAGGCGCATTGGTAGAAAAGACAAACGCAGAGCAAGTTGTGGTGGATGTCGCTGGTATCAATCGCCGTGAATTTCTGTATTACATTTGGGGGGCATCTATCGTGATGCTCTTAGGCGAAGCAACAGTCGGGTTAGTGTGGTTTTTATTGCCACGCTTCAAAGAAGGGGAGTATGGCGGGGAATTTCGGTTTGATGGCGCTCGTGTGCCAGAAATTGATGCCAAACCCACCCAAATCCCAGAAGGTCGTATGTGGCTTTCTAACAGTTCTAGTGGATTTATGGTGTTATATGCGGTTTGTACCCATTTGGGGTGTCTGCCTTCTTGGTCAGCTAACAATCACCGTTTTGAATGTCCGTGTCATGGGTCAAAATATGAAATTGCGGGTGAATGGATTGAAGGTCCTGCCCCGCGCGGGTTGGATGCACTCGACTTTACTTTGGTGTTTACCGATGGCTCTAGTGCTTCTAGTAATGGTAGCCGTGACCCGATTGACCTCAATGGACGCACAATTGCCCAAGTGATTGTAGATTCTGGTACTCGTGTGATGGGTCCGCCACACGGCGCATAATGTGATTTGTTGGTAGTGTTTTTTGGATGTGTTCGGATTAGAGGAGTCACTTTATGTCCATACTCCCATTTCCCTCCTTCCTTGATGATATTAAGGAAAAGGGCTTTAAGAGAGCAGTTTTTGAAGGTGTGGACGATGTGGTAAAGAGCATCACCGCAGGTATGAATATTCAAGATATTCGTGAAGCCCTGCGTGGTGAAGCCCCAAGCCGTCGTCCCAACCCGCGTTTGCAACCCCATAGCGATGGCTTTTGGTTGCACATGCGTCCTAGCTTTTTTCATAAAGACATGACGGGGGTCTATCCTACCTTTCGGTTGGGGTGGCTTTCGACTTATTTTGTATTTTTTGAGACAATCACTGGTATGTTCCTGATGGTTTGGTATACACCAGCACCAGGGCTTGCTTATAGCAACATGGTCTCTATTTTGAGCAATGTGCCACTCGGTCAATTGATGCGCGATTTGCATCGTTTGGGCGCAGAGGCGATGGTGCTTATCGTCACGCTACACATGATACGAACTTTTATGACGGGGACATATAAAAAGCCACGTCAGTTCACATGGTTTACGGGCGTGATTTTGCTGTTTGCCACCTTCTTCCTCAGCTTTAGCGGTTATTTGCTCCCCTGGGATCAATTGGCGCTATGGGCTGTGACCATCGGCGCTTCGATGATTGAAGCCTCGCCACCGCCAATTGTGGGTGAGACGCTCAATTTGCTCTTACGCGGTGGTCCAGATATTGGTGCAAATGGTCTTTTGCGCTTCTATTTGCTCCATGTGTTGGCTGTGCCTGCGATTTTGTTCATCTTTACGGGTGTTCACTACTATAAAGTGATTATTCATGGACACGGTTTGCCCCCACAAAAAGAAAATATTGGGGAAGATACCGCCAAGCGTGTGCCTTTGGACAAACGGGTGTATTTTATTCCCGATGTGTTGACCAGTGAAATGATGTGGATTGGTGTGACGTCCTTCATCCTTGTGGTGTTGTGTGTCTGGTTCTACCATGCCCCATTAGAAGCCCATGCCGACCCACAAATAACGCCACTCGGCACAACTGCGCCATGGTATTTCTTGTGGATTCAGGGTGCGCTCAAGCTGGGGGATAAAGTGCTATGGGGGATTATTTTCCCGACCATTGTGCTGGTGTTCTTCTTCGCATTTCCTTATTTGGATAACACCCCAAGCCGTCGTTATGCAGACCGCCGTTTTGCGCTCATCATCTGCTTTGCGTTTATGTCGAGTTTCACTGTCCTTAGTTATATGGGTACGGCGGAATATGGCGTGAATACCACCGCAGACCAAGAAATTTTCTTCTATATGGCGCATGAACCTGCCCATAATAAGATGGGAATTTTGCTCCCTGTACCGTATGAGCAATTGCCAAGTGGTATGTATACCACGCGACAATTCACAGCCGAAGAGGGGATGGAAGAGTCGGCTATTGCCGCCCTTAATGAGACATTATATGGGTCTCCGTTGGGGATTCAACTGGGCAATCAATTGCGGACAGAAGCACATAACCCTATCATCAATAACGAAGCGACCAATATCCGCTTCCGTCTTGTGCCAGAAGCAGAAGCCCCGCGCTTGGCGTATGTCATGGACTTATATGAACGACAAATTTCCAAAGAAGCTAAGGAATTGTATAATGGTTGGGGCGCGGTGATTATCACCGATAATCAAGCAAACCTCAAACGGATTGACCTTGTTATCATTTGGGAAGCGATTGAAATCGAAAATGGTCAACCAGTCCTCGATGAAAATGGTAATGTGAAGCCCATTCTCAACGAAGACGGAACACCAGTCTATAATATCTCTATTAAGCATGTATTCATCCATCGGGACGCGGCATTCTTCATGAGTTACTAGGCTTATTGTGTCGGGGTATCTGAAATAATCATCTTTCAGATACCTCTTTCGTCCATCAAACAAGGTGGACGTTGTTCAGGGAATGTCCTTATCCAGAAGGACTCAGAGGGAAAACAGATATGTTTCAACGTTTACTTATTGACCGCATGGAGAATCGTATTCTCGTCGGTATTACCATGTTTGTCGGTATCATGATTTTAATCGGGTGGGTGGCTATCAATGAAGGCGACCGTATGCGCTCCTTCGATAACCAATTCACAGCACGCTCTATCCAGTTTGGGGCAGAATTGTTTGCCGCCAACTGTACGAGTTGTCATGGGGTAGATGGTCGTGGTCTTAATGGTCGCGCTCCTGCACTCAATAGCCCACTTTTATTTGGGCATGATTATTTTTCAGGCATCAACACCCAAATTGATGCGATTAACGACCAAGAAGCGGCGCTGATCGCAGAAAAAGAAACCCTGATGCAAGAATTTGTGGGTGCAAATGATGCCCGCAGAGAGCAAATTCGAGAACGTACCGCCGAAATAGATACACTCCTCATCAGTGAAGAGGGCTTGGCGGCACAACGGGCGGTTATTTTTCAACAACGGGATGATTTGCTCATCCAATTGCAATCCGCATTTGATGTAGATTATCCAGAACCCACTATCAACGAAGATGGCACAGTTGCTTCGGTTGCGAGCCGTCTCACCCAATTAAAATGGAGTGGTACATTAAACTCGTTTATCTATACCACATTGGTGCATGGTCGTCCTACTAGCAGTAGCTATTGGCCCGAACCGATGGTGTCTTGGTCACAACAAACGGGTGGCGCATTGCGCGATGACCAATTGCAAAATCTGACCAATTATATTATTGGTTGGGATAGAGGCAATAGCTGGACAATTGAAGATGCCCTCTTGGTGCTTCAATATCCGATTGTGCCTTCTGTGGGTGGGGGTGATGCAGTTGCCTCTGCACCCCCTGTTGGGTCAGATGTAGATGCCATTGTTGCCCAACTCGACACCGTTGTGGGAGACCCCATGCGCGGTGAGCAAATCTATAATAACCGTCAACAATCTCAGACTGGCTCACGCTTGGGTTGTGGTGGATGCCATTTGAATGGTATCGCAGGACCTTCACATGATGTTCAATGGGATGTGTTCTTTAATAGTCGTGTGAATGAAGCCCAATTTGCCGATTATAGTGTTCAAAAATACATGGTCGAGAGTATCCTCAATCCTGGGGCATATATTGTCTCTGGATATGCGGCTGGCGCAATGCCCGGTGATTTTAGTGGGCGTATGAGCCTGCAAGATATGGCAGATATTTTGGCTTATTTGCACACCTTTAGCACCGTAGACCCCTACGTTGCGCCTGTGATGGGTGAAGAACCTGTTGCAGAAGTGACTCCTGCCGTAGAAGAACCTGTCGTAGAAGCAACTCCTGCTGTGGAAGCAACTCCTGCCGTTGAAGTGACACCTGTTGTTGAAGCAACCCCTGTGGTCGAATCTACCCCAGAATCTTAGTCCATTACCGATTGATTAAAATACCCCAATAGCCCCCTATTCGTAGGGGGTTTTTGATTTTTACCCAAGTGGGTATATGCCACATGCCCAACGATTGCTACAATATTCACAAGATTTTGATGGCTAATGAGAGGAGCAAAATTCCTCATGCGACATATCACATGGCGGGTTATTTTGGTGTTTGGGCTGATGAGCATCATCGGCGCGGGATTTATTTTGGCACAAATACCAACCCCATCTATCCCCGATGACTTTGACTGTACCCCACAAGAACTTATTTTTGTGCAATACGATTTTCAGGTTGCGCTAGATACATTCGATGACCAATATCTCCAAGACCCTGATATGGCATTGGCATTATTATATGAAACAGGCAAAGCCTATCAACAATTGGCGCTCACTTGTGGTTATTTGCCACCCGATTTTGCCACCCTTGCGGCGGGTGTGGATATGGTGATTATTGCCAATGCGCTCGCCAATCTGCAAGGCGACCCAATTCGTGGGCAATCGCTCTATAATAACCTAGAACCTTCTGGCACGGGCGATATGCTGGCATGTTCTGGTTGTCATGAATCGGGTGGGGTCACAGCACCCATGACAGAAGCTACATGGACGCGCTGGGATGAAATCCATAGCCTAGAAGCGCAATTTGCCGATTATACCTTCGCCGATTATAGTGTAGAGAGCATTGTCCACCCCGATAGTTACTTGGTAGATGCCTTTTTGGGCGGAATTATGCCGAGTAATTTTGGTGAACGCATGACGTTTCAGGATATTGCGGATATAATCACCTACTTAGAGAGTCAAGACCAATTTCTTGATGATTAATATGATAGATGTCCGCATTATTCATGACAGATTATACCCATTCGGTAATTGCGGATAGATAGCATAACACGGTACAATTTTAATTATGCAACACCATTTAAGGAGACTGTAGCAATTATGATTACCCGTCAAAAATGGATGACCCTACTGATTGTTTTTGCCCTTTCATTGATGATTGCCACTACACCCGTTTTTGGGGCAGATGAACCCGTAGAAGAACCCACAACCACTGCCGAGTCTGCGACCGATTATGGTCCAGGCACAACCCTCATCTTTATCCTCTTGGGGATGACAGGCGTACTGGTGGTCGGTGGTGCGAGTTGGTTCACCGAAATTAGCGCCAGAAAAAGTAAGAAATCGTCTTAAAAGGGGAGTTTTTCCCCATATATTTTAGAAGGAAAACTATCATGACAGATATAACCCTAAATCCAGAGGCATCTCCCACATGGGAAAAAACACCCGCGACATCGGCGACAAAATCCAATAAATCATGGCAATTCATGGTGGGATTCGCGCTCATTATGGGTGCGGTGGCATTTTTAATTTTGGGGAATACGTTGGGTGGCGCACAATATTTCACCACCGTTCAAACACTGAAAAGTGACCCAGAAGCCTATATCGGCAAAACCATCCGTATTTCTGGTGCTGTGGTCGGCGAAACGATTCAATACGATACCAACACACTCGATATTTCCTTCACCATCGCCCATATTCCAGAGAGCGCCGATAATGTTGGGGAAGCCTTATTTATCGCCGCCAACGATGCCAATGCTGTGCGCCTACAGGTTTTTGTCGCCAATACGGTGAAGCCAGATTTGCTCCGCCACGAGGCACAAGCTATCCTCACCGGTTATTTGGGTGATGATGGTGTATTTTATGCCAACGAGTTGTTGCTAAAATGCCCTAGTCGCTTTGAAGATGGCGCAAATCCGCTATCCGTGACCCATTAAGCACCAACCCATAAAGGATAATTATTTTGAGACCGATTTATGCCTATTTATGGCTATGTAGTGTTGTTATATGCCTTATGATGATACATCTGAGCAGTGTCTCTGATGTATCGCTCGCCCAAACGCCTGTCATCCCTGATAGGCCAGACACCATAGACTTGGCAATGGGGGCAGAATTATTTGCCATCCATTGTACCGAGTGTCATGGTATCACTGGGGCAGGGGATGGGGAATTGGTCGAAATCCGCCGTGTGCCATATCCGGGCAACTTTTTAGACCCTGCCCAAACAGACGGCAAAACCCCACAAGATTATTTTTCGACTATTGCCAATGGCAACCTCGACAGCCTCATGCCCAATTGGGATGGTACATTTGACGATGACCAAATATGGGCAGTGGCGATGTATACCTATACCTTGCACGAAAATTCGCCTGTGGGGGTGAGCGAAGCCACTCCAGAGACCACACCGCCTATCAGACAATCGGCACAAGGGACAATTTCGGGGCTTATCACCATTGGCACGCAAGGCGTAACCATCTCTGCGGGGACTGTTACCACCCTGCATATATTTGACCCTGTAACCGAATCTGAGACGACCTTCACCACGCCGATTGATGCCGATAATCGCTATGTATTCTCGGATGTCACCATCACCGCAGGCGATTTTTATTTTGTATCAGTGAATTTTGCGGGGCGTAATTATGGCAGTTCACCCGTCACAGGCGACCCGCTATTTCCCAATATGGATTTGCCCGTGATGGTGTATGACACCACCAATGATGCCGACCAAATCACCATCCAAAATATGGTTGTGCAAATTCAACCCTCACAAGGATTGCTCCAATTCACCCAAGTGGTGCAAATTCGCAATAATTCTGACCGTTTGTATGTGGGACATACACCTGTGGTAGACGATATTAATGCCACGGTGGTGTTGCCATTGCCCGTTGGTGCGGCGGTGGTGGGGCTTGAACAGAATGAGCAATTTTTGGTTGACCAGACCACCTTCACCATCACCGATACACGCCCCATTTTTCCCAATGAATACCATCTGATTATCGTCACCTACCTGATGCCCTATGAGCAGGATGCGGTGATTGAATTTCCGGTTGAACATCGTTTTGTCGGTCAGTTACGCTTGCTCATTGGCACAGATGAGTTGATTGTGGCGGGAGATGGCTTAATATCGCTTGGCAAGCAAACATTAAGTGAGGGCGGCATAGAATTTTCGGAGTATGGTGTGACGCTAGACCTTATGCCCAACGACCTCATTCGTTATGAATTGAGTGGGCGTGTGGCGGGTGTTGGCGACCAATTTGGACTCGCACCTGTGAGCGATGCGCGGGGTGTCTCTTCTAATAATTTGCTCTTATTGGCGATATTAATTGCGGTGGGGGTGCTGGTGATTGTCATTGGTGGCGTGATATTAATCAATCGGAGCAAGTCAGAATCCGAATTACCTACAGATGAGCCGATAGAATGACCAACTCTACGCGTCCTATTATCGAAATCACTAATTTGGTGAAGCAATACGAACTGTTGCCCGTATTGCGAAAATTGAACCTCACCGTAGAACGCGGTGAATTTGTGGCGTTGCTGGGACCCAATGGTAGCGGAAAATCTACTCTGTTGCGATTATTATGTGCCATCACCCGTCCAACCAGTGGCGAAATTCGCATTGGCGGGTGGTTATTGCCCCAAGAAGTGTCTGCGGTGCGCTCACAAATTGGGCTGGTGAGCCATAAACCCCTGTTTTATGAAAATCTCACGGCGGTTGAAAATCTCACCTTCTTTGGGCGATTATATAATGTGCCTGCCAATGAACTTGGGGATAGAACCCGCCACTTGTTGGATGATGTGGGCTTGGGCAAACGCGCTCATGACCTCGCACGGACATTTTCGCGTGGGATGCAACAACGCCTCAGTATTGCCCGTGCATTATTACATAACCCCGATGTGCTGTTATTCGATGAACCCTATACGGGTTTAGACCAATCGGCGGGGACAATTTTAGATGGATTGCTCTCCAAAGCCCATGCAGGCGGACGGACGATTATTATGACCACGCACCAGTTGGAACGCGCAGAGACCATTGTGAGCCGTGTGGTTATCCTCAAAAAAGGGCAGGTGGGGTATGATGAACCTGTTGACCCCAACCATCCGCCTAATTTGGTGAAGATTTATACCGATGTGACGGGCATGGTGAACGCGCTATGACCACACCCCTCCTGAAAACTGTTCTGGCGATTATCCGCAAAGATTTGCGTGCCGAATTACGTAGCCGTGAATTGGTCAGCACCATGGTGCTATTTGCGTTGTTAAGTGTGTTGGTATTTAGCTTTGCCCTAGAATTAGACCGTAATGCCCGCCAAGAGGTGGTCAACGGCATTTTGTGGGTTACATTGGTCTTTGCCAGTATTTTGGGATTGAATCGTAGCCTCGCCACAGAGCGCGAATTGGGTGGCATGGATGCCATGATGATTGCGCCTGTCCCACGCATGGCGATTTATCTGGGCAAAATGGTGGGCAATTTCTTATTTGTGTTGGTGGTGGGGTTGGTGCTATTGCCCCTCATGACCATTTTATATAATGTGGTGTTGGTGCAACTCTCGCTTATGCTTACCCTCATGTTGGGGGTGTTTGGGTTGTCTGCCATTGGCACATTACTGGCGGCGATGACCGCACAAACACGCTCCCGTGAGACCCTCTTGCCGATTGCCATGTTACCGGTGATTATTCCCTTGTTGTTGGTGGTGATTGCTGTCACATCCAGTATTATGGCAGGTGATGAATATCTAGGATGGATAGGTGTTTTGTCACTAGTAGACCTCATATACCTCGTGTTAGGCTTAGTATTGTTCGAATATGTCATTGAAGACTAACTACAGAAGTTGTATAATTCCCTATAGATTTTTATAGATTTTAGGAGATTTTAAGACACTATGAGTGCCATACAGAGCATGAATATGCCTATTACCACCGAAATTCCCACCGCCCCTAATCGCCTATGGATTTTGACGATTGCAACGGTCATTTTTACTGCTTTGGGGTTTGTTTTTGCGATGTTTGTCGCCAAGACAGATGTTAACCAAGGGGATATCCAACGAATATTTTATTTTCACATGCCAAGTTTTTTTGGGGCGCTTTTTGGTTTTGTTGCCACAGTGATTGGTGGGATTAACTTTTTGCGGACTCGCCAAACACGCTGGGATAATTTGGCGCTGGCAGGTGTTGAAGTTGGTCTGGCATTAGCCCTCATCAATCTCGCCACAGGGTCTATTTGGGCGCGTCCCATTTGGAACACATGGTGGACATGGGACGCACGCCTTACGAGTGCGGCGATTATGTGCCTAACCTATGCCGCTTATCTGATGTTGCGCGGTGGCATAGAGAACCCAGAAAAACGGCGCATGTTTGCCTCTGTGTATGGCATTGTGGCAATCACCACTGCGATTTTGACCCTGGTCATCATTCGCATTGTGCCGTCATCCATTCATCCCGCCGTCATAGGACCAAGCCCACAAAATGCCGAAGGTGCATTTGAATTTTCGCAAAATGTGGCGATGGCATTGGGTCCAAACTTCATTATCTGGGGTGTATTGATTCCCCTCACACTGATTTGGTGGCGCATCCGTTTGCAAAATCGGGTGGATGTGGTCAATCTACGTAAAGCCGAAGCCCTGAGCGAATAAGGATAAATTCACATGAAAAAAATACTATTGCTCCTATGCCTATTGGCAGGTTTTATCGTACCTATATCTGCCCAAGAAGAAGAGCCAGAAACGACACCCACGTCACTCCCGCCGATTCCCTATTTTGTGGCAGAAAATTCGGCACGGAAATTTAATGTGCCATTGCCATTTGATTGGGAAAACGCCAGCACCGACCCGAATATCGCGCATTTTACCCATCCAGACGGGTTAGGTGATATTTATGCGTTATCGGTAGATGTCTCTGACCCATTATCTGCTGTACAAAATGCCATTCGGCAAGTGTTGGGTGATGATGTGACGCTCACATCACGTTATAGCGGACAATTTCAGTTAGATGGTAATGATTGGGGCAAATTTGCCTTTGTAGCCGATAGTGGGGCAATTACTGCTTTTACACAGACCCGTAATGAAGCGGTGTATGTGGTGTTTTATGACTATCCAAAGACCGACCATGAATTTTATTTCATGGCGCAAAATGTGGTACAGACAGAAGAACCCCAAGCGGCGGTACTCATTGCTCTCAAGTCGTTGTATCCAGAATTGCCAGATGCGCCACAATCTGAGGCGACTGTGACCCTCTCTAATGGCGATTGGACACGCCAAATGTATGAGACGGACGCATCGCCGGTGGTCGCACTCTGGCAACGGCGCGGGGCAGTGGTGTATATCGCAGTAGAAAACGGCGATGGGACGGTGGTGGATGGGGTTAATAAGGCATTATTCACCAGCCTATTCGGGTTTTTTGTCACGCCACAAAATCTTGATTATCTATGGTTGGGGTTGGCAGTGACATTTGGCATAGCACTCATATTTGTCATTAGCCTGTTTGCCCGCCATCGTAGCCTCACTCGTGATGAGGCATTGGTGCGCGAATTG
>DAOTUO010000219.1:0-19617 GCA_034436595.1 Anaerolineae bacterium | reverse complement strand
TGGAGAAAGGGGGAGAAACCCATTTTAGGGCAGGTTTTAGCCCCCGCTCCAATTTTTTGGGGAGGGGGTTGGGGGTGGGGTGAAAACACGTTTAATGATGCGTTATTGACATAATCCTATGAATTTGTTTTCGGTTCTCCATTAGCTTAAAATAGGGCATACTCAAACAAGCATTCGTATAAGGACAGTTTATGAAAAAGTGGTTACGCCGATTATTATTCATAGCCATTGGGCTAATTATCATTGCCATGATAGTCCCGTTCATCATCCCCATTAATACAGAGGGAATCGCACCACAAACCCTCGTAGATGACCCACAGGGGGCATTTATCCAACTGCAAAACATCAGTATATATTATGAAGATTTAGGCGATGCCGATGCGCCAGCGATTGTGTTATTACATGGGTTATTTGGGTCAACCGAGACATGGCGCTATAATGTCGAGGCACTCGAAGAGGCGGGGTATCGGGTCATCAGTTTTGACCGACCAGGGTTTGGGTTATCTGATAAAAGCGAATCTTTCAATTATGCTGTGAGCAATCAAGCCGATTTGACCGCCGAATTAATGGATGCGCTCGCAATCGAAAAAGCGGTGATTGTGGGGCATAGTGCAGGGGGTAACGTGGCGGGACATTTTGCCATACGCCATCCAGAACGGGTTAGCCGTTTAGTTTTAGTAGATGCCGCCATCCTCGCTGGTGGACCGCCACCGTTTGTTGGGGCATTTTTGCGCTTTCCTCCGATATGGCGTTGGGGTCGCATTGGACTACAAGCCGTTTTTACCCGTCAACGGTTAGAAGATTCTTTGGCATCTTTTTATGTTGACCCGTCTTTCCTCACTGAAGCCGATTACAATACCTATTGGCGTGCCTTCCAAACGCCTAATTGGGATATTGGCTTATTAGGGCTTACACGAGATAGCGCGGGAAATTCGTTATCTGAATCTGCCATACGCGGAATCGTTGCCGATACCTTACTGATTTGGGGCGATAAAGACACGGTAACACCGGTTGCCGATGGCGAAAAATTAGCCCAATGGCTACCCAATAGCCAGCTCCAATTTATCGAAAATAGCGGTCATCAGCCATTTGAAGAAAAAGCAGATGTGTTCAACACCCTGCTGATTGATTATCTGGATGATTAAATCAAGAGACCCCACACAGGGTCTTTTTGATGATTTAATGAGATGCAATAACCAAATTTGCCACGCGGATAATTGCCTCTAGGCTTTGCTCCACATCGGCGGAGGTGGTTGCCCAACTCGATACACTAATTCGCATGGCAGTGCGTCCCTGCCAGACAGTTCTGCCCGCCCAGAGTGTGCCTTCGGCTTGAATGGCTTTAATGATGGCATCAGTAGTGGCATCATCGCCAAAAGAGACGACCACTTGGTTGAGGATGACCTCATTTAAGCTAAAAAATCCTGCTTGTGATAAGCCATCGGCAAACAGGCGGGCGAGGGCGCAATTTTGCTCTATCATTTGGCTCACACCCGCCTTGCCCAATGTCCGCAACGCCCCCCATACATCAATGGCACGCGCACACCGCGAAAATTCTGGCACAAGATTGGCGGGGTCACGATTGGCGCTGGCGGTCAGATAGGAGGCATTGGTGGACATTGCACCCAATAATGCCTCTTCATGTTTGCAGAACACGATACCACTATCATAAGGAACATTCAGCCATTTATGGGCATCGGTTGTCCAAGAATCGGCTAGGGCAATACCCTCTCCAAGTAAAGATAATGTATCCGATGCCAATGCCCATAACCCAAATGCCGCATCCACATGCACCCATGCGCCGTGTGCATGAGCTTTTTCGCAAATGGCTTTGGCGGGGTCAAATGAGCCACTATTCACATTACCCGATTGAATACACACGATAGTCATCGCATCTAAATATGGCAGTTCCTCTGGTATCATACGCCCTTGTGCATCCACAGGCACACGAATGAGACGCTTATCGCCAAATCCGAGCATCCGCAATGCCTTGAGGATGCTGATATGCACTTCATCACCCACCACGACTTTAATCTCTGGCGCACCAAATAGCCCATCGGCTTCTACATCCCATCCCTGGCGTTTGAGGATAAGATGGCGGGCGGCGGCGAGTGCCGTAAAATTTGCCATTGTTGCCCCAGAAACAAATGCGCCTGCGGTTTGTGAGGGAAATCCAAACAGGTCTACCAGCCAGCGCATGGTGACTTCTTCAATTTTGGCAGTGATGGGGGATGTGAGATATAACGCGCCATTTTGGTCCCATGTGGTGGCGAGCCAATTGGTCGCGTGGGTGATAGGCAACATGCCCCCCGTGACAAATCCAAAATAGCGCCTGCCTGTATTGGCAACGGTGGCAGGTGAGCCATAAGTATCGAGCAGGGCGAGGGTGTCGTGTGGGGATTGAGCCATGCTGGGCATGGTTTCATCAAAAGCGGTCATCGCCGCAAGGGATTCTGGCGATGGAAAGACAGGGCGTGTATCGAGCGATTGTTGATAGGTGACAGCGCGTTGATAGGCATCGTGGAGCAAATCGGACATGATAAGAATAACCCTCTCGCTTATCTGGATAAATGGGGCTATTTTAGCATAACAAAAAACAGGGCGTGGTGTACGCCCTGTTTTTGAGATTCATAAGGAAGTTTTTTTCTTTCAGTCATCAGAAGGAACAGGGGCTGGAACGCGGTTGCCTTCTGCATCTATAGCGGTTTTAACCGCTTTGTCTCTGCCCCATGGCGTACCGAGCCAGTTGAGCAAGAAGTAGTCTAAGCCGATGAAGCCTGCGGTTTTCCATGCGAAGATGAGCAGGAGCGCAATCAAGAATAGCACAGGGTTTGTGCTGGCAGAACCCGCCAACATAAAGTTGAAGTTCATCACTGCACCAAAGAAGGCGGCTATACCAACGAATGCGCCAATGATGAGCGCGATACCGATAAACAATTCACCGAAAACGACCAATTTCGAGAACCAAGTGTGGGCGTTGGATTCTATCATGCCATTCAAAAAGTCACGATACCAATCGAAACTGATGGGAGGGCGACCTGTTTCTGGAATGGCGACTGCGCGTACCCAGTAACCTTTGAGTGCTTCACCCGTATCCATCCATGCAGGATTGCTCAATTTGCCACTGGCAGATTCAATCCATTGCAGTCCTAGCCAGATACGCGCGGCTAACCAAATGACAGAGAAGCGGACATCGGTAAAGAGGGCAGTGACGAATTTGGGGTCTTGTACGACACGATTTTGGTTACGTTGGATGAAAGATACCATGGTGTTTTTTCTCCTTGAGTTAATCAATTGCTTATTCGTTCATATCACTATCGTATCCTATCTCAAGGAGTTCCTGTAGCAGGCAAAACCCGCTATTTTTGACCAGTTTATGTAGGGGTTTCCCCCTCATGATTCCAAATGACCATGTGCTAATGCCGATTCGACCAGCTGGGCGCGGGTGGTAATATTCAGTTTTTCCATGCCTCGCGCCCGATAGGTTTCCACCGTTTTTTGGCTCAGAAATAATTCCTCTGCAATTTCGGTATTGGTATACCCCAACACCACCCGCTTGAGGACATCAAATTCACGCTCAGACAACGATTGCCACGGGTCAATCTCGGTGGCTGGCGCGGTGGGTGGTTTGATAAGGTATTGTGTCATGGCAGAATGAACATATATCTCGTTACGCATGACGGCTTCTATCGCCATGAGCAATTCGACATCTGCCACTTTTTTGAGCAAATACCCCACCGCCCCTGCTTGTATGGCTTGTTGCAGATAGTTGCCATCTTCGTGCATGGTCAAAATGAGGATTTTTGTCTGTGGGGATGTTTGGCGCACTTGTGGGATGATAGACAAGCCATCGGCTTCGGGCATATTAATATCGAGGAGCAACACATCGGGTTGATGTTGTTGGGTCATGGATAAGGCTTGTATACCGTTACTTGCTTCAGCCACTACCTGCAAATGAGGCTGATTATCGAGCAACAGCCGTAACCCAGACCGCAACACGGTGTGGTCATCGGCGAGGACAATGCGGATTATGTCGGTCATAAGACGATACTTTCTGTGATAGATGTAGGCAATTCAATATATAGGCTAGTCCCTTGTCCTGCCGCAGATTCGATTCGCAACGAGCCACCCAAAAGCCCTGCCCGCTCTTTAATTCCCCGTAATCCAAGACTGTTTTTATGCTGTAAAACCATATCTGGGTTAAACCCAATCCCATCATCTTCGATGATAATTTTGATTTTATCGGCTTTGCAAGTGATAACAAGGCTAACTGTCTTGGCTTGAGCATATCGGGCGATATTGGTGAGTCCTTCTTGGATAATACGATAGATGGTCGTCTCGATTTCTGGCGCAAGCCGTTTTTCGATTCCCACAAAACTCACCTCTGTGGGGATATGATGGCGTGCGATGTATTCATGCACAAAATTCTCTACCGCGCTCACCAAACCCAAATCATCCAAGGCACTCGGACGCAACCGCCATGAGATATTGCGGATTTCGTCTAGTGTGGTGGCGACAACCCCACGCAAATCATCTACACGGGTAATAATATCGGCTTGTGTGGGAGATTGTTTGATATTTTGCAGACCTACTAATAACGATGTCAGCGATTGACTGGTGCTATCGTGTAATTCGCGGGCAATGCGTTGGCGCTCATTTTCTTGTGCCAAAATCACCCCATTGATATATTGGTTACGCAGGCGCTCACGCTCATGCCGTTCTTGTTCGGCTTGTGCCAATGATGCTGTCATACGGTTAAAGGCGGTGGCGAGTTCCCCAATTTCGTCATCTGCCCAACGAGGGATTCGCACATCAAAATCGCCCTGTGTGACGGCTTGCGTGGCGCTCACCAAATGTTGAATGGGACGAGTGAGAATCCATGTAAGAAAAAATGCCGCCCCAAAGCCGATAGCTATCATCACCAATATAATCGAAAAGAGGCGTAAGGTGATTAAATTCACCACGTCATAAATCCACATAGTCGAGAGTCCCAAGCGCATCACCCAATCGGTTTCTGGAATGGTCGCATGAAATTCGATTATCGCCCCATCATTCACGTTAAAAACGGCGTGATTGCCATGTGGATGCGGGGACGGGTTAGACGACAGAATCACCGTATCGCCCAAATGGGCAATCATCGCACCGTTGGCATCTTGGACAGCGATATAAGCCACCACCGTGTTATGACTTTCGGATGAATAATGCACTTTGCGCTCCGTCAATAATAGGCGTAAATCGGCATAATCACCCTCTGGAGTACGCCTATCGCTCGCATCCTTGGCGAAATTACTCGCCAAAATAATCCCTTGTTCCTCTAGTTCATAGGACAGTGTTTCGAGAAGTACGGAGCGCATTTGAATAATCACCACCCCACCCAATAGGATAATGACCCCCAATACGATACCCAATACTTTGACGCTAACACTCACCGCGCCAGCATATTTCCACGTCTTTTGAACGATTGTTGATTGTGTGATTCGATTCATTGTATTGTTGCCCTATTCAATAACCATATTTCCATTATGCGCCTTTATATGCCACATGGTACACTATCCGCAAAATTTATTCATCGAAAGGGTGTTTTTATGAATCACCAAATACGATTTACCGCCAATAAAATTGAACAATACATTCGCCTATTAACCCCGCTTATATATCGCCAACGCCATCCCATACCAGCCTTTCGCTATCACGAATTAGCCAGTGCAGAGACCCCACCGCCATTCGATGCCGATACAACCCAATGGCAAGTCATCTCACACAACACCTATTGGGGGAAAATTCAGCAAAATTTTGTCATGCAAGGGACATTTAGTGTGCCATCATCATTTATTGGGAATGTTGCGCTCTATCTGCCAATGGGCGATAGTGGCGATTTTGCCCATCCAGAGGCATTAATTTATATAGATGGCACACCCGTCGGCACAGTAGACCGCTTTCATCAAGAAATTCTCATCCCAAATATGTATCGGGATGGCGCAGAACACACCCTGTTCTTACATGGATGGACAGGCTATGACAATTCGCAAGGCACAGCAGGGCAGTTGCTCATGCGTCCCTGTGAGGTTGTGCAGATTCATCAGCCATTGCGCGATTTTGTCGTACTGGCAAATACGGCGGTGCGACTCACCAAGCAATTAGACGATAATAATCCACAAAAACACGATTTGCTCACAACGGTGGATAAGGCGATGCAAGCACTCGATACCCGTGAGCCATTTGGCGATAGGTTATATGACAGTGTGGCTAAGGCGCTATCCGTTTTTAGAGATGGATTAAAACAGGCGGGTGCGCCGTTGGATGTGACGGTCATGAGTGCAGGTCATGCTCATATTGATGTGGCGTGGCTATGGACACTGGGGCAAACGCGCCGTAAAGCCGCCCGTACTTTTTACAATGTGAATACCCTGATGAACCAATTTGAGGATTATCGCTTCACCCAAAGCCAACCCCAACTCTATGAATATATCCGCCAAGATTATCCCGACTTATTCGACATCATCAAGCAACGGGTGGCACAAGGCAAATGGGAAGCCACTGGTGGTATGTGGGTGGAAGCCGATTGTAATTTGAGCGGGGCAGAGAGCCTCGCCCGTCAATTTTTGCTGGGACGGCATTTTTTCCGTGAGCATTTTGGGAAGGATGCCGATTCCCCTGTGATGTGGTTGCCAGATGTGTTTGGCTATTCGGCACAATTGCCCCAACTCATCAAATTGGCGGGATTAGACTATTTTTTCACCATCAAAATCGGGTGGAATCAATATAACAAACTCCCGTATGATAGTTTCTGGTGGCAGGGATTAGATGGCACAAAGGTCTTGACGCACTTTAGCACCACACCAGAAAAACCAGATTCGCAATCTAGCACATATAACGCGCCCGCAGAACCAGAATCGCCCCTCATCACCTGGCAGAGATTCAAACAAAAAGAACATCAACGCACGCTATTGATGGTGTATGGGTGGGGTGACGGTGGCGGTGGACCAACCCGTGACATGCTCGAAAATATCACCGCACTGCGGAATTTCCCCGCATCACCAAAGACACAATTCAGCACCGCCAAAGATTTTTTTGTCCGCCTAGAAGCCGAATCTGGCGATAAATTACCCACATGGAACGGAGAACTCTATCTGGAATATCATCGTGGGACCTATACAACGCAAGCCCGCAATAAACGCGCCAACCGAAAAAGTGAAGTGCTACTGCATGAAGCCGAATTTTTGGCGACTTATGCCTCTATTTTGGACAAAAATTATGGCTATCCGCATAATATATTCCGCACTGCATGGCGCTTGGTGTGCCTCAATCAATTCCACGACATCATACCGGGGAGTAGCATTGGCGATGTGTATGCCGAATCGCTGGCGCAATATGCCGAGATTGAGCGCATGGTGAATGAAGTCATAGACGGGGCGTTGGTGGTCATCGAAAAAAATATGAGTGGCGAGACCATCGCTATTAACGCCGCGCCATTCCCGTCCCAAACACCTGATTTACACACCATCGCCCCTTATGGCTTATTGGGATATTCATCACATGCCCCCCATATTGATGCCGTGGCAACGCCCCACCAAATCGAAAATAATGACTTGCGGGTAGAATTTAATCATTCAGGGGATATGATTCGCATATATGACAAATTGCGCGAGCGTAAGGTGTTGCCTAAAGGGGCAATTGGCAACCAATTCCAGTTATTTGAAGACCGTCCACAATATTGGGATGCGTGGGACATTGATATTTATTATCAGGATAAGATGTGGTTATCTGTCCCTGCATCCGAGATGAAAGTCATTGAAGAAGATGGTCAACCCGCCATTCGCATCGTCCGAAAAATCATGAATAGCACCTATATCCAAATCATTTCGCTCAATAATAACCTCATCAAATTTGATACCCAAATAGATTGGCGCGAAAAGCACATGCTACTCAAAGTAGCATTTCCGGTGGATGTGCTATCCCCCAAAGCGACTTATGAGATTCAATGGGGGCATGTGGAACGTCCCACCCATTGGAATACCAGTTGGGATTGGGCAAAATTTGAGACGGTTGGGCATAAATGGGCAGATTTAAGCGAAGGGGATTATGGGGTGAGCCTGATTAACGATTGCAAATATGGCTATGATATACGGGATAATGTCATGCGCCTATCGTTACTCAAAAGCCCAACGTGGCCCGATGAACATGCCGATGAAGGGGAACATCGCTTCACTTATTGGTTATATCCCCATAACGATTCCCTCATAGAGGACACCATCGCACTCGGATACACCCTCAATCATCCGCTACGGATAATAGACAGTCTGGTCAATGATAAACCCAATTTCTTAAAGCCACTGGTTGATACCCGTGAGGTCATTATCGAAACCATCAAACAAGCAGAAGATGGCGATGGAGTCATTATTCGGTGTTATGAACCCTATCGGTCACGGGGATGGGCAGAATTTGAGACGGCGTTCCCACTAAAATCTGCCTATATCTGCAATTTGCTAGAGGACGATTTAGAAGAAGTGTTGTTGGATGATGAAACCTATTTTCGGGTATATATACGCCCGTTTCAGATTGTGACATTGCGCCTGCGCTATTAAGAATTTGTCGCTAGGTGGATGATATAGGGAATATAGATATATCATCCGCCTAAACTCTCATAACGATCTCATTAGTTGATGAATGCCAGCCCAATTAATCCCAAAACGATAAGCGCTGATACGACTTGCCACCACCATGCTTTTGTTATATAAGGGCGCATTATACACCATCCAAATTTATGCTATGGTCATGTTCCGCCTGCAAAATTGCCCGTTTGCGTTGGATTCCCCAGCGATACCCTGCCAAATCGCCATTTTTCCGCACCACCCGATGACACGGAATCGCCAACGCCACAGGGTTAGTCGCACACGCCCTCGCTACCGCACGGCTGGCGGTGGGTTGCCCCAACGCATGGGCAATGTCATCGTATGAACGGGTTTGCCCATAAGGAATCCCCCGCAAAACCTCCCATACCCGCCGTTGAAAACTGGTCGCATGAATATCCAATGGCAACATGAGCTGATGCCCTTCACCATCCAAATATGCCAATAATTGGGTCATGGCAGGCATCAATTTGTCATTATCACGGGTAATATCGGCACGAGGAAATTCTACCTGTAAATCGGCATACAGCAACTCTTCACTATCGCCCAAACTGATTTTACACACACCACGCGGGGTCATCGCCACCAACAAATAGCCCAATTCGCACGGAATAATACTATAGGTGATGGTGATACTATCGCCCCCATTCCGATAGTGAATCGGGGTCATGCCGAGTATGTTATCGGCTTGGTTATACACCTGACTACTGGCGGTATAACCCGCATCGTATACGGCATCGGTGGCATTTGCACCATTTTTGAGGGCATTTTTTAGCCGTCCCTGCCGATAGGCATCGGCATATTGGCGCGGAGATACCCCCACAATCCGCTTGAATATCCGTTGTAGGTGATAGGGACTCAGGGTGAATTTTTCGCCCAATTCATCTAATGTAGGCAGATGGTCATGGTCGCCTTCCAAATACCGACATATCTCTGTGACCAGGGGCAAATGTGGGTCTGGGATATTTTCGGTGGCGGGGTGACACCGTTCACACGGACGATAGCCTGCGGATTGGGCATCATGGGGGGTATCGAAAAATTCGACATTTTCCCGAAATGGTCGGCGCGATGGGCAGGTGGGTCGGCAAAAAATTCCAGTCGTTTTAACGGCATATACAAAGACGGTATTATAAGCACTATCGCGGTTTTGCACCGCATCCCAAAATCGGTTTTCGTCCATGAGTCATATCCTTTTGCTTATCTCAATCTTATACCCTCATTGTATGAGATAAGCAAAGATGCCACTATCAGATTCTTGCGCGTCAAATTTTTTTAGATTTTTGCGCTTATCTCCAATTTGATATATAAACAACAGCATCGTTAGTAGAGTGTCGAAAGAAATTATAAAGACAGCCCCTATTCCCCCCAGCCCCTGCGGACGGCATGTAAGGCTTGTCCGTAGTTAAAAAGGCAAAATAGGATAAAAATAGCGTGTATGTTACCTGCCGACGGGCGGTGAACCACCCGTCTGACCCTCTGAAACCCTGTGAACGGGGTTGTTTTGCCTATTTTCATCACAAAAAATGGGTATGGCGTAGGGGCTTGCCATGGCAAGCCCGATTTTTACGGTTGGTTGCGGGGGGTTTGCCATGCCAAACCCGTACATCATGCCTATCTGACCCTAAAAATCGGCAGACCAACCCCATTTATGGGGTTTTGGTCATATACGTAGGTGGTTCACCGCCTGCCATATCTACGCAAAATCATCAAAACAACTACGGACAAGCCTTATATGCCGTTCCTACAATTATATCACCGTGTTTAAGGTCGTAGGGACGCGATATATCGCGTCCACAAAACACCCATCTTCCCTCTAAAATGAATATTCTTTAGAAGAAGCGTTTGACAATCTTCAACACGCCTTGGCTCCAAGGCACGCGATGCGTCACGCCTGTTTGGTTTTCAAAATTCGCCAAATTTGCCACATACCAATCATAATTGCGGATGAGCGCATCTTTGTTGGAGAATTTTGGCTTCCAACCGAGTTGATTTTCGGCTTTTTCGATAGACACAAACGAGTCTTTAATCGCCGTTTCATACACCCATGGATAGAGAGGTGATAATTTGAGACGGTCTAAAATACGCAATGTCCACAGCGCAGGCGCGACAGGGAATGAACGCACTTTTTTGCCAAATCCAGCATGGTCTAACACCGCCTGAAAGTCGCCTTTGAATGTGCCATATTCTTTTGCACCCATATTGAAAATATCGTTAACCTTCTCTTTGGGCAATGTAGCACACAGATAAATCGCATCGCATAAATCTTCGACATCTAAATATTGATACAAATTATCGCCCTTACCGGGAATCGGGAAGCCACGCTTGTCTTTTGCCCAATCGAATAACAGGGCAAATACACCAAGACGCTCTGGTCCGATGAATGATTTTGGACGAATGACACTCACGGTCATGCCTTTTTGCTGATATTCCAAGCAGACTTTCTCTGCCTCAATTTTGGCGATGCCGTAGGGTCCCACACCGACCAATTTGTCATTTTCATACAGGGGATGATGGTCTGGGACACCATAAACGGCGGTGGATGAAATGTGGATGAAGCGTTCCACGCCATGAGCATGGGCAATTTCGATGACATTGCGCGAGCCAGCAATATCGGTAGAAAAAATATCCTCTTTTTTGTATAGAGGGAGGGCGGCGGCGGTGTGAATGACAATATCCACCCCTTGCATCGCCTTTTCGACATCGGCGCGATTGCGAATATCCCCCGTCACTTCGGTGATTTGGGGGCGTTCTGGATAATCGAATGGGAGCAAATCGAGCGAGACCACTTTGTGACCACGCGCCAATAAGTGACGGGTCATATTGATTCCCAAGAATCCCGCGCCCCCTGTGATAAGAACTGTTTTTTGTTCTGCCATTGGTAATTTATTTTCTCCGTAATAGCTATGGGATAAGAACGGGTTTTATTGTAAGCGCGTTATGGCAGAAAATGTAGGGGCATGATGCCCACCTATTCCCCTACTCGCACCCGTGTGATGGGTTGTTCGGTGAATATATCGGTTGTGACCACCCGCCCTATCGCATCGGATAGATTGGTCAATGCGCCCATCGGCAATAAATGAAACGGATAGGGGCGCAATGCCACCATACTGGGTAAAATTTGTGTACCTTGTGGCAAATAAATGGTCGCTACAACCATATTGTTCATGCGAAAAGGCGGTTGTGCCTGTGGGATAGGCTCACAATCGGTAAATTCCAAGAAGCCACTACCCGCCTGCCGTCTTGCCACGACATCGGCAATAATCGGCTCATAACACCCTAGCGCCACCGTTGTCACACGGTTGACGATGGCGGTGATATCGGTAACAGCGTTATAGGGCATACTTCGCACAGGGACATTCACCACGCCTAATGCCTCTGGCGGAATCGCCACCCCTATGGGCAAGGCTTGGGTGATAATGATGAGTTCTGCGAGGGGTTCTGGTGTGGAGGTGGGAGTGGGTTCTGGCGTGGATGTAGAGCGCGGGGTGCGTGTGGGTGTGATGGTCGGGATGGGGGTATAAGTCGGTGGCACAAAGCGCGTGGGCAAAAATGCCTGTACGTCCTCTGTGGGGGGTGGTGTGTAGTCGAGGGTGCATCCCATGAGGAAAAAAACGGCAAATAATACCCCTACCCTCAATAACTGTATAAGCGTGCAATGGATTGCACCCCAATGGTGATATGGGCTATCCCTACGCTGTGAGGAGAATGTTAGGGGGTGGGGATTTTTCATCCGTTATTTCCGCTTCGGCGCAGACCCCAACGGACGCGGGGGTTTTTGGCTCATATTCGGTTTTTGGGGTGGCTTTTTATCTGCTTTTGGCGCGGATTTCGCATCGGCAACGGCTTTATCTAAATGTTGCCCATATTGCCCCAGCAAGTGTCCATGCGCGGGGAATAAAAATGCCCCATAGACCATCCAACCGATGCAGGGGATAATGAGCATCAACGAAAAAATGACATTGTAGACCAATACCAACAGCAACCACTGTGCAGAATATCCCCCCACTGCAAAGGCGCTCCTGAGCAGTGTTTCTGGACGAAAAAATAGGCTCAATCCCTCACCTTTGGCATAGCGGATAGCACCCACCGCCAAACACAACCATCCCAATGAGGTGATGATGATGATAAATGGCAACACACAGCATAGTATCAATAACGATGCCGCCCCCGCAAAATTGGTATTCCCCAAAAAGCGCGGGATGAATATGAGTGTGATGACCGAGAGCAACAACGGGGTATTATAAATGGTCATGACCAACAATAACCCCGCCCCACGCGCAATCAGCACATCCCATTCTTCCCAACGCGGGAGGAGTATGGGTTCATTTGCATCGACACGGCGCACAATCCCCAGCAAATAACCGAGTACGATGCACAACGGAAATAATCCGATGATGGTGAATATCGAAACAAGCATCACCGCCACAATGGGCGTGGAGTTGCTAAATACCACTGCCAACGCGAATAATGCCGTCATGCTGAGTGTGAGCAGGGAGAGGACGACAAATTTTTGCCCCCATTGCTTATCTGTAAATGCAAATCTGAATGGCAATAATCCGTCCATTAGCCCTCTAACTGTTCTGCCCATTGGCGCATTTGTGCGATGTCGAGTTCCCCGACCTTAAAAAATCGTACCATGCCTTCTTTGTCTATGACATAGGTGGTTGGGAAAAAGTTGTATGGGAATTTATCTCTGAGGATAAAATCGGGGTCTATGAGGACAGTAATATTGCTCACGCCGATATTATCCAAAAACGGGCGTATCTCATTGGGGGTCTGACCCAATTGATTCACCGCCAAAATCATCGCGCCATTCTCGCCTTGTTCGCTCATAAATTGCTGAAAAGCGGGCATCTCTCGCACGCATGGCTCACAGGCAGTATGCCACATATTCACAAACACGACCCGTCCCGAAAAATCGGATAGGCTGACCAATTCGCCGTCTAAATTTTGCAGAGCAAAATCTTCGGCACGCCAATCGTTCAATGGGCGTGGTGGCGCGGGGGTGGTGGGGACAGCTTGAACGGTATCACCATCGGCGGGAGGACTGGCTTCACCAAGAAAAAGCATGATGGCAATCACCAATCCCACTAGCCCCGTGATACCGAATATGATGAGGAATGGTGAGACGGTTTTGGGGTCATTATCCTTTATTGGGGCGAGATTTATATCGTCTCTATCATCCACAGGTGGAATATCGTTATTTTCATCGGACATAAAATTTACTCCTTCAGGGCAACCAACGCGGGTTGCGGGCATTATCATCTATCTTTATCAGGCGCTCGGTGGCGAGTTCATAGACCCACACCTCAGTTGTACCCCGATTATAGGGCAAACCGTCATCTCCAATTTGCTGAAAGCGTTGCATCACCAAGCGTTCCCCATCGGCATCCCACAGGAAAAAGCCACTAGAATAACGCGGGTCAATCACCAATGGCTCAACGGAGAGGGTATCGCTGTTGAGCAGATAAATTTGCCCACCGCGTGTATAACGGTCATCCATATACCGCCGACCAATGGCGACTATGGGGCTATTGGGCTTCCATGCCGCCGTTTGGTCATCAGTCATTTCGCTGGGGTCGGTGAGGATTTGCGACACACCACCCGCTAAATCGGCAATTTGCAAATAAGCACGAGAGACAGAACCATCGAATATCATCTCTGGATAAATCGCCCTATCGCCATCGGGAGAGAGCGCCCCTGTCACCCCAAAAGTGGATGGGATGAACTGGAAATTGCCATCGGCAAGGGTATAGACCACAATCCCGCCATTGGCATTATCATAAAATGCGATATGAGAGCCATTCCCAGACCACACTGCCCCCGTCCCCAAAATTTGTGTCTCGTTGATGAGGGGCGTGTTACTGGCGGGTTGAACGCTAATATCAATAATCCAGATGCGCGGACTACCGATGCCTGTGCCTAAATCGCTGTTGAGTGGCACACGTTCATAGGCGATTTGTGTGCCATTGGGGTTGAATATGGGCGCGAAACAATCGCTATCTTCCCCTTTGCAATTAGTCAATAGGGTCGCACGCCCACTAGCCACATCTAGCAGATATAAATCAGCGTGGAAGGTAATGGGGTCGCGCGTGGTATAGACGATGGTGCGTCCGTCTGAACTGGCATCAAAATCATAAATCCCGTTGGATGTGTTGGTCAGTTGCCGTTTATTGTTGAGGTCATTGGGGTCGGTGGCAAAAATCTGATAATACTTGCCTTCGTCATCGAGTCGCAAATATGCCACCCGCAAAATATCTTCTGGGATACCAAATGCAACGGATAAGCCAATGACGAGGGCGAGTATGGCGCATGTTGCCCATACCACCATATCAAACGGGGTGAGTCCCAGACGGGTGAAAGATTTTGTCTGCATGGCATCGCTCACGGGTATAAATAACTATTTTTGGGTTGTTCAATAGGGGTGACAATTTCTGCCTGCAAAATCGGCGTGATGCTATCCCGAAATTCGCCCACCGTAAATTTACCCCGCACAGTCACCCATTGCCCTTCTGCCAAATCTTCTGCCGCCAATGAATACACAGGCAAGCCCACGGGGTCGGCATCGGCGGTGCAACAACTAACGATAAATCGTCCCACCATGAATTGACCCTCTGTAAATTCTGGATTGCGATAAATAAATCCGCTAAATTCGGCTTCCACCCCATTAAAACGGGTTTTATCGGCTTCTAAGCCAAAGGCACGCAACCAATCCAAAATATTACGTTTGAGCGGGTCACGGGTGATGACGGTGGTCTTGGATACACTCACATTGGTGTTGAGTGTGCCTGTGAGCGATTCCACACCCAACGGTTTTGACGGGATAAGCGTGCCTAATGCCAACGGAATAGCACAAATCAGCATCACCGACCAGCCATTGGGCATGACTGAATTCGTCTGGATGAAGGGCGTAGGCGCATCGGATTTTTTGCGGAGATAGGGCAATAAGTTGACCACCCCCATCGCAAAAAACAACGCCACCGCCACCCAACTGAGCCATCCAAAGCGGGTATTGATGTAATTAGACAAATTCTCTGTGAGGATATTCCACAAAAAATAACCCGATAATCCAAATAGCAGGGCAATTTTTACCCCGTCACGCACAGGAATATTTTTTAATTGAGCCAACATACGCTATCACCTCATCATCCAAATATTAATCAATATCCCAACCAGCAATGTCATCAGGAAGGGTAAAATTACCAAATAGGCAACAATCTTCTTCTTAAATACACCCGCAAACATCATGGCACTTTTTATATCCACCATCGGACCAAAGGTCAAAAATGCCACCAAAGAACCTGTGGTGAAGGTGTTCAGAAACGACAACGCCAAAAATGCGTCTACAGTCGAACATAAACTGAGTACAAAGGCGAGTGCTTGCATCGCCAATACCGATAAAACAACACCAGAACCAATACTGATCAAATCTTGTTGCGACACACGGGTTTGCATCCACGCCGCCAACAATGAGCCGATAATCAGAAAGCGCCCCATCTCAAAAAATTCATCACTCGCCACACGGCACGCCCGATATAAACTGCTAAATAGGCTTTTTTGTGTGGATTTTGGCGATAATGCGCCATGATTACCTCCACGCACAGGTGCAAATGAGATAGGCAGGAGGGTTTCGTGTGGACGGGCGACTGTGGCAAAAATCAGTCCGATGCTAATAGCAACTACCGCCGTCACCACAAAGCGCAGGACGATAATTTCTGTCCAGCCAAACGCGATAAAGGTGCTGACGAATACAATCGGGTTCATGACAGGGGCGGCGAGCATAAAGGCGATACCCACCGACATCGGCAAGCCTTTGGTGAATAATCGGCGTGTGACAGGCACAACACCACATTCGCATACCGGAAATGCCAAGCCCATAAATGCACCCGCAATGGTCGCCAAGATGGGGTTTTTGGGCAACACACGGAATAAATCTTCACGGCTGACATACACCTCAATGAGTCCACTAAACAATGACCCCAAGAGTAAAAATGGCGCGGCTTCGATGAATATGCCCAAAAAGCGCGTGGTAAACGTGCTGATGCGGTCTTGGGGATTTGCGCCCGTTGTCCCAACATCCAAAAGGGTATAGAGGAATATGGCAATCAGGGCAAGTATGCCCACCGTTATGGCTGTTTTGCGAATAGAGCCTGTATTTTCCATAGAAAAAATCCAATTGCCCCTTTCATTATTTTATTGGGCAACTGGATTATATCAAAAAAATCTACGGATGAATAAAACGATTACCCACCTATGGCAAATTCTCATATTGGCTTACACATAAAATCCACATGGGTAAATCCCGCCGATTGGGTCAACCAGCCATAATTTTCGCGCCGAATCACCGAAAATCCCAATCGCTCATATAATCGGCGTGCATCGGGGTTGGTGTCTACGACTTCTAGGGTGATGTGGCTAAATCCTTCTTCTATGGCACGTTTGGCAAACGCCTCCAGTAGGAGTGTGCCAACATCGCGCCCACGCATGGAGTCGTGGACAGCAATCCCACGCACATTCAGGGCATGGTCAGGGATACGGGTGAAAAATTGGTCAATCTTTTGCCATGTATAGCGCCATAATGCACCCCATAACCCAAATTCGCGCCGTATAGTGTCGAATGAGAAGCGCATAAAATTGCGCCCATCGGCATATTTGATGCCAATCACCCCCACCACCCGCCCATCGCATAGGGCATAAATGCCATGCGACACATCCATGCAATCGGTCAAAATGCGGATGGCTTGCTCTGGGGTCCGTGGAAATAATTCCAGATGATGCACTTTTTGGGTAAATGCCTCATAAAACACCTCTGCCGCTTGTTGACGCATCACGCGACTCATGAGTATTGATATAATCGTGATGGCTGGTTGTGTCATGGTTTCCTCCAATAAAAATACACTAGGCGGTTTCCGATAGGTTCATCTGCGACTGACGGCGGATGGGCTGAATTTGCCAATAGGTGGCGCTACGCCATAGCCATTCCATCAGGCCAAAGCGGAATCGGCTCATCCACAGGCGACTCATGACAATTTGCGCCCCATAAATCACAAATACCAGCAAAAATGTGAGTGTGGGTGATAATTGGTCATATAATCCAAAGCCATAGCCATAAAACAGCGTGGTACACACCAGCGAATGGGTCAGATAATTGGTGAGCGCCATTTGACCCACTGGGGCGAGGACACGTAGTTTTTCGGCATGGAGCAACACCGCGCACACATACACAAAACTGAGCGCGGGCGCACCGATATGCACGCCGATGCTAATCATCCAACTTTGCCCCTCTTGAAATCCCCAGAGGAGCAAAATATTCCCGATAATCCCCACGGGCAATGCCCATTTCCACCAACGGCGCAAAAATGGCGTGTAGCGGTCTGGTTCATCCAAAATGCCACTGCGCCCCACAACCAACCCCAGCAAAAACATCACCAGCACCATCGGAATTTGAATATCCAGCATGTATGCTTGTTGCAGGCGATAATTCACCAAATCGCCATAGCTCCCCGTGAGAAATATGGCGATGTCCTCTGTACCCATCATGGCGCTCATCTGACTGAGTTCTGTCGAAAAACTGAATATGACCAACCCGCCCAGCGCGATTATCCCCGCTAAACCGAGTAAAATCTGTGTGGATAATCGGCGCACCAGCAATAACATCACCCCTGCAACCGCGTATAGGGTGAGAATATCGCCATCCCACAGAAAAATCGTATGGACAACGCCGATAATGAACAATACCAACAAACGGCGTAGATAAAACATCACAAACGGGCGGTTACTGGCTTCCATACGGCGCATTTGCACCGCAAATCCAATACCAAACAAAAAACTGAATAGCAGATAAAATTTGACAACTGCAAAAAAACTGATGAGTATATCTATCAACTGGTCAAATTCATTGCCACGCATACCTAATGTATTGGCACGCAAGGCAGAACTGCTAAAATCGAGCATGTTGACCAGTAACACGCCAAACAGGGCGAATCCGCGCAAGACATCTAGCGCGACAATCCGATTTTGTAATGGGCGAACAACAGGTGAAGCGGTCATATCTATATCCTCTCGGTGATAAGCAAAGCGAAAGATAGACCAGCGCGAAATGACACTGGCAGGGCAAAAATGTGATTGTGGTGTGACAGATGAGTTACTTAGGGTTTGGTGGCAATTCCCCCCAATAGGCTGTCTATTATCAGGCGGGGGGCATCACGGCGGGCGAGGTTGCCATCGAAAATAGCTTGCCATGCCCCAAACAGACTAAATTCCAATTGATACATCATCCATACGACAGAAATATCACGCCGTAGTGTGCTTTCTGCCTGCCCGCGTTCTAGCAACCGCAAGACAGGCGCATCCACTTTTTCTTCTGCCGATGCCAATTCTGGATTCACATCCCAAATATGTTCATTGAGCAGAAAATACAATTTGTCACCGAGTGGAATGAGGGCTTCTGCGAGGCGTGCCAATGCGATAGGGGCGCTATCTTCTTCTAGCCGACAGGCACGAATCGCCTCTGAGATGATAGACAAGGCGCGTAGGGCGAGTTCAACTAAAAGTGCCTCACGGTTGGGGAAATAGCGATGCAACGTGGCTTTGCCAATGCGGGCATGGGACGCAATTTCTGCTAATGAAGCCGTCGGCTTGGTAGCGAGTAGTTCCGCCGCCGCATCCAAGATATGCAGGCGACGCTCATCTTTTAGAGACGAATCGGTATCCAAAATAATCACTCACTTTCTCTTATGAGACAATTTTATCTCATTATATACTTTTTTGTCAACAAGCTATTTTTTACTAGAAATAAAAATGGCATGGAAAATAAAACTCCATGCCATCGTATTGATAAAAATCCTTAAAAGCATCCCCTATCCTCCCAGTGGACGGCATATAAGGCTTGTCCGTAGTTAAAAAGGCAAAATAGGATAAAAATAGCGTGTATGTTACCTGCCGACGGGCGGTGAACCACCCGTCTGACCCTCTGAAACCCCGTGAA
>DAOTUO010000218.1:0-1981 GCA_034436595.1 Anaerolineae bacterium | reverse complement strand
CTCTCTAAGAAGTAAACCGTTTATAAGTGTCATGAAATCAGTACCCCATACACATACCAAATGAGTTGGTGCAAAGGATGATATAAAGGAAAGAACAGCATTGTGAGGGGTATTTGTATGGGCTATTAGCGGGTTACTCAACCTGTGGGGTTAATCATTCGAGCAAGCCCGCCAGCGCCATACATTTATCCTGTTTAGGGGGCAGGATAGATAAAGTATAGCACGGATGGGCTATAGATACAAGGGTTTTCTCCAATGGAGAATTCAGCCCGCCCTACTCTATCTTGCTCATCATGGTATCAGTAGCATATCTTCTTGGAGCATCTCTACACACTCCTCCAACAAAATGCGCTCGTACAACATCACATATTCACCCGTATGTCTCCTGTACGATAAATTAAATCGCCCTTTTGCCATCCGAGATATCTTCGTATAATCTACCAACCGTTTTACCTGGCTGTTCGGGTCACGATAACGTGCCGTAAAGTATAATGTGTTCTTACGCCATTCCACACTCAAGTCCGCAATATATGACAATTCATAATCCTCTGGGTAGAGAAAAACACATCTGGGTTTTATCTTCTCGGTTATTAGCGTTTGTATGATTTCAAGCACTTATGCTTTATGTTCCTCCACGCTCAATTTTGGGCTACTCCGCATTTTCACTTCTTGGAGAAATGCCTCTACTTCTTCTTCTGGAAAATTCAGCTTACGTATCAATTGCTCAAGCTCTTCAAATGTTGGCATCATTCACTCCTCATGCCTAAAACCTGATGAGAGTATGTCCAAAAATATGAGACTTGGCAATAGATTTGGTGAAAAAGCAAATCATCTCTAATAGAGGCTCGGTAATCACGATAAATTGAAGCATTTATCTGAGCTACTTGTAAAACTTGCAATTTTATAACCTGAATATTGCAAGTTTTGCAATCATTATTTGATATAATATGTTTAGGTTGGGCATTCAAAAGAATGATAGCATAAACTTATGACAAATAAACAAAAGGCACTTGATACAACTATTACACTTTTAAGGCGTAGCACGCATGGAATAACCACACGGGAATTGGCTGATGAACTCGGCTGTAACCCCTCAACCGCCTATCGCTATATCCAAGAACTACAAAATGATGGCTACTCTATCCTTGAGGAAGAGCGCGGACATTATCGTCTAGAATTGACAAATAGCCCTTATCACTTATCGCTCCGACCCAAAGAGGCAGTGATTATTTATTTGGCGCTCCGCCGATATATCCGCCAAACCAGTCGTGCGCCTCATTTTATGATTAGCGCCCTAAACCGCATTGCCGATGCCCTCCAGCGTCCCGATTTGGTCAGTATGTTGCGCGACTCGGTACACTATTTAGAACAAGAGCGCACTATGCCAAACAACCATAATGTGGTCTGGGAGACCCTCATCGAGGCATGGCTAAAAGGGCAAGTGGTCGAAATTGACTATCAAAAGGCACGCCAAAATGATTTAGATACACATATCATAGAACCCTATTTATTTGAACCAGCAATTTTAAGCGATGGCACCTATCTCATTGCACACAGCCAAACCCGCAATGACTTGCGTACCTTCAAAACCGATCGCATCCATGCCGCACGTTTGTTGAGCGCCCACTATCAAAAACCACCATCACTTAGCCCAATGGATTTACTCAGACACTCATGGGGGATTTGGTATGGGCAAGAAGATATTTTGCAGACCTTTGAATTGCGGTTTCCAGCGCATGTTGCCAATCGGGTGATGGAGCAAGTGTTTCATCCCAACGAAAAAAAACAGGTCTTGACCGATGGCAGTGTGATGTGGACGGCAAGACTGGCGGGTGAACTCGAAATTTTGTCGTGGGTACGCAGTTGGGGACCCGATGTGCAGGTGATTGCCCCAGAGGGATTTAAGCAGACCATCATCAATGACCTGCGCCGTGCGCTAAATATTTATTTGGATAATGAGTAAAGAGAGGACAGGACTATG
>DAOTUO010000217.1:0-20487 GCA_034436595.1 Anaerolineae bacterium | reverse complement strand
TCTATTTACTGTTTATGCTCAAAGCACTAGCCGATGAAAATCGGTTGGCAATGACGCGCATGATGGCAAACCAAGAACGCACTGTCACCGAGATGGCACAGATAATCGGTTTATCTGAACCAACGGTATCGCACCATGTGAGCAAATTGCATACGGCGGGTTTTTTGACCTTGCGTATGGCGGGTAATCAACGGTTTTATATGTTGAAGCCTGAGCAATTAGACCTGTTAAAAACATTCATTGCTCAAATAAAAGAGCCAATGAAACATCCAGAAACCATTCTTTCGGAAAATGCGTGGATTGATGCGCTCAATTGGGATGAAGAAGATAAAAAAGTCCTGCGCGACAATACCCGCAATGGCAAACTGATACAGTTATCGTCAAAAGAAAAAAGTTGGTTGGTGGTATTGCGTTGGTTAGCGACAAAATTTGAGGTGGGTGTGCGGTATAGCGAGAGACAAACCAACCAGATTATCACAGACATACACGCCGATTATGCAACCATTCGGCGGGCATTGGTCGAGTTTGGATTTATGTCCCGTGAGCGCGGTGGGGGGGACTATTGGCTCACCCCCAAAGCGTGATATTAGGCGATGAAAATGAGACAGACCATAATCTAACAATCGGGTAGAAAAACGCCAAATTTGTTACATTATGGTCTGTATTTATCCAAACAGTTGCAGTAAATGATATAATAGTCTATGATTGTAAGAAGATAAAATTTATCGGGGTATCATAAAGGAAATTGTATGTCTAAAACACATATTTTCCTCAGTTATTCTAGCAAAGATGTCAATTTTGCCTTAAAATTAGCACAAGACCTGCGCCTTAAGGGTATTTCTATATGGATGGATAGGTTAGATGGCATCCGTGTGGGAGATGATTGGATTAAGGCGCTTGAATATGCCCTTAATGATGCCATTGCGCTTATTGCGGTTTTTTCTCCACGATATATTCAGTCCACATTTTGCCGTGCAGAATTAGTGCGTGCCAGCAGTCTTGGATACCCCATTTTCCCCATATTGCTAGAACTCGTCCCACCCACTGATGTGCCACTCGTCATTCAATCTACCCAATATGCCGATTTTACCGCATGGGAAACCGCCACCGAATACGACCTCATGCTAACAAAATTGATAGGTGTTATGACCGATAAATTGGGACTTACACCACAAGCCCCTATCGCATCATACATATTAGCACCCAAAGAATCGGTTGCCGTTTTGCGCGAATTGGAATCTTCGGTCAATAACGTCAAGACCAATATACCCACAACGGGTACACCAGCACACATGCGCCGTATGAAGCGACTCGAACAACAGCTAGAAATTTTGTCGGAGCAATATGATGCAGTGGTGGCTGATATGAATGTGAATCTAAACCCTGCGAGTCGAGTTTTATTGGGTCGTCAAGCCGATGATATGGAGCGCAAGATGACCGAGATTGAGACGGAACTGGCACAACTCAAATCATAACGAATAGGGTGGGGCAATGTCGCAATATCAACGTGAATTAGACCGTAATGAAAAAAAACGCGCACTGTTGCAGAAACAGTATGATGCAGTCGAACAATCTTGGCTCGCTGAAATTAACCCAGCCACACAGGTTTCGCTTGATTATCAATTGGAGGTATTAGAGGCAGAATTATCTGAATTAGATGAAAGTATTGCCGATTTAAGGCAAAAGATAAAAATAGAAAAAGAAATACAAGAACGCGAAGAAGCAGAAAGATGGAAAGAAAAAGAGGAAGAAGAAAAACGGAAACGCCCTCCCGTGCGACACACCTTTGAGTTGACGCTCATCAAGAACGGCAGTAGTTGTAAAATTTTGGCGCGTGACCCACAGAGGCAGAATATCCAAGCCGATATTGTTTTGCCCCTTTTGCCCCATAGTTCACAATCTGCCGATATAAAATTATTAGATTCCATCGGGCAGGGTAGGCTTCTCTATAACACATTTTTCCCTCATCCAATCAGTAGCCGCTTTATGGAAGCCATCGATACTGCCAAAAAAGAAGATGCTTCGTTACTTCTGCTCATCAAAACACATTCTGCGGATGAGTATATAGACTTGCCATGGGAATGGATTCATAACGGAAACGGCTTTTTTGTCTTACAATACCCTTGTTCCATTTTGCGCCTTGTCATAAATCCCACCCAGACTATTTCTGTGATAGCGCCAAAAGCACTCCCCTGCATCTTATTCACCAACGCCATACCACAGGGATATGATGATTTTGACTTGCCAGAAGAAGCCATATTCCAATCTGCTGGTTATCAATCTGTGCCAGAAAAACGGATTACTGCCCCACGTTTCTTGCATCGCCTCACCAATGGATCTGAGACAGCACAGCCATTTAATATCTGGCATCATCATGGGTATGCCAGTGCATCTGGACTCCTTTTTTGTGATGTGCAACGCCGTCCCACACAATTCCCCATAACCGATATTGCCGCCACATTACGGATGGGGCATCGGATATGGATGGCAGTTTTTGTGTTAGAGACTACCCAAGATACCCTGCTTCCATCGGCTTTTATGTCGTTGGATGTGCCTCTTATCCTTATTTTTCCTGCCAAGATACGCCCGATAGTGCTTCAGATATTTTTAGAGACGTTTTATCAGCATTTAGGCTCTTTGCCACCAGAAAATGCCATGCAAAAGGCACAAATACGTGCCAGCCAGTTGTGTGTAGACGATATACAATGGGCAATGCCAATATTGATTAGCCACGTCACCAATACATGGGGGAAATATGAACGATGATACCAACCCAAACACGGAACAACCCAAATTTGAGTCGCCATCAGACCCACCAAATGGCGATATTGAGCATCCAAAGGCGGATGAATTTGAAGCCATAGACCAGCCTACACCAGAAAATTATCCCAATATCGGGATGCTCGATGCTTTTGGGACGACAGGCACATCGCAACAGCCAGAGATGAATATCGGTGTGACACAGGATGAGGCTAATGCCCAAACCAATACCCCACTGGATGAAATCCGCCCACTAGATGATACCCCACCAGAAACAGGTGCATCGGCGGAGGATATGCGTGAGGGAGAGAGTGTCAATGAGCGTTTCAAAGAGACATTAGACAAAGACGCACCATCGAATGCCGATAATCAAAAAGATGCCAAAGAAAAATCGTATGCCCATACGAATTTGCAGAACCTGTTTTTTTACAGGGTGGAGCGCCAATACTATAAGGAATTAGAGCGTGTATTTGTTAAACCTGCTGGATTTGTCGCCTTTTTCGATGAAGCTGAGGTGAATAGTGCGCGTGATTATAAAATGTATTTTATCTGTGGCGAGCGCAACACAGGCCGATATGCGACCGCATTGCATTTGGCGCTCAAATTGGCGGGTGATAATAGTGAACCCCAAATATATGAATATGTCCCAGAAGCCGCCACCACCAGCTTAAGCCTATTTGATATTGTGCGCCCTGGCATTAATAATGTTAAACCAGTTGGCGATGATAAGGTCTCTGACC
Source organism: Anaerolineae bacterium (assembly GCA_034436595.1). Lineage (GTDB taxonomy): Bacteria > Chloroflexota > Anaerolineae > Aggregatilineales > Phototrophicaceae. The sequence goes on along the minus strand of DAOTUO010000217.1, from coordinate 16,987 downwards.
AAGATAGCATATCTCAGAAATTGCCACAGGGGTCTATTTTAATCATCCGTGATATTTTTGATGAGGCAGGCGGAAAAATCCGCGAGATTTCTGAGCAATATGTCAAACGCCTCAAATGGATGTTATCCCAACACAAGATTACGCTTATCCTCACAACGACTTATCGTGTAAAAGATTATCCAGAGTTGGGCAAATTTCTGAGGTATGAGACCACCGATGAATACGGGAATTTGCGTGTCTCGTTAGATAAGATTTATGTTAAATTTTTAAACAGAAATTACCCAAAGACAACCAGTATCTATAGCGAAGACCGCAAACAGATTAAAAGAATTGCACGGATTATCTTGGAACAGGTCAAACGTCCCAGCGAGATAGACAATTTTTTTAGGCGAGCGCAGAGCAATATTCCCCAAAGCGATGAAGAAGCCAAAAAACTCATTGATGAGATTGTTGGTGAAGAAAAACGACGCACACAAACCCGTCCGTGGTTTGAGAATCTTTCACTCAATCAAAAATTATACGCCATGTTTGTGGTCTTATTTCGTGGGTTATCTCAACACGATTTAGATGAGCTATACGACCTGTCTATCTCCCATTTGCGTGATTCGATGATAGATGAATATTGGCTTCATGATGCCCGCCCCATTAGTGACGAAAAATTCCATGAGGTGTTGCTTCTCAAACGGAGACGCGAGGTACTTGAATTTGATGTGGCGCGTCCACAAGAATATATCGAAGAAATTGAGCGCCAAATCGTCAATCACCACCGCTTGTTATGGGGTCTGATTGATTTTTTGGGTGATTTAATTAGACAATCTCGTTATTATGATGTTCAAATTTGGCGATTAATCGCCACTGCCATTGGTCAGATTGGCGAAGTTCGCAAAAATCGGTTGGATGCTGTTCTCAACAAGTTGGCATCACATCCACAGGGGCATGTGGCAAGTAGTGTGGCGTTTACCCTTAGTTATTTGGCACGCAATGTCAACAATCACCCCTTTATCCTCGAAATATTAGGCAATTGGATAAAATCGAAACAATATGATTACCTGTGGGCGGCGATTGTGGCAATTTCGCCGATATACGAGATCATTAGCCAGATTGCGACACGCCCATCATCAGCCGATGCAACGGTCTTGAGTGAGGCGCGGGTTGCCCAAAATACCCTTACTGAATTGCAAAAATGGCTCACAGAGGCGTGTGTTGCTACCAATAATTTCGATACATCTCAACTCGAAAAAATCACCCGCCATACCATCATTCAAGCGGTTCAAGAGACACTCAAAGAGACAGAAGATGATGAAGTGCCATCCCCTGTGGAGATAAAAAAACTTATAGACCAAGAGGTTTCTAAGCGTGTCACAGTCCGTAAAATGGCAATGGCAGACCAGTTGGGCATGGCAATCATCCGTACTATCCAACAAATTTCGCAAAATAGCCCCGATGATATGGTGAATTTGCTCAAAGAATGGCTCACCAGAGAGACATCCACGCTCGATTGGCAATTGGGGCGCATGACCATTAATTATCTTTTTCAGATGACAGTCGAATCGAAGGTGCAGGTGATAGAAGAACGACATCTGCAATTGTTGGGATTGTTGCCCGCGATGCTGGATGCCAGTATTAATATTGGCACCGATATGAATAAGATGTTGCTCACCCTGTTCTTGGGTAGTGCGATGGCAGAGGAAAATATTCATCATAATACTGCCGAAATGCTAGGACTTATCAACCAAACTCCCATTCACACGGCGGTAAAGACATTGGCGACATGGTATGACTATCTGAGTGCCATGAATGAGGCTGACATAGAAAACCAAGATAATATTTGGCGGGCGCAGGTTTATCCCGCCTTGCTCCATTTGGTTAATGTGAGCCATCAACGGACACGTCCCATGCTCATAGATGCCCTCATCGCTTGCTGGTTAGATTGCCCTCATGATGAGGTGCGCCGTAGTGCGATGGCATTATTGACGCGCTGTTATATCATGGATGGGGTGGTCTTGGCATTGCCTGTGCAACAATATGGGGTGGTTTTGGTGGATGCGGGAGAATCTGCCAATAAACATTATTATGGATGGATATTTGATATTCTGCAACGTTTGGCAACACTGACCCCGCTACGGATTTATCATTTGGGGTGGATAGGGCGGTGGCAAATGGCAGATGAAAAATCCTTTGCCAACAGCACCCCGCTACATTTGGGGCGATTTGAGGCAGAATCGGTGGATTTTGGCACCATTAGAAAAGACGATTTGCACCTCGATTTTTCTCGTCCGCGCCTCTTAATGCCTCTCATCCATAACCCTTCGCTCAATTTTCTGCCCATCACTGCCGAAGCCAGTCACTTTATCTTGAGCCTGAATCGTGGCGATATACACGACTTGCCAGAATTTGTAGATAGTCTGCTGGGTAATATTCAAGCACCCAAAGAATATAATCCGTTCTTGGAGGCACTCCAAGCATCCAAAGACAAAAATATAGACAAAGATACAGGCAAAGACAAATCACCAGCGCCACAACCAACTTGGGAGTGGTTTGGCAAATTATTTCTATTGGGCAATCCCTCGCCCCTGCTGGAAAAATTACCTGTGGGCGCACTTCAATGGTTGGGTGTCCCCAAAGAATTTAATACAGTGGTCGCACGCAATATCGAATTGCGTGTGCAACAACAAATCATCACCGAATTACATGCCATAAATACCACAGTATGGCATAACCAATTGGCACTATATCGGCAGAAAGAGAATGATATTCCACTACAGAAAGACCAAGATGTATCACAGGAAGACCAAAATGCGCTATGGCAAAAATTGGATGAATGGGTCACACAATTAGATATTGTCCCAGAGACCATCCCCCCGCGTGATGTCACCTTGACCATTGGCTCGACTATTTTGCTATGGTCGCGGATTGACCTCATCAAGACCACTGAAAAAGTGCATGAATGGCTCATCAGTGGCGACCCCGTCAAAGCCCAAATTGGTAAAGCCTGCACCAAAATTTTGTTTAACTTCTATCGGCAAGGGGCAAATTGGGATGATGTGCAAGCACTTTCCCCATTGCTCACCTTGTTTCCCCCATTTATGCAACTGGAACCCGGATTTGCCGAGTTTAATGGCATTATTCAGACCGTGTTAGACTGGGCAAAAAATAAACGCTGGTCAGAGCGTCTGCTAGTGACAGAAGACGGGACGGTCTCTGAATTTATTCGGGGCATTGCCTATATTGAAGATAAAGATGATGCCGATAGGACGATGAACCAGCTCATCGTCAGAGAGACGCTTTTGCGCTTGCAGACGCTGTTTATCGATGTTGGCGAAGGATTTTTGCAGTTTATCGAATTGGTCAACGAGACCATTCGTTGGGCAATTGAGGAGCAGGTGCGCCGTCAGCGAGCGATCCAAGAGGCACAAAATGCCGCCAGAAGAGGTAGTGGTGGGCGCGGACGCAGGAGCAATATCCAGCCCAAATCCATGACGGTGAAATATCAACCATCTGCTCCGCCAAAGGGCATTTCATCAGATTTTGCCAATGAATTACTCGAATTGCCCAACTTAAATGAGCAATTTCGAGATGCAGTGCTGGCAGAAATTGCCAATCAGGAAGACTGGTTATTGTCGCATCGCAAAGAACACCGCGAGATTCGGGTGAATGTGCAAACCGTATTGGATAGTATCCGCTTGCAGTTATACAGCAAGCGCGATGGCGATTTGCCCCCCTTGCCAAAAGACAAAGATGTGTCTTATGGAGTGGTCTTATTAGATGTCTCTGGACGCGACCATTCGATGCGTGAACGCTTGCCCAATTTTGCCATTCGGTTGCTGGGGGGCATTTTATCCGAAGCCAATGGCAAGGTGTTAACCATTGTGCATCGTTTGGGTCGGCAGGAAATGGTGGCTATTTTAGAACCCAAAGCCAGAAAAACCACCCTCAAGCCCGATGATTTGTTGCCAAAGGGATTGCCTTACTACGCGCCGATTATTGGTCCCATTTTGGAGCGATATACCCCAGACCAAACCCAATTTGTGGCGATTATCACCAATAAGCCACTCGCAGATTGGCAGGATTTTGTGGATGATGATACATGGGCTGGTCGGCTTTTTGTGATTAGTGAGCAATCTTTCACCATGCCGATGGGCATTGAACGCCTGCCTATCCCCAGTGAAGATGCTCAAAAAGACCCATTCAAAGAAATAGCCAAAGATATTTTACGTAGAACTACGCGGAGGAAGTGATGATTATTTGCCCGTATTGCCTCAGTAAGCACAATCTTTCGCCCACCAATAACGTTTGTCCCAGTTGTGGTGAAGAAGTGCCTCCTAAATATATCCAAGCCACCCGCAAGACCCCACCCGTGTTCATTGTCACGGTGGGGATGACACAGCACGGCAAATCTACCTTACTCGATAGCATTGCCGTCACTGTCGAAAATTTGGGTAAAATCTCTGATGGCACATTTCATAGCTATTTGGATGCCTATACATTTGATAGTGTGCGTGGTATTCGCAAACAAGTATTAGAAGGCAAAGTGCCAGATTCAACCACCAAAGATGCCAAGCCACGCCCGTTATTGATTGGGATTCACAATTTTTTGGGTGTCGAAAGCAATACCCTCGTCATTTATGATTTGGCGGGTGAGGTCTTTGACGATATTCAGACGGTTGGGCTATATGCCAATGCCATCATCCATGCCCAGACCATCTGGTTTTTGGTCAGTTTGGCAGATTTAGAAGAAGATAAATCTGGGCGGTCTATTTTTGATTTAATAGAAGTGTATCTGGCGGGGATGGATCAACTTGGCACGCCAACGCGGGGACGCGATGTGCTGATTATCTACACCAAGAGCGATAAAATTGTCCATAAATTGCCATCAGCTATTCGCGGATATATGGGCAAAGACCCGTACCGCAATCTTAAAGATATGAAACGCAACGAAGCAAACCTTATCCCGTTTGATGATTATAGCTATATCCAAGAGATGCGTGCTATCTCACAAGAACTCAAAGATTATACGATGGATGATGTCGAGGGCGGTGGGGCGCTGATTAATCGGATAAAATCGAGCAAGATGACCATTAATTTTGCCATCACATCTGCCACAGGGAGCGATGTGGATAACCGCCAAGCGGGTGTGATTTTGACGCGCTTTCGTGTGTTAGACCCGTTGCTGTGGTCGTTGATGCCGTCTGGCGGCGGTGAACCTCCTGCCACACAAGCCATCATCTTGGTAGATAGCACCGCAAAAATGTTCACCACAGGCGATAAACTGGGCATGATTTATGATGAACTGTCGGCACAACGGATGGATATTAACACCTACTATATGGGTAATATGCAACCCGCTTTTTCTGCTTTGCGACCCGATGGCGTTCCAAAGCGCAAATATTCTCCACTTGTCGGCTTGGCATTAGACCAATTAAACCCCGCCACCACGTATGTCATGATTATTACCGAAGCCAATATTCATGATTTATACGACTATATCTATAGCGATTGGCACGAAAATTTATTTGTGGTGACAACTGCCGACTTTCCGCTTACATGGCAGCATAAATTAGAGGTGGATGATGCCTCATTCGATGCCCGCGATATTGTTGAACGCTTTATGACGATTGTTTTACGTAAAGACTAGGAGCGATTACCATGTCTGTAGCAATGTACCATTTTCGGTTTGATTCAACAGGATTTCCCCTCATTTATATTCCGACGGTGAATGCTTACGTGCATTTTTTGCCTATCACCAAAATTCAGATTGAATATTTTATGAGTGCTACCACCGAAGCCATGTTCGATGAATCGTGGTATACCAGTTTATTGTCATATAGTGAGCGGGTGTCGCCTGCACAGGTCAATAAATCGAATTTTACCCATTTATTTGTGACAGGTATTTTGCCCCGCGAGGCACAACGCTTTGCTTCGTGGGCTGGGCGTGGCTATAGTTTGCTCACCTCACAAGAATGGCGAGCCATTCACGATTATGCGGCATCTGCCCCTCCAATGGGCGATATTGTTGCCGAAATTTCGCAGGTAGGGGCATTAAAACCGCGTGTGCGTGCCGTTTTAGAGGCACTCAAGAAGAATACTTCTAATAAGATTGATTCGTTGGCAGACCAAATGCACCTCACCAACGGGATTTTGGATTTTGTTTATGAAGATGAGCAACAAAATGCGTTTGTTGGGCATGGGTATCGGAGCATCGTTATTTCGCCAACCGACCCACAACGGTTAGCCAATAGCCGTGAAGGGGCGCGTATTAAAAATTTTGGTTTTCGCTTAATTTGTAAGGAGTGACCAGTGGCTCAATCATTTACGCTGTCTGCCTCACAATTGTTATATAGTCGTGTTGAGGCAGAATATTCACCAAAAGGGCGGAGTGGCTATCAGGTGGTATTTCATTCACCCTCATTATCTGCCACCGAAGTGAGCGCCATTGAGCGCCGTGTTCAGTGTTTTCAGGGCGATGGTGATCGCCTCCAGTTTTTTACATTAGAAACAGGGCGTGTAGCGATTGTCTATAGCACCATTATTGAACCCGATATGCGGATTAATGACAAAGAAGGTCGGCGGGGCGCGTTTATTGCCCATGCCCTCATTTTTGAGCCAAACGATTTTGCACGAGTGCGAAATGATCCATTTTTGGTCTTGGAAGCAGAACGTGAATCACCTATTTTTGTCAATGAACCACAGGTATTGGCTGATGAAATTGGGGCAAAAAAGGCGACTATACCCATTATGGTTTCTGCGACCCCACGCAGGACGGTTGAACCACCGAGTGGGTGGTCTGCGCCAGAATTAGCAAAGCTGGAAGATTGGATGGAACGTGGTCGTACCGACCAAACCTTGATGTTCCTTGCAGATGCCACTCAAACCGAAGAGTTGATGAGCGTCATCCACTTTTTTGCCAGCCCACAAGAACGGTTGGCGTTGAGTTTTGATACAGCCGTAGATGGTTGTCAGCCCACACCCGGTATGTATTGGGCAGTGGGGGGGCGCAAACGCCTGTCGAATGCCAAAATTATCATAGTTGAATACGATAAACCGCGCTTGCCAGATATTCCGCCTACCGCCCCAAAAGCGGTCGGCTACGGCACTTGGTTGAAGCATTCCTTAAAGGAATCGGTAACAAATACGATTGAAATGATTCCCACCGCACAATTTTTGGCGGGGCTATGGGCAGAAAATCGTTGGCAAAATCCCGATTTCGAGCTATCTGCCGTAGCCACCCAACAGTTTGTACAATTTCACTGGGGAGCTATTTTTCCGCGTATTATTAGCGCCTTAGAGATACATCTTGGCTCTGCGATGGCACAAAATTTTGCACAGGCACTCTCTCGGTTGGGATGGCAACCACAAACCCAATTCCGCATGGCAATTGAACAACAGGTAGATGTCAAGCATTTGGCACATTATGTCTATCATTGGCTATTGATGACCAACACCACCGATTTAGCCAATGAAGCCGATAAATTATTGGCACTCGCAGATGTGGCGCAATATTTGCCGTTGCGTATTTTGGCGCTGTTAAATCAGAAGAAGAGGTTATTTAATCGGGATAAACAGTCAGAGGCATTATCGCAAACCCTCGACTATGCGGTGAATACATCTTTGCAAAATGGGAATAATCTCTTTGAAGAAACACTCTTACAACTCTGTCCAAAATTTACCACCCCAGACCGCTTGGTGACACAATTCACTGCGCCGTTTATCGCACAACATCTTACGGGTCAGAACTATCCCGAAGACATCATTATCAATGTGATTGATGCCTTTTTGGATGTGGGGGCGGGGCGACATTTAGCCCCTCTCACCGAATTTGTGAGCCGTCTCTCGTCAAAATCGTTGCAACAAATTCAACGGAAATTTAAGAATACCATGCCAGCCCCACAATTTGCACAAGCCGTTGATATGCGCCTAAGACAAAAATTTTAGCTGAGGAGTTCTGATATGTTCGGTATTTTTGCCAAAAAAGTTCGCTTCACTTGTCCGCGTTGTTTGCGACAAATTAAAGTTCCAGAAAAAGAAAGTAACCGCGATTATCCCTGCCCAGAGTGTGGTTATGTGATGCCCATCGCGTATATCAAGGGTTACGAAACAGCCCCGCCGTTATTTGTGCAGATGTTTGGCATGTCGTCACATGGCAAGACACTCTTTTTGGATGTGTTAAGGCTTAATTTAATGGGTATCGACGCCCATTGGGGGCAATATACCCATCGCTCACTCACTGAATTGGATATTGAGAAAGAGAAGAATCTGCGTACTGATGTCGAGCGCGGTCTTTTGCCAAACTCCACACAACCGCGTGAGCGCAATCAAAACGAAGTGTATATCATGCAACTGAAACAAATTCCCCGATGGGGCAGTCGGACATTGGTGGTGATGGATCACCCGGGTGAGTATTTTGAATCGCTCAATGTCCCACACGAAGAAATTCCATTTCTCATCGGCACACCCACCACCGTGATGCTCATCAGTATTCCCGACCTCATCAAAAATGAACGTGGCGAATCTATGGATCATCTGCTCAACGCCTATATCACGACAATGGAGCGCAATGGGGTTAATTTTTCGCGTCAACGGCGCAAACTGATTATTGTCTTTGCCAAAGCCGATATTATCCCCAACCTATCACCAAGTCTCAAACATTATTTGCAAGATGATCATGTGTGGTCAGAGATTCAGACGGGTTATGGTAGCCATCGGCTCGATGGACAGGGTTTGCTGGAATATTTGGAGCGGATGCACCGTGTGAGCAATGAGGTCAAAGATTGGTTGAAACATGATGCCCAAAATCGCAGATTAGGTGGGCGCACATTGGTTAAATTGATCGAAGATACAAATATCGAAGCCCGTTATACTGTCATCTCATCATTGGGGCAGGATGTCAGCCGCGATGATGCCGCCGTATATATCAATCCCAGACGGGTAATAGACCCATTTTTATGGGCATTAGAATTTCAGAGCAGATAAGGGGCGTATATGTCGAGTACGCAATATTTTCTATTGGCACAACAAGGCATTCCTGCGGGGTCTACGTTTTATCTGAGCAAACCGATTATTCGGCTTGGTAGCGATTCGCGTAATGATGTGGTTTTTACCTTTCAGGACGTTGGCAGATTTCATATCGAAATTCAATGGACAAACAACGGGTTTCAGCTCATTGAACTCAATTCTAGCATGATAACAACCGTTAATGGCAAACTGATTGCACCCTTCACGGGGCAATTACTCGCTAGTGGTGACTATATTCAATTGGGCAATCAGGTAGCATTTCGTTATATGGTGCATCATGAGGTGGTCATCAATCCGCCTCCATCTGGCTATGGTCAACAACCGCAAGTAGGCTATGGTCAACCCAATCAACCTGTTATGCCACCACCTGTTACGCATACCTCATCGGTATATTTGTCTAATCCAACCCGTATTGGGTGTAAATATTGCTTGTTTACGCTTAATCCAGCCGACCCCAACACCACATTACAGCAATTTGTTAGGGTGGGTCTTGACCATTACCATAGCACCTGTTATGAAAAATTGCCGTCCAAGCCACAAACAGAGGTACGACCAGCACAAATCCAAAGCCCACAACCACTTAAATGGGTCAATCGTACCCCCATTGTGATTGAATGAATTCTGCGACCATGTGCAATAGATAGAGGCGCGTATGTCGAATACACAATATTTTTTACTGGCACAACTGGGTATTCCAGAGGGTCAAAAATTCTTCCTCACCAAGCCTGTTATCAAAATGGGGGGAGATGTGTCTAATGATGTGATGTTTAGTTTTGCCGATATTGACAGATTTCATATCGAAATTCAGTGGATGGGGTCTGAGTCTGGACACACCCTAGTCGTATTGGAATCGGGCATGAATACCCGTATCAACGGAAAGATAGCCCCGCCACGCTCTAGCTTGATATTATCGAGTGGTGATTATATTCACTTGGGTCAGCACATCACTTTTCGGTATATGGTGCATCACGAGGTGAAGGTTGGCAATCCACCATCGGTGCGCCCTGTTCAAGCCCCAACGCAACTCCAACAAAATGCTGTGCCACCATCGTATGCCATTGTCAAATCTGAACCCATCGAGGTTCGCATGGTGACACTCACACGCCCCTCGCGGATTGGATGCAAATATTGCTTGTATACCCTCAATCCAACTGACCCAGTCCCGCAATTGCAATCGTTTGTTAAAGTGGGTGACGATTATTATCATACCACTTGTTATGAGAAGCTAGAGGTCAAGCCCCCGATTGCACCCACTCAGACGACTATCGGCTTTATTGAACCGTTAGAATGGAGCTGGTTATCGCCTGTGGTGCTTGACCCAGGTCCAACCAATACCATCATAGATAAGCCGATTGGTATTTCTGTGGGGACAGTCACCATCAGAGACCGCACGCCACAAGCATTTTTTATCCAAAATAATGACGCGCAACCCATGAATATCCCGCGCACAGCAGGCGTTGCATGGGCATATTTGCATCACGAAAATCCCTATGGTGGGCATGAATACACGCTTGCACCGAGTCAATCCGCACGGATTGTCGTGATACCCCATTTTGTCCGCCCGTCATCTATTACCAGCGAAATTCGCTTGCGCGAGAATGATGTCATTGACCTTTCGGCAGATACCTTTTCGGTTTCTTTACTTTGGAATCTGATACTTGGCGCAACACTTACTTCTTTTCACTTTATGGTGCTAGTATTATGGGCATTCTCAAATGATATTTGGGTGGGGTTATTTGCGAGCCTCATGTCGGCAGTATTTGTCATGGCGTGGCTAATTTATATGATTCCAGGGCGATTGATTGGGATTGGGTATGCCATTAATATCTGGTTGTATAAGTTTGGGAATTCATTGGGTCGCCCGATGTATGAATATATGCGTCGGGTTATCCTCACCCAACAAATCCCTAATATGTTGCGAAGTCAGGTAGATTACATTGGCTTTTCGGTGGTGCTGGCTTTGGGCGTGGTGTTGCTGGCATACTTGCCCGTTTTTCTGCTCCTCTCGTTTTTTCCTTCCGTCATTCGCTTTTTATTTGCGCTTGCCTATGGTGGCGGACTTATTTGGGCTGTGGGGAAGATGTTACAAGATTATCGTGTTTACCCATTGCGCGATATATGGCAATTTATCCAACGGGTGATGGCGATGTCTCAGGCACTAAAATCTTAATCGGCTAACACACGATACACCGATAACCATAATGCCCATCATATAATCTCGTGATGGGCATTATGATTTTAGGCAGTGGTCTCTTGTGACTCTACATTGGCTTTATTGGCACGATTTCTGAGAAAACGCCAAGCCATCATCAGTAACATGGCACGGCTAATCAGTTTTCTCATATTGATACCCTTCTTCTTTTCATTAGTCATAATTTTTCTCCAGCATAGGTTATGTTATTGGTGAGCATATCATCAATTATAGCACTATTCTGATAGGGATAATTCGTAGCACAAAATTTTTCATACTTTAGGATTACACGGTCATTTCGCTATCCCATAACGGGAATGGGTCATTATATCGCGCCCACCGCTTGTATCCCTGTTTCATCTCATTATCGGTTAATAGGCAGGCATCTAGCGCAGAACGTAGGGTCTTTTCATCGAAATCTACCCCAATAAACACTAATTCTTGCCGTCTATCGCCAAAATCATCCACGATGAGCCGTTTGAGTTCATCGCGCATGTCGTCTGGATATTCATCTTCTGGCACATCTGCCCACCATGTTCCCGCAGGTTCTAGGGTCAGGATAAGCCCCGCCTGTGACCACATCCCCGCCATATCATGACGGGTCGCCAGCCAACAGATGCCCTTAGACCGAATCACACCCTCCAAAATATCCTCTTGGGTGATGGCTTGATACAGGCGTTTAGGACTAAATGGTCGCCGTTGCCGATAGACAAAATTGCGGATGCCGTATTCTTCTGTTTCTGGGGTGTGTTCTTCACCAGATAGCCATTCATCAAACCCTGATGCCGTGTCAAAATCGAAACTGCCCGTATTGATAATATCACTCAGTGGGACAATGCCATGATGGGTGCGAATAAGTTTTGCGCGGGGATTCATCCGTTTGAGCAAGGCTTCTACACGAAAAAGGTCGTCTGCCATGACTAAATCGGTCTTATTGACCACAATCACATCGGCAAATTCAATTTGGTCAATGAGCAAATGCACAATGGTGCGTTCATCATCGGGATTATTGCCCATATCCCTATCGGCAACCGTGTCGAGGGTTGTTAGTTCTTTGAGGATATTCTTGGCATCTACCACTGTTACCATTGTGTCGAGTCGTGCGACATCCGCGAGGCTTGCGCCCTCATCATCCAACGGAAAGGTGAATGTTTCGGCAATGGGAAGTGGTTCCGCGATGCCTGTAGATTCGATGAGCAGATAATCGAATCTGCCTTCCTTGGCGAGTTTGGTAATTTCGACCAGCAGGTCATCGCGCAGGGTGCAACAGATACACCCGTTGGTCATTTCGACCAATTTTTCATCGGTACGACTAAGGTTGGCGGTGCCATCGCGGACGAGTTGCGCGTCTATGTTGATTTCACTCATATCATTGACGATAACTGCGACTTTCATGCCTTCGCGGTTATTGAGGATATGGTTAAGCAGAGTCGTTTTCCCCGCCCCAAGAAAACCCGATAGGACGGTTACAGGGAGTTTTTGAGTGTGCATAGTTTCCTTTATTGTGGTTGCCCAACAAATTGTGGGAATGGGTCTGGAAAAATCGCCCAACCCGTCTCACCAAGTTTCATCTCACTATCGGTTAGCAGTGCCTCATTGAGTTGCTTTAGCATCACCTCTTTGGGCATACTGATGCCGATAAAGACCAATTCTTGTCGTCTGTCGCCATAGGGGTCTTGCCAATATTTGGTGACATATTCCTCAACATCTTCCCCCTGTGGACGCAGATTTTTGGGAGTGGTCGCAAACCACATTCCAGATGGCGATACACGGGCGATATGCCCCGCCAGAGACCAATTAATGCCCCAATCATGACGGGTTGCCAGCCAAAAGAAGCCTTTTGAACGCAATACACTCGACATATGATTGCCTTTGAGAAATTCTAATAACCGCTTGGGATGAAAGGGACGGCGTGCCTTAAATACAAAGCTACTGATGCCATATTCTTCGGTCTCTGGGGTATGCTCGCCTTCAAGTTCTTTGAGCCAACCCGCCGATGATTGGGCGCGTTCCATATCAAATAATCCTGTATTGAGAATTTCTTTCAGTGCAACATTGCCCTCTTGTGCGCGGATGAGTTTGGCATCTGGATTGAGCGTGTGCAACAGGGCTTCGAGTTCTGCTACTTGTTCTTCTGATACAAGGTCGGTCTTGTTGAGGATAATCACATTGGCAAATTCTACTTGGTCAATGAGCAAATCGGATAGGGTACGTGAATCGCCATCGCCTGCGCCCATGCCCATTTCTTTGAGGCGCTCCCCTTCACGATAATCTATGAGCCAGCGATTGGCATCTACCACCGTGACCATTGTATCGAGCCGAGAAATGTCTATGAGGCTGATTGCTTCATCTGGAACTGGAAATGAGAATGTCATCGCCACTGGCAGGGGTTCAGAAATGCCTGTGGATTCAATAAGCAGATAATCAAATCGCCCTTCTTTGGCAAGTTTGCCAACTTCTTGTAACAAGTCATCGCGCAGGGTGCAACAAATACAGCCGTTGGTCATTTCGACCAGTTTTTCATCGGTACGGCTCAATTTTGCCTCGCCGTCACGGACGAGTTGCGAATCTATATTGACCTCGCTCATATCATTGACGATAACAGCGACTTTCATGCCCTCGCGGTTGTTGAGGATATGGTTGAGTAGGGTGGTCTTACCCGCCCCAAGAAAACCAGATAAGACGGTAACAGGTAGTTTTTGCATATACATCTTTCCTTATATATCACATGGCAAATAAATTGATTAGTAGTTATAGCGCATCCATTCGGTTCTATTGGGAATACTCGCTAATTCGCTGTCAGTCACAATGCACCCCTCCAGTTGCGTGCGGAGTTTTTCGTTATCTATCCCGCCGAATGAGCTAATCATGACAATCTGCGTGCGTGGCATATCCTCGCCCCATTCACCCGCAATTGTCAGGCTGGCACGTTTGCCGACCATCTGCAAAATGACCATTTTATCGGGGACATCTGCCAAATGAATCACACCCTTTGACCGATAAATGGTGGTCGGCAGTTCCTCAAATAGCTCACGTAATTTTTTGAGCGAGAGTGATTTATCGGTTGCCCAGCTCCATGTGCTAAATACGGTGCTATGGTCATGGTTATGCTCATGGTTATGCTCATGGTCATGGTTATGGTCGTCATTATGATGGTCGTGGTCATCTTCTACACCATGCACATGAATATCCCGTTCTGGGCGTTGGGCAACTTTTTCTGGGGCATATTTGCCGACACCTAGCACCAATTCAAGCGGGACATTGCCGTGTGTGACTTCTAAAATACGCGCATCGGGGCTAATTTGCCGAATCATATCGCGCACTGTCTCTAATTGTTCGGCTGTGACCAAATCTACTTTGTTTAGCACGATAATATCCGCCACTGCAATTTGGTCTATGGCGAGGTCATAATTCTCGGATTCCAAATCACGTAATTGCTCGGCATCTACCACCGTCAAAATACTATCTAGCCGAATCACGGGTTTGACCTCTGGCATAAAAAAGGTGTTGGCAACCGCTACAGGGTCAGATACGCCACTGGTCTCGATGATGATATATTCGGGTGGGTTTTCTTGGCGCACCAGTTTGATTACCGCTTGGAGCAAATCCCCGCGAATCGTACAACAAATACACCCATTCGATAAATTGATGGTTTCGCCTTCAACACCAACCACCAACTGCGAATCTATGTTGATTGCGCCAAAATCGTTGACCAAGACGGCGATTCTCATGCCATGATTGGCATTGAGGATATGGTTGAGTAGGGTGGTTTTTCCTGCGCCTAAAAACCCACTAATAATGGTCATGGCAATGGGAAACAGGTCTGTTTTTTTCATGTGATATGTATCCTTAACTCACTGGGCGATTAGTCTAAATGATACGATGTCTCAATTAAAAACACAAGCCTAAAAAAGAGCTAATCTTGAGAGGCGTAATTATCTGATATAGTGAATAAAATTGATTTATTTTTGGGAGAAAAACTTTATGGCGACACATATATTAACCAGCCTTGCCGATGATTTTATTGCGGGGGCGCATAACGATGTTTGGTGCAATTTTGCCACACAAGACACTCATAACCGAATTCGGTCACGGGTATTGCATCCGATATGGGAGAAAACCGCCGATGGGGTGGTGGGGTGGATTGCCACAGGGCGCAATTCGCTCAAATCGAAACATTTGGCGCATAACCCACATGCCAGCCTGTGCTATATGAAAAATCCACTCAAGCCGATTTATGTGGAGTGCAAAACGGCTTGGATAGATGATATGGCGCAGAAAAAACGCATTTGGGATTTATTTGTCACCACGCCACAGCCACTCGGATACGACCTTGCGCCGTTTTTTGGGGCGGTAGACAGCCCCGAATATGGTCTGTTGCAATTGGTCGCATGGCGCATTGAATTGGGTGATTTATTTGGGGAAGCCCGCGTCTGGAAAGCCTAGCTATTGGGCAATAATCTCGGCTAATCTGCCCACAAAAGTTTGTGGGTGGATTGATTTAGGAAAATAGCCATCAAACCCTGCTTGTAGCGCATCTTCTGCCGCATCGGTAGAATGATAGGCAGTGATGGCAATCACAGGGATATGCGCGGTGGCTATATTTGACCTCACAGCGACCAATGTTTGCCAACCATTGCGTTTTGGCATGGCAAGGTCGGTAACGATGAGGGTTGGTTCTACATCTTTTAGAAGTTCCAAACATTCATCGCCATTTTTTGCCAAAAACACCTGTATGCCATAATGTGCTAGGGTGCGAGAGACCAATTGCTGGTCGTTGAATGTGTCTTCTACGACAATGACTTTCCATGATGCAAAATCCATTGTTAACAACCTCTCTATTTTTGTTGTGATTGTGTTCCGCGTGTCTTTAAGACGATTTGTTGGACTTCTGGCACAAACGAGAACATATCAAATGGTTTTGGCATATAGCCATCAAACCCCATCTCAATAAATTTGTCACGGTCATTATCCATCGCATAAGCGGTGATGGCGATAACGGGTATGGTGGTGGTTGCTGGATTTGCTCTGAGTTGCGTAAACATTTCTATTCCATTGACCTTTGGCATCCGTATATCCATTAGGATAACACTGGGGTGAACCGATTTAAGAATTTCAAAACCTGCTTCGGCGCTTTCTGCGGTATAAACTTGTGCGCCATGATATTTTAAGACGACTTGCATGACCACTAAATTATCTGGTGTATCATCAATAACCAGTATGACCCAATTTTTAATCTCATTGACACTATCAATTTGGCGCATATTTTTTATCCCTTAACAGCTATTTCAAGTGCTTTGGTCGGTATTTCGGTGATAATAGGGAAGGTGACAGTAAAACTACTGCCCACACCGATTTCGCTATTCACCCTGATGTTGCCACCCATCATGATGACCAATTTACGGACAATTGCCAGCCCTAAGCCTGTACCGCCACGCTCTAATCCGTTTTCGGCTTGCCGAAATTCATCGAAAATTGTTTCTTGCTCGTGTGAAGCAATGCCCACACCCGTATCGGTAACGGTCATACGCCACGCATCTTTATTGTGTAAGACCACATTGATGCTGATATTGCCCACATCGGTGAATTTGATACCATTTGAGATGAGGTTAATGATGATTTGCTTAAGTCTGCCCCTATCACCGATAATAATTTCTGGCAGGCGGTCATCATAACTGATGGAACAACTATTTTGAATTCAAATGATTTTCAAATTTCAATGGATAAGCATTTTCAAGTCAATTATCAGCTTAAATCACCCCTATCCCCCCAGCCCCCTTATCC
>DAOTUO010000216.1:0-2420 GCA_034436595.1 Anaerolineae bacterium | reverse complement strand
AATGGCATATTTTGGTCTGTTAAATTTATTCAAAAAGTGGCGTATAATAGATACTGCGATTGTTGCCAATAAAGTAGGACACTTCACATGACCAGAAAAAACTATGTCTACCCTTTTACCGCCATTGTTGGTCAGGAACGCATGAAACGCGCCCTCATCCTCAACGCCATTGATATGCGAATTGGCGGGGTATTGATTCGGGGTGAACGTGGTACGGGCAAATCTACCGCCGCCCGCGCACTTGCCGCCCTGTTGCCAGAAATAGAAGTCATTGCCGATTCACCCTTCAACGATGACCCCCGTCACCCCGATGCGTGGTCAGATATTAGCCGTGAACGGTATGGGGATGGCACAACACCCCCACCCATAGAACTGCGCCAAATTCGGTTTATAGACCTCCCCGTGAGCGCCACAGAAGACCGTGTGGTCGGCACACTCGACATCGAAAAAGCCATCCAACGCGGAGAACGGCATTTTGACCCTGGTGTGTTGGCATCTGCCAATCGTGGCATTTTGTATGTGGATGAAGTGAATCTGCTCGATGACCATGTGGTAGATTTGCTCCTCGACAGCGCCGCAATGGGTGTTAATGTGGTAGAGCGCGAAGGCATTAGCTTTAGCCATCCTGCCCGCTTCATCCTCATCGGCACAATGAATCCAGAAGAAGGCGATTTGCGCCCACAATTATTAGACCGTTTCGCCTTATCTGTAGAAGTGCATAGCATCAATAGCCCGTGGGAACGCATGGACATCGTAGAACGCCATATCGCGTTTGAGACCAATCCAGAAGCCTTCCGCAAAGCGTGGGCTGAATCGGAAAAAGCACTCGGTGAGAAAATTGCCACTGCGCGGGAACTCGTTGACCGCGTGGGCTATACCAAGCGTAATCTAATGATGATTGCCACCATGACCAGCAATATGCAGATAGACGGACATCGCGCCGATTTGGTCATCCTAAAAGCCGCCCGCGCCCACGCCGCCTATGAAGGGCGTGACCGTATCAGCCGAGAAGATATTCTGATGGCAATTGAATTGGCAATCCCCCACCGCCTTAAACGCGGACCGTTTGCCGATGCCTATGTGAATATGGAATCGCTCGCCACTGAATATGACCAAACCGAAGCCACCCTTGAAGAAGGTGATGAAGGCGAAGTTCAACAAGGCGAAAACAGCAATCAACAAACCGATAGCAAAAAAAAAGCCAAGAAGTAGGTGAGACTGGCGAAGAATCTTCGCCCGATATTAACCAAAGCCAGCCTTCCCCCCAAGATGCGTTTCAACAACAAGATGCGAATTGGTGGGAAGGTGGCAAAAAGGTAGACCCTACCCAAGAATTTGCCGCCAGAAAACTCAATACCCCTCTGGATAAACTCACCCGCAAAAGTAGCGGACGGCGTTCTTATACGCGCACAGACCGCAAACGGGGGCGCTATGTCCGTTCTCGTCCTGCGGGCGATGATATGACCGACATCGCGTTTGATGCCACCCTCCGCGCCGCCGCACCATATCAGATTCAACGAGAAGCTGAAAAAAAGGCACGGGGTATGGCGTATGCGCTCAATAAAAGTGACCTCCAACGCAAAGTGCGGGTGCGCCGTGCCTCTAATCTAATTTTATTTGTGGTGGATGCCTCATGGAGCATGGCGGTATCGGAGCGCATGAATGCCACCAAAGGCGCGATTATGTCTCTGCTAACCGATGCCTATCAACGCCGTGACCGTGTGGGGTTAATTGTATTCCACAAAGACCGCGCCAATTTGGTCTTATCCCCCACCAATTCGGTGACATTAGCAAAGCAGGCGCTAGTGGATGTGCAAGTTGGCGGAAAAACGCCCCTCTCGGCAGGATTGCTCATGGCATACGAAACCACTAGACGCGAAAAATTGCTCCATCCCGATATTATGCCCCTCATCATCCTACTCACCGATGGCGCGGGGAATGTTTCGATGAGCGGAGATATTCCGCCACAAGATGAAGCGCATCGCATTGCACGGCTCATCAAAGAGGAAAATTATCGCACCGTGACAATTAACATGGAGCATGTCGCCTTTGACCAAGGGCTGGCGGCAAAACTCGCAGAAAAATTGGGCGGTCCGTGTTATTCGTTGGGGCAACTCAAAGCGGAGACCTTGCTAGAGACAGTACGCGCAGAAATCGGCAATCGGTGATTTGAGAGGATATGGTGCTTACCCCAACAGCACCATATCTTTTTCAGCTAAACCATAAAGATGTGTTACAAACAAGTCTATGGCTTTATCGGTTCTGGTGATATATTCATCCAATTCTACCCTGCGATTGCTATCAGTGCTATGCAATTTGGCATAATCAGCATGAAGTATCAATTGTGTTTTAACCAGTTCTATTAGCTTGGTTCTTTGGTCATTAGTGGCGTTAGGGATCGGCATTTTTTCCATATATTG
>DAOTUO010000215.1:0-10469 GCA_034436595.1 Anaerolineae bacterium | reverse complement strand
GGGATTATATATTACGAATATCCATAGAACCTGCCAGTGGCAGAATTTACCGCAGAGGGATGAGCATCTGCACGCCTGCCGTTGGATTACTCTCCGCAGACCACCCTTCTGTATTATCTTCTAGGCGAATCTTCCACCAGATAAACCCTTCTGCCTCAACAGGTCCCTCTATCACCATCGCCAATATGCCATCGGCTAACATCATGATGGTATTACCCGTCAATGACGGATTTTCGCGCAGGCGCAAATTGCTATTGCTAGTGGTATTAATCGCCACGGTCACACCCACATCTACACTAGGAAGCGATGGCGCGGGTGTAACGGTTGGAAAAACAAAGGGTGTGGGGGTGATATTAGACACACCATCCTCACAAAACGGTTCTAAACCAAATTGTTCTCGTTGGGCGCAGGTGGGAATGGGAACATAGCGATTTTCGTATGTCCATGCGAGTAAATCTTGCCGATTGAGCAACAACCGCCACTCGTGCAAGGTGCCATCGCTCATCCCTGTGAGCAATGCCTGACCCGTCCGATTAAAATCAACACTATAAAATGAGGATAAATTGGTTGTGCGATAGCGCCGAATTTCTGCGCCAGTCGCCACTTCCCATACGCTCAGACGGCGGTCTAAGCCACCACTAGCAATGCTTAGGTCATCTGGCGAAAATGTCACCCCGCGCACAGGCAGATCATGCCCACTAATCCGCCGTACCACACGGTCACGGGCGTTTAGCGACTCATCGGAGACATTCCACAAGATGATACCGCCATTATCTGCACCAGAGACGGCTAATGTCCCGTCTGAATTAAATGCCACCGAGCGGATAATCGCGCCATGTCCTTTATATTCACCCAAAACGGTAGCAGTGGCAATATCCCACAGGAGCAAATTTTGGTCGGCAGAAGCCGATAATATGCGTGTGCCATCTGGACTAACAGCAATATCATAAACTTGGGCAGTATGCCCCAAATCATCTTTACCGACTTTTTCAAAACGGCGAACATCCTGCCCTGTGGTCAAATCCCACAAGATGATAATACCGTTTTCATCGCCTGTGATAGCTTGTTGGTTATTGGGCAGATATGCCACCGATAGCACATCACTTTCGTGTCCGATGAGTTCAATAATCGGCGCACCTGTGATAATATCCCACAAAATGGCTTTATCATCTGCCCCACCAGATAAGGCAGTCGTCTCATCGGATGACAGCGCCACATCAAACACCAAATCGGCATGTCCCCTAAATTCTTGGATGGTGAGACCTGTCGCAGTCGCCCACAAGCGCAATGTGCCATCATATGAGCCAGATAACACAGTCAAATCGTCTCTGCCATAGACCCCGACCACCGCCCTAAAGCGGGCATCATTGCTCAAATGCCCGGCAAAGGTCATGGTTTGCTCCGAATTTTTTAAGTCCCACACCCGTGCAATGCCATTATCTGCCCCAGAAGCCATCATCTGCCCATCTTTGGAAAGGGCAATGGCAAAGACAGGCGCTTCGTGGTCATTAAAACTATTCGTGGTCGTCCCTGTGGTGACATCCCAGACAATCATGCTGGTGTCTTGTGATATAGAGATGAAATTACGTCCATCAGGGAAAAATGCCAGACCTGTGACCGCATCATTGTGCTGAATATATTCACGAGTCACTGATGTATTGAGCGCATCCCACAGGCGTATCGTGTCGTCATCTGACCCCGATAATAAGCGTGAGGCGGCGGTTGGGCTAAATATCACGGTTAACACATCGCCCGCATGACCACTCAGAAATTTGATAAATCCATCGGTGAGCGACCAAATGCCCACGCGGTCATCATCCGACCCAGAGGCAAATAATGTGCTATCGTTGTTAAAGGCAACGCTATTCACCGCGCCACTATGCCCCGTATACGTGCGGATTAATTCGCCCGTGAACGGATTCCACAGCGAAATTTGTCTGTCTTCCCCGCCTGTGAGCAAAAATTGTCCATCCTTGTCAAAGGCGATAGTGTTTGCACCACCTGAATGGGCATCCCAGCGAATAGATTGTGCTTGTGTGGCAATATCCCATATCACCACCCGACCATCCGCACCCACAGAGGCGATAAGGGCTTCTGTGGGATGAAACACAACCCCGCGCACACGGTTGGTATGTCCCACCAGACTCGTCCCTGTGAGGCGGAAGGCTTCTTCGCCTGTTTCTGAATTCCACACGATAATTGTATTGCCCACCCCACCCGCCACCAGTGACGCATCTGGTGAGATGGCGAGTGTGGAAATTGGCACGCCATTCATATCGAATAAAAAGCGGGTGCCAGGTGTATACGCGACTTCTGCCAAAATCCGTTGCGATTGTGGCGGTGCATTAGGAATTTCATTGGCAGAGACGGCTAATAGCACCGCTTGTTCGTTCAGATTATCACTGAGTGCGCGTCCTGCGTTGGATGCCAACGCCAAACTCCGCGCTTGCAATTCATTGGCAACTGCCTCTGCACGCGCAATTTCTGCGCCTGCTAGGGCATCTCTCGCTTGTTGTTCGGCACTCACCGCCTGCGCTTGTGCGCCCACAGCAATGAGGCTCAAAATGAGCGATGCCAACAACCCAATGGCTAAAAAGCTCAGTGCAATCCGTAGACGATTTTGTGAGCGCCTACGAAGCACCAATTCACGCTCTAGGCGCTCACGCTCTAAGCGTTCACGCTCCTCATTTTCTTTGATACTCGCTTGGATAAATTCGCGCTGTAGGGTGGTGGCATCGGCTTCATCTAGCCAAATTTCGGCGCGTGCAAGGCGGTTGCCCATAATCAAATAGGCTTTATCGCGCTTGGCAGATGCCCAATCAGTGGCATATTGCAAAATTTCACTGCCCAGTCGCAAATTTTCTTTATCCTCTGCCACCCATCCCTTAAATCTGTCCCATTCGCGGATGAGCGCCTCATGCCCAATATCCACCAAAATTGTGGGGGCAGATTGGGCGCTATTGGGGTGAATTTGAAAATTGGTCAGAATGAGACGTGTGTCGGCAGAAGTGAGAATTTCGATGAGTTCTTCAACGGCTTGTGGTGGCACATCGCGGAAGGTGAGGTCTGCACGGTCTACACGGCGACGAGTCGCCTCGCCAGTTTCGCTCACTTCGATGAGGCGCAATAATAAACGGCGCATGATGGCTTGTTGGGCGGCATTGAGGTCGTTATAAATATCTTCGGCATGACGCGCCAATGCTTTTTGCACACCGCCAATTTCTTCATAGGCTTTGGTGGTGAGTTTGAGTCCATCGCGGCGCAGATATAATTCTTTGAGGGCATATTGCAATAGGGGCAATGACCCGGGTTGACGCACCACATCATCCAAAATACGTTGGGCGAGGTTTGGCGGGTCATAAGTCAGACCCACAGCACGCGCAGGACCCTCTATGGCACGGAGCAGTTCGGCGGGTGACATCTCGGTGGCAATCACCATATTTTCTTGTTCAAATAATTCTGCAAGGGCGGGATAGCGACTGAGCCTATCAAAGAAATCGGCTCGCATGGTGATAATCACGCTAATTCTGCCCCCCTTCTGGGTGACAGCCAAATGTAAAAGGCGCAAAAATAGCTCGCGGTCATGCTCACCCGCACGGGTAAATACCTCTTCAAATTGGTCTATGACCATCACCATTTTGGCTTCTGGCGGGGCGTCTCTTAACACCTGCGCCACAAATGGTTGAAGATATTCGATGGATTCGTGAAATAATTTGCTCAATTTTTCGGCTTCTTGACCTTCCAATAGGGGTGCAAGCCGTTGTGATAGCGCCTCTATGGGGCTACTACCCGGGGTAAAGAGGATAATCCGCCAGCTATCGCTCCCGCGCAATTTGCCCGCCCGCAACGCGGGCAATACCCCCGCCCGCACCAATGAACTTTTACCACTGCCACTCGCACCGACCACCGCCAAAAAGCGTGTGGGGCGGTCTTGGCGTAGCCGATTGAGGCATTTATCAATGAGGGTCTCGCGCCCAAAGAAAAACGCCGCATCGGTTTGTTGAAAGGCTTCGAGTCCCTTAAACGGATTTGGGATGTTATTGGGGTCTACCGAGTCGTATATCCCCAAACGGCGCTTGCCAGGGATTGCCAGTAGCAATTCGGGCAATGCCTCTTCATAGCGCCCCTCAAAATTGATGAAATGAACATTTTGCATCCACGAAAGTTCTTCTGCCTGTTCCAACTCATGTTGGGCATTCACCGCCATGACGGGGATGATAAATTTTTCTTGTTTGCGGGCAGTCAGGACTTCTCGCTGTACCCAATCACTCTTTACCGCATCGGGTGACAGACACACAACGACAATCTGTGAGCGTTCTATCCCCCGATAAATTTCATCTTGCCATTGTTCTCCACCATGAATCTGGCGAAAATCTATCCATACTTCCATGCCTGCATCGCCCAAATCACGAGCGATACGTTCTGCAAAAATTTTGTTACGCCGAGAATAGGAGACAAAAACACGATTCATGGCAATTTATCCTGCGTTTGATTTTTTTAACAACATAGCCTTATTATAAACTAAAACAGCAGGCAAATGCCCTATTTTATGGGGGAATTTTGTCACATCGCAATAAAATCCATGCAATTTGTTACATGGCGAATATTTGTGTTGCCAATTGCGACAAATGGCGCGGACTAACCGGTTTTATCAAGATGTGGTCAACCGCATATTGACTATAATGCTTTAGTTCAAGCACCCGTGTGCTGGCAGAAACCACAATGGTGGGAATACGTATATTTTGGCTATTCAAATAATCGAAGATTCGCGTGGCATAGCCATCGGGCAATTCAAAATCGAGGACGAGCAAATCGGGCGGGGTGGCGTGGATATGAAGGATAGCTTCATCCACAGTGGTCACACCATGACAGCTAAACCCAGCAGACGATAAAGTTTTGCAAAATAGTTTGTTGATAGGTAGGTTGTCCTCTATCACAAGAATTTGATAAGGTGAATTAAGCATAGAGTATATCCCTTTAGCCACATATATCATCATAAAATGTCGCCAAGTAGCAACAAAAAAATATCATGACGAAACATGTATGAAAATAGAAATAAATCATAAATGAGCATACACCACCTAGTTAAAGCACTAGGTGATGAAAAATGAGAACATTTATAGAAAATTAGCCGATACCGTTAATGAGGGTTCTCTGCACCAATTCAGAAAGGGTGCTGGGGCTGATGGGTTTTACGAGAATGTGGTCTATATCATAATTGGTATGTTTGAGTGCGAAAGCCCGTGGGCTGGCAGAGACCACAATGGTGGGAATATTTAGGCGGTGGGTCTGAATATCATCCAATACCCGTGTGCCATAGCCATCGGGCAATTCAAAGTCGAGTATGAGCAAATGAGGCGGGTTAGCATGAATCTGTTTGAGCGCGTCCTCTACATTGGTCACACCAGAACAACTATATCCAAAAGCCGATAAATGTCTACAAAAAAGCCGATTGATTGGTTCATTGTCTTCCACAACCAAAATGGTATAGGTGCTTATGGTATCCATCATCATGTATCAATCCTTACTTTCATTCGCGTACAATTATCATTATGAGGCTAAAGCTATTTAAGAAATACTCATATAAACAATAAATTTTGAGGGTAAAATATGTCAATAAGTCACAATAAATCGTTTATTTTCCCCAATATGACAATAATCATCATTATCGGCGTTGTATGTTCCTTATGTGGGGCAGACGAATTATAATAAAAACACAATTTTGGCAGATATAATTATCGAAAAGGGCATTGTGTATGATTTTGCTCGTCCTGTTCGTTTTTGGAGCGGTAATATTGGGCGCGGGCGCAATGCTCTCACCTGCTGTCCCCACATCACAACCGCGTGTCGCGTTGGCGGCGACCTTTGCATTGGCGCTCATCGTGGGTGGCACACTCTTTTATTCATCTCTGTTTGGATGGGATATTCTCGTCATAGACTATATGCTATTTGCGCTGGTGGTGGGCATCTTTTTGGGCGGGACACTCTCTGTTGGGCAATCGCGTGCAGAGACCAAAGGCTATACCCTCGAAGATGGCGAACAAGGTTGGACGGGACCCCAAGACCTCGCCTTTTTTGCGTTAGTGGGATTTATCTTCTCCATCCCCACTGTGTTATTTGTCTTACCTTTTGGGACAACCGCGCAAGGCTATGGCTATATGGCGCTCATGACCCAATTGGGTAATAATCTCAACAGTTTTGCGCCATTTCAGCCAGAAACCCAATACGTCATTTCCAATGGGTTCACCGCGCTCACCGCGTATTTATCGCAACAACTGAACACGGGTATTCATACCACTCAATTTGGCGTGGGGGCGGTGTTGGCGCTCCTCAATGTGTGGTTGGCATACGATTTTGGTTCAGAACTCCGCGCCAAATCATTGGGACGGGCGATGGGACTCGCCATGTTGCTCGGATTAGGCATCATGGGATTGTTGGTAGAAGGCGCGTTTATGATGTTGATGGGAATCGCCTTTAGCCAAGCCTTTTTGATATTTGCATGGCGTTTTCAGAAATATAATTATCTGGTAGATGCGCTATTTGCGGGGTTGATGTTAGGTGCAGTCCTCCTCGCACATCACACCTCGTTTATCATCCTCATGCTGGCATATATTCCCTATCTGGGGACGATGTGGTTAGGCGATACACGTCCCACACGGCGGACATGGCTGATAATGATATTTGGCATACCCGCCATTGCGCTCATCGCCACTGCCCCGTGGCTGATTAAAATCCTCTCACTATTGGGGACAGGGCTAGAGGCGGGCATTGGCTCACCATATACCCGTTCAACCGATAACATGCTGGTTATGGTCACGAATCATGGCTTATGGCTGGCACCTATGGCACTTTTTGGCGCATGGCTTGGTTGGCAGAAACGCGAGACCATCGCCATATTGTGCATCGTCTGGATATTTCTCATGCTCGACTTTTCATCTACAGGCGGAATTGCGGCGCTATTTCCGTTTATAGACCGTTTTATCAACCCCAAAGACCTCGCATGGGGGGGGATTATCATCCCGTATAGTGTTTTGGCGGGGGGCGCAATGCTGTGGCTATGGGATGCGTATGGCGCAGATAAAATCCGTATGAAATATCGCACCGCCTATCTGATTAATGGGGCGTTGGCGCTCATCCTAATTGCGCTGGTCTTTTTACGTGACCCGCTTTTAGACGTAGCAAAACCCCTTGTGAATCTGCCTAACCAATATACCTCGCCCGCCGATGATGTGGCGTTGCGCTGGATAAACACCAATGCGCCCACAGAGACCATTATCCTCAATTTTCCTGTCTCACCAGAGACCGATTGGGCGGCGGTTATCGCAGAACGCGAGGCGATATATTTTCCGTCACTGCCCTATGCCTTTGGGGATGCAGACAGCCTCGCTATCCAAGAGGCACTAAAAGCATTTTGGCGCAATCCCGCCGACCCCACCAACGCCGATTTGTTGCGTCAATATGGGGTTACACACGTCTTTGTGCCAGAAATTATTGTGAACAGGGATAGCCTAGAGACCGCATGGCGTTGGGGAACACCCGCCGCATGGTCATTTGATATGACATCATCGGTAGACGATGCCCCCTATTTGGAATTGGTCTATGGTGAGGCAGGGCGTGGCGCACAGGTATATGCGCTCATCGAAAATTAGCTTTGTATCCTGTATAGATGGACGGCAATAAACCGTCCATCTATGGCAATTATCACTCAATAGGTGATGGCATAGTGCGAGAAAATGACCCCATTGGCATAAATTTTGCTGTCGCACAAGGTGAGCGCGATTTGTTGCGATGATGCCCCAAATAGCGGAATCCCCGCCCCAAATAAAACAGGATTCACCTTTAGGATGAGGCTATCTATGAGACGATGTGACAATAAATACCCCGCCAATTGCCCGCCACCACACAAATAAATATTGCCACCTGTTTTTGCTTTGAGCTGAGTCATAAATTCGGCGGGGTCTTGCCGAATCACCTGCAATTATGGGTGATTATATTCTGGCATAGACTGCGAAAACACATATTGCATCATGTGGGCATAGGTTGGGACGGGTTCACCCGCCACCAAACCATAGGTATACCCAACTTCATAGGTATTTTTACCCACGATGACAGTATCATAATCGCGCAGGCTATTGATGTAATCTGGGATATGATGCCCCTGCTCCAAAAATCCGCCGACACTGCCATCTTCATGGGCAATAAAATGGTCTACGGTGATTGCGACATAATAAACAAGTTTGTGATGCGACATATAACACTCCTTTTTATACCGTTTTATCCAGTATAGAAAGAAGCATAGGCTTTGTATTGGAAAAAATTTAACCCATTGGCAAATTACTCGGATGCTCTGGGTCTTGTGGGGCAAATGCCGATGGTGTGATGCCAGAAAATCGTTGAAACGCATTGATAAAATGGGCTTGGTCATAATACCCACATTGCAGGGCAATATCTGTCCAATTGGGATGTGGCGTTTTGGCGATATGCTGAATCGCCTGCTGAAAGCGTTGTACCTGACAAAATAGCTTGGGGGTTAGCCCGATTTCTTCCCGAAAAATTTGGATAAATCGGGTTTGGCTAAGGGCAATCTGGTTCACCACCCGCCCAATATTATCGTTATGTCGAAATAGTGTGAGGGCAAAATCTATGGCACGATGACGCGATGATGAGGCATATAACCGTTTCAATAGGGCTTTTTCTAGCATATGAAACCGCGCCTGTGTGGTTTTTGCCTCTTGTAACTGGCAATATAAATCATTGGCAAAGTTGCCCCATAGCAAATTGAGCGGCACATGCCTATTATGCAATTCAGAGGCTGTCGCACCAAAAAATGTCAATGCCCCACCCGCCTTAAAAAAGACGGATAGCAACGAAGCAGTGCGAGAGGTGTCTATCACAAAAAATTCTGACCGCGCCCCAGTGACTATGGCTGAGCTAAACCGATGCAGGATATTATCTGCTTGTGGATAGGTGATGCAAAACGGGGTATCGGCAAGGTTGATGGTCAATTCCATCATGCCAAAGGGCAAAATCCGTTCTTGGGGGTGTGGTAGCAAATAATTATCCCACGCCCAAAACAGTTTGCTATAATCACTGAGGGGTGCAGAGGGGATGTGGGTTTGTAGAGGCGACATAGCAGGATTCCATCATGATAGAGTTATATTTTTTTAAGTTATATCACAAAAATTTGCATTTTGGCGCACACGCATTATCAAAAAACGCCGTAAGACCACTAGCTTCAACTATGGGGATATAAGGCGCTAGTGTATTATAGTTAAAAGTGCGCTAGAATAAAAATATAATAACCACTGGTGATAGCCAAAAGTGGGATAGCATCATGTCAAATGTTGTCAAAGTGCGTAAAACATACAAGTACCAATTCTATCATAACAGCAAAATAGATGGCGAATTGCACCATCAGATTAACGTTGCGGGTATTGTGTGGAATCACGCGCTGGCGCTACAAAAGCAATACTATACACTAACAGGCAAGTATATCCCTCTCGATAGGCTAAAAAACCACTTTGCCAAACTGCGGATGCGTACAAAAATCTACGCCTACTGGAAAGCATTAGGCTCACAAGCCGTTCAGGAGATTCTTGAACGACTTGATGAAGCGTATGCGCGTTTCTTCAAAAAGCAAGGCGGACTGCCACGTTTCAAAAAGGTCAAGAAATTCAAATTATTTGTTCTGAAACAAGCAGGATGGGCGTTGCATGATAAAACAACCGTCTAAGAAATATCGCAAAATCCGCATTGGAAAGAAAATATACAAATTTGTGTATCATCGTCCGTTGAACGGGCAGATAAAGACGGTCACAATCAAACGTGATTCGGCGGGGCGATTATGGGTGTGCTTTAGTGTCATTGAGAAAATGGATATTCCAGAGCCAATCAGCATGGGTAAAATCGGCGGTTTCGACTTTGGGTTAGCGCATTTTCTCACAAACGACACGGGGCATACGATACAAGCGCCACCGTTTTTTGTATCGGACTTGCCAAAGCTACGCAAGGTGCAGAGGCAAGTATCGCGTAAGGTTGTCGGTAGTCACAATCACCGCAAGGCACAGAAACACATTGCACGTTCTCATATCCGTATATCAGACAGACGCAGAGACTTTCACTTCAAATTAGCTCATGCGCTATGCGATGAATACGATGTCATGGTCGTTGAAGATTTGAACCTCGATGCTATGAAACGTCTTTGGGGACGCAAGGTATCCGATTTGAGTTTTGGACAGTTCATCACCATCTTAAAATGGTTTGCCTTCAAAGGGGGCAAGCGTGTACTGTTCATTGACCGCTTTGAACCAACCACAAAAAAGTGTTCGGCGTGTGGTCATCAGCAGAAGATGGAACTGAAAGACCGTGTGTTTCGGTGCGGAAATTGCGGCATTGAGTTAGACCGTGACTATAATACGGCGTTAAATATATTAGCAACGGGGCATCGTTGCCTACTGCACGAGATGAGT
>DAOTUO010000214.1:0-1552 GCA_034436595.1 Anaerolineae bacterium | reverse complement strand
TTACCATTATCGCCGTTGTTGTTATTATCACCGACTGTTTCCGGTGGGACGGTGTAATATATCGGTGGCTGGGTTGGGTTGATTAGCCATTCAACCTGTGTTTCGACAACGGTATTGAGCCAATCGGAGACGATTGCGGATGAACTGGCTTGTGTGGAAGCTGTCCCAGACGGGATTCCTTCTAGCGTTAGTGGGATATTGAGCGCTGTATCGGGTAAAACCTCATACATGACACCATTTACGGTGACTTCTGCACGCCCTTCTATGACGTTGATATTCATGCCATTGGCAACATTGGACTGAACAAATGCCGATGCGTGTTGATTGTTGCGTCCAGGGAGTAACTCAACCACCACTTCATTAATCAGGAAGGTGATGCGACTCATGCCATCCGCCGATTGAATGAGCATTCCATCGGTGGGGCTATTATCACACGAGACGGCTTGCCCGCTCTCGAACATAAATGCCTGCATGGGTCGCCAATATTCATCTGTGCCATCAGTAATGAGCAAATCATTGAGCGATTGGCTGGTATCGGATACGCTCACCAGTTCAGAGAAAACCCATGCCAAATAACCCATATCGGGGTCTTCTACCTGAATCCACGCGCCATCTACGGTGCGAGCGACTGCCAATAATTCCCGATTCGGTTGCGCGGTGGTCACAACTAACCCGTTTAGGTCGGGTTGGGTACGCAAATTAATCGGCGCAGACGATTGCACAATGACGTTCATGGTCATGCGCTCATCGGCGGAATCTTCTACATAGACATCGCCAAACAGCAAAATTTGTATATCTTGCACATTCCGAAAATCTGCCAATAGCAGGCGAATCTGTGCCACACCCCAGAGTTCATTTTCAATATCAAATGTACTCAAGCGAAGAGACTGCACTTGATTGATGGGTAAGAGGTCGCCAGGGGCAAAAAATTCTAACGGGATGCGTTCATTATTAGGGGTAACTTCGATTTGACGATTACCATAGCAAACTTCATTCTGTCCAAGGGCTTCGCAAGTCAGCGCGATTTGCTCCATGATGGTAAGAATGTCTCGATTGCAATCTATCGACTGCATGGGCAGATTCGTGATGGTGAATTGTTGCTGGTTATCTGATGATTCATCAGCCAGATTATCAAAACCAACCAAAACACCCATGCAAAAAGTTAACAGAATGAGGGCGTATAGTTTTACTGACATAATAGCCTCTAGTCTAGCTTATTTTTAACGTGCTTATGTTTTTATTATAACCGAATATAAGGAAATGGACATCAGTTAAGTGGCTAGTATATCGGGCAATCGCATCAAATAGATTATGTGCTTTCCCATTTAATCTTATGGAAAACCGAAAACAAGTTTTTATGATTATTTATTCACTTTGGACGGCATATAATGGAACAACTATTTTGAATTCAAATGATTTTCAAATTTCAATGGATAAGCATTTTCAAGTCAATTATCAGCTTAAAGCACCCCTATCCCCCCAGCCCCCTTATCCACACTGCGTGGAGAAAGGGGGAGAAACCCATTTCTAGGCTTAGGGACGCGATTAATCA
>DAOTUO010000213.1:0-5651 GCA_034436595.1 Anaerolineae bacterium | reverse complement strand
GGATAAGGGGGCTGGGGGGATAGGGGTGCTTTAAGCTGATAATTGACTTGAAAATGCTTATCCATTGAAATTTGAAAATCATTTGAATTCAAAATAGTTGTTCCATAAGACGATGAATCCCTTCTATATCGGTGTAAATCGAAATACCACCCCCTTCCCATCCCCACCCGCCGATTTTGACGCGCTGGCGCTCATTGAGGCGGGGTTGGCACGAACACCCGGAATTTATTGGGCAGAGGTGGAATTTTTTGCGCCCATTGCCGATATATCTCTGCTCATCCCCAAATCATTAGGGAGAACTCATCCCCACAGAAAACGGCACAATGTTCACCTGTTTTATCCAGAAATTGGGCTGGTTTGCGGGGCATATTGCTGGCTTGGGTGTGCCGTTTGTCGTCCATCATCCATCACAATTGCGGGATGAACTCGCAATCATGCTCAAACGGGCGAGTGAGGCGATTCATCATCCCTAAATTTTCAACATAGCCCCTTCATGAGTTCTACACAATCTTTTTCTATCATGGTGACAAATCAGATAAACAAGTGATATTCAATAAGGAGAACACCATGAACAAGAAACGTGCAATTGTGACCATCATCGTTATCGGGCTATTAGCTATCAGCGCCAGCGCGATTTATGCACAAGGTGGCAACGGACGCGGACGCGGAAATGGCGATGGGTCTGGCACATGCCAAACCGATTGCGACGGAACAGGACAAAATCAACAAAATGGGCAAGGCAATCAAAATGGCAACATGAACCAACAAAATGGGAATTGCCAATTTAATTGCGATGGTACAGGTCAAGCCCAACAAAATCGTCATGGGCAACAAAATCATCACGGGATGGCAACTAATCAAATGCAAATGAGCGGATGGGCGACCATGCTCCCCGCCAAATCTGACCTCCCCCTCACGGATGCCGTAATTGAAACGATGATTGCTGGCTATGCAGATGAATTTAATGCCTATAGCACCTATGCCGCCATCGTTGCCCAATTTGGTGAATTACGCCCCGTGAGCATGATTATGAACGCCGAAGCCCAACACATGAACGCATGGGCATTCTTATTCGAGCGGTATGGCGTGGCATTGCCAGAACTTCAAGCACCAGAATTGCCCACCCTCGCCACCTATACGGATGCAGTCACCTTAGCCCGTGATGCCGAAATCGCCAATATTGACCTTTATGATGTGATGTTGGCAACATTGGCAGATTATCCCGATATGGTGCAAGTCGTGACCAACCTGCGCGATGCGTCACTTAATCATCACTTACCCGCCTTCGAGAATTACCTCAACTAACTGGTTGAGCGAGTCCTATCCTCTGTTTGATTGCCCCCTTAGATAAAGGGGGCAATTTGTTGGATGGGGACATAGTATAATAGAGGCAAGGAGACCCATTTTATGACATATAAAATCCTGATAGCAGATGACGAAGCCCATATCCTAGACACCCTCATGGCTTATCTCAAAGCAGAGGGATTTTTGGTATTCACTGCCAAAAATGGCAAAGAGGCACTCCTGATTTTTCGGCATGAAAAGCCCGATTTGGTCATTTTAGATGTGATGATGCCCGAAATGGATGGCTGGCAAACCGCCCGTCTCATACGCAAAGAAAGTGACCTGCCTCTACTTTTTTTGACGGCACGGGTAGATGACAGCGACCAAATTATGGGACTCGAAATCGGCGCGGATGAATACATCATCAAGCCATTTAGTCCGCGTGTGGTGGTCGCAAAAGTCCGCGCATTGCTACGCCGTGCCTATGGTGAAATGCAAGCCCAGACGACTATTTATACCATCCGTGACCTTGAACTCAATGTGGAAATGCACACAGTCAAACGCGCTGGCGACTTGATAGACCTCACACCCAGCGAATTTAGCCTACTCCAAGTATTGATGAGCAAACCCGGACGGGTTTTTAGCCGTATGGCACTCCTCGAACATCTACAGGGGGAAGCCTATGCCCCTTATGAACGCACCATAGATGTGCATATCAAAAATTTACGCCTCAAGCTAGAACCCGATAGCCATGCGCCGATTTATATCGAAACGGTGTATGGCGTGGGTTATAAAATGCGGGGGAATGAATGAATACCCTACGGATTCGGTTTACACTCGCTTTCTTGGTGGTCATTGGGATGACCATTGCCCTATTCGCGTGGACGATGAATACCATTGCGCGAACATCATTTGAGGATTATCTGCATCACCAAACCAGCGAGATGGATGGCGAAGGGCGCGGCATGGGTCAGGGGCAAAGACAGGGACAGGGGCAGGAACGTGCATTAGGAATCGCAGAAGAAGCCTTTCTGAACAGCCTATCACAAGGCATTACCATCACTGGGGGGATTGGTGCCACAGTAGCAATTTTGGCAGGTGTGGGATTAGCATGGGCGTTATCGCGTCCACTGCGTTCCCTCACAACCGCCATCGAGACGCTATCGGATGGTGAATTAGGGACACAAGTGACAATGAATGGTACCATCGAAATACAAAAACTCGCTCATTCATTTAATCAGATGTCACTAGCCCTCAAAAATGGGGAAGATTTGCGCCAGCGCATGGCGGCAGATATTGCCCATGAACTCCGTACCCCAGTCACCGTCTTGCGGGGGCAGTTAGAAGCCATGCTAGATGGGGTGTATCCGATGACACAAGAACGGGTCGCCATCGCCTATGACCAAACCCTCACACTGGGGCATTTGGTCGAGGATTTACGCCTGCTCACACTCGCAGAGGCGAATCGGTTATCGTTGAAAAAAATACCGACAGACATCAGCTTATTCATCATACCCATTTTAGACTCTTTTTTGCCATTGGCAGGCGATGCCGAATTAAATTTATCGTGGAAAATTGAGCCAAACCTACCCCATGTGCCAATAGACCCACTGCGGATGAAACAGGTCATCAACAACCTCCTCAGCAATGCCTTACACTATACCCCTACTGGTGGTAGTATCTTGGTAACAGTGCAAAACCATCATCCGCATGGGGTACGCATCAGCATTAGCAATACCAGCGAAGCGATGAAATCGGCAGACATAAAAAATGCCTTTACCCCCTTCTGGCGCGGTCAAATGGCACAAGAAGCAGATAAAGGCGGTAGTGGTTTGGGGTTAGCCATCGCCAAACAACTCATGGAACTCCATCAAGGCAAATTAAGCATCGAATCTTTCCCAAACAGGCTGATTTTTCATGCCGATTTGCCAGAAGCAAGCAGCACATAAATTAGCCCGCGTTGAGCATATCCAACGTCTTTTGAAGCAAGGCTTTTGCATCTTGGGCGATAGCGGGCAAATCGGGATGGTCAACCACACGCATCATCATGATAGGGTCAATGATTGACACTTCTATCTGCCCCTCTCCCACTTGTGATACCGTGACATTGCAGGGCAACATCAGACCAATATCTGCACTAACAGAAAGGGCGCGATAAGCGAGTTTCGGGTTACATGCCCCCAAAATCATATAGGGTCTAAAATCCACATCAATTTTGGCTTTGAATGTGTCTTTGATATTAATCTCTGTCAATATGCCAAAGCCATTGGCTTTAAGGGCGGTTTTGGTGCGGTCTATGGCATCTTCATAAGTGGTGTACAAAATCGTTTTCATGCCGATGGCGCTGGTTGGTTGTATCATGTGATGATATCCTAAGATGATATTTTTTGATATATCATCCTGAAGCATCCGCATAACAATTTCTTACCTAATAATGCTACCCTATATGATAGGTCAGCATTATGTAGCAAGAAAATAATCTCTCGCATAAGATAAATCAGTTAGGGCGTTGGTGTGGCGGGACCCGCCTCACGCGAGAGGTTGGTAATATCGCCTTCAACCCGCACGACACTAAGACCAGCCGATAGCCATGCTTCCCCGCCCTGATAGGCAATCTTAAACCAGTCGCCTGCCGTATTTAGCCCCAAAATAGGCACACTATCCCCTGCCTGAAGTACCCCTAATGGTGGTTCAAATGCTTGGCTGGGACCGCGGCGCACATTGACAGTTCCATCAATACGTGCCTGTGGCGCATTGGGGTCTACCACTATGGCGGATTCTGTCGGTGGTGGCGCGAGAATCACCTCACCGCCTTGTGTGGGGACAGATAACGGTTGCGATGTTGGCTCAACTTGTGGCGTATTGGCTGTGACCACATCGGTTGTGGGCGATTCTGTGATAACTGGCACCAGTGCAAGTCCTTCATTGGTAACTGAAATCTGGATACTATCTTCACCACGTTCTCCATTGGAGCGCAATACAGCAACTGTGATGGTGCGCTCACCAATGCCTGTGGCTAACCATGTTTCTTGCACAGTGAAAACGGCTTCATTCATCACATTGGGATTATCGCGCTGGGCGACAATCACCCCATCCACCAATACTTCCAGACGGGTGATATTTGCCCCCGCATTGCGGACAGTGGCGAGAATATAGACCAATACACCCTCCCGATAGGCAGTATTCGCCAGACGGGGTAAAATTTGCACCTGTGGCTGACCGGGTAATACCGATGGTGTGGCGGTGCTATTGTCGGTGGCACTATCCACCAGAGATAAAGTGCATCCAGTGGTTATGATGAGAAGCAACAAGCCAATGAGGGATATTTTGCGTGCGTGCATCGTTTTTTCCTCTGCTGTGCGCCAATAAATGACGCGGGATAATTACCCTTCTAATTTAACCAAATAACCCGTAATCTTCAAGCATGGTGTTTTGTATCATAGCACAAAAGGACAAATTGAGATGCCGATTAGCACTTTTCAAATCTCAGCAGACGATGTTCCCACCTACCAAACAGGTCTGATTGCCCTCATACAAGATGCGGTAGCAGATGGCGCATCTATTGGGTTTATTCATCCCCTCTCCACAGAAGATGCCACCCGCTATTGGCATAAGGTGCAAAAAGCCGTTGCGAATGGGGATACGGTGTTATTTATCGGGCTGGATTCTGATAATCGGGTCGCAGGCAGTGTGCAATTGGGGTTTGCCACCTACCCCAATGGACATCATCGGCTGGACGTGAATAAATTATTGGTGCATCGGGATTTTCGTAATCGGGGCATTGCCAAAACATTATTGGCGCTCCTTGAGCAAAAAGCGCGTGAACTGGATAAGTGGTTATTGGTGTTGGATACTGTAGAAGATAGTGTCGCAAGTGAGTTATATGACCGTCTGGGGTATATACGGGCGGGTGTTATCCCCCAATACGCACTCAGTAGCGCAGGGCATTATGAAGGGACAGTGGTTTTTTACAAATTGCTAAAGGGGTAAGGTATACCAGCGTCATCTTTGAAGACCACTGATTGGTATGTCTCACAATTGTCACTGATGGTTGTTAGTCAATAAATAGGTGGTGTAATGGCTGTACTAGAGGCGTTAGCCTCGTATGTCAGCCACTGGGGGCATACAATTTTGCCAACGTTATTCCACATTAGATGTTTTATTCTACACCGATTTACCGAAAATACGCTCAAAGCCCTTAATATGAGGATGTCGGAACTTATTATGGAGAACCAAAAACAAATTCATAGGATTATGTCAATAACGCATCATTAAACGTGTTTTCACCCCACCCCCAACCCCCTCCTCAAAAAATTGGAGCGGGTTGTACGGACGTGATTAAAGGCTTGTCCGTAGTTAAAAAAGCA
>DAOTUO010000212.1:0-11319 GCA_034436595.1 Anaerolineae bacterium | reverse complement strand
TTAAACGTGTTTTCACCCCCTCCCCAAAAAATTGGAGCGGGTTGTACGGACGTGATTAATCGCGTCCCTAAGCCTAGAAATGGGTTTCTCCCCCTTTCTCCACGCAGTGGGCTGGGGGGATAGGGGTGCTTTAAGCTGATAATTGACTTGAAAATGCTTATCCATTGAAATTTGAAAATCATTTGAATTCAAAATAGTTGTTCCATTAGGTCGCTAATGCCTGTTGAATCAATTTTTCGGTGGCGATATATAGGTCATCCTGACGCGCCACATCTGCCCGATGCTTATTGGGTAGCACGGGTTTGAGGTTGCGACTATATAACCCCGCAGGGCGGTCACTGGTTGCCAACGCCATCACATCTTCGGCGGCTTGTTGCGGTGTGGTCGCCATCAAACGCCCAAATGTGTTGGTGGCGAGTTTGAACGTGAACGGCATATCCACAAACAAGCCACTTTTTACATAAAACGGACCATAGCCATAAAAAGCGATATGTGGATGTTGGCGCATAAGGCGCAGGGTCATCACATCATTGGCAACCGATTCGTGCATGAGCGTATAGACCCCATGATAAAATTTATCGCTGTTGATATTGCCGATATTCAGCCGTAGCGGAATTGTCCCGCCTGCCGACACATTAATCACCCGTGCCTCTGCCGATAAACTGTCTATCAGCCTTGTGGTGAGCCAATAGCGGGCAAAATATTGCACGGCAAAAACGGTCTCTAATCCTTCTATGGTCATCGTTTTGCGTGGGAGCATCACCCCTGCGCTATGGATGAGAGTGTCGAGTTTGCCATAGACTTCTTGCACCCGATTAGCAAGCAGATTGACCTGTTTCATCAGCGACAAATCATATTGCCAATAGGTGATTTTGGCGGTGGGGTGGGTGGCTTTGATGTCTGCGATAGATTTTTCGGCTTTAGCAGGGTTGCGCCCGACAATGATGACATCCGCGCCCAAACCAGTTATGCGGAGCGCCGTCTCTTTGCCGATGCCGTCTGTTCCGCCTGTGACCAGCACCACTTTTCCCGCCTGTGTTGTCATGGTGCGACCACTTCTGGGGCGGGAATGTGCCATGTGGCATCTACAAGAGAATCATCCACACTCTTGATAAATGTCACTGCGTCATATAGTGATGGGACAGTGCGTGATCGCAAGCGTATAACCTGAGAAGATAGGGCGGCAAGCATCTTATTGGTGGGGTTGAGGTTGACATCTATTTGCCATGCCAATGCCGAATATAGCCCCACCGATTTGACAAGGCTAAATAATGCGGGCAGAGATAATTCCACTTTGGTCAGTTGTAGGCTATTGCTAATATGATAGAGAGGCTGTTTGCCTTCTTTGATTTTTTCGCGCATTTCGTCAATATACGCGAGAAGATCGTCTTTGGTCACTCTGCCGACAAATGTCGTGAGTAATACCCGCGATTCCACTGCCCAAATAATATTGTAGGTCATGTTGGTTCTCCAAATATAACTAATCTATAAATAGTATAATCGCCTTTTCGTGAATGAATCATTAAGATTGTCTAACGTCTTTATTATTTATCTGGCATGAATTATGGGTATGGCTCATAAATAACAATGGTATTTTTTAGGGCGGATATACGCATTGGACAAGCCTTACATGCCGTCCCTACAGCGCGGAGAATGGGAGAGAAAAGCGCCATTTGGGGTTGCATCACAGTCTCATTTTTTCATAGTATAACATAATTTAGCGACCCGCCAATAAATTATTTTCGCGGATATAGGCATCTACCGCCTGTGCCACCAGCGCGTTGCCACTCACATCCAAATGAAAATCGTAGCCCCAATACACCGTCTGACCATCGGCAATGGCACTCACAAAAATCGGCAACATATCCACACAATGCCAGCCATTTTCTTCGCATACATCCAGCAAACGGGTGCGACTTTCTCCCACCATCGCCCAATAATCGGCATCATAAGCATCGGGTAATTTGGCACGATAGGCTTCCTCTTTGGTAGGGATGAGGACGATGAGTATTTCTGCGCCTAGCGACTGGGCAAATGCGTAACCTGCCTCATAATGGGCAATATTTTGCTCCCAGCCATACGCCACCGATGGATAGACGGTGCTATCGGCGGGGGGATATGCCCCACTGGGAATCATGAGGGTGCGCCCATCCACACGGATTTTTTGGGTATGAATCACAGGCGGGGCGGGTGGTGGATTAAGGCGGTTGTTGATGAGGTGCGCGACCACCGAATACCGTTCTAACCCGACCAATGGGCGGGGCGATATGACAGGCGGGGGTGTGCCTAATTCATCCACCGTGTTATTCATACGGGCGAGGTCATAATCGTCTTGGCTATCGTTGCTATACATCTGCCAGATAATGAGTTGTGGCGCGTATGGCTCGGCAATTTCGCCCATCATCGCCAATTGTGCGCCTGTACCTGTTCCGGGTTGCCCTGCGTTGATGATATGCCAATCGTATTCGGTTTGCAGTTTCCATGCCCAACAATCCGCTTCTTCTACCCAGCAAAAACTGAACGAATCGCCAATAATCAGCGCGTCTATCGCCCATATCGGTTCTGGTGAACGCAACCCCGCCCGGTGCCACTCGACACCCCGTGTTGTGAAGGTGAAGGACGTATCGCCCCAACGCACAGGGTAATCTGTAAAATTCGGTGCGATATAGGCTTGCACCGCCAAATCGAGTGTGAAGGGCAATGCAGGGATGAGGCGGGTGTCGTCCCACGGGGCTTGTTGCACGGCTTGAATTTCGCTTTGAATTTCAATCGGCAACACATCAAAAAATGCCCGCGCAAAAATTTCGATGAGCAGGAGGGTGAATAACACGCTCCCACTCATCAACAATAGGCGGGTACGCCAACGGACTAACCGTGGGGCGGTGGGGCGGGTGGTGCTTGTGAGGTCGTCTTTTTCTTTATCCATAATTTCACGCGATAATATGTCCCAACGATTCCATACGGAAAGACTAACACGACTAGCACAAAAATCAAGCCTGTAATGAGCGCCCAGCTATCACTGAGCTGAATACTCACGCCACCAATTTCGATAATGCGGTCACGGAACGCCACATCTGCCAGATGCAAGCCTGTCGCGCCCAGTACGGGTCCTGTAAATGTTCCCACGCCGCCGATGATGGTCATCAGCAGGGCATCTACGGTATAATTCACACCGAATAGTTGTGGGCTAATGCCTTGTTTATTCAGCAGACCATGAAGCACACCCGCCAAACCCGCCATGACACTGGCGACCACGATGGAAAATAATTTGTAGGTGAGGGTGTTATAGCCGATGGCTTTGGCGCGTTCTTCGTTTTCGCGGATGGCTTTGAGTACCGCGCCCGTGGGCGAATTCACCAGACGGCGGATGAATAAGAACACCAGCACAAAGCACACCAACGCCACATAATACAGGTTGATGCGACTCTGGATGGAATCTATCCACGAGGGGACGGTTTTAATCGAAAAACCACCATCGCGCCCTGTGAGCGCCCAATTTTCTACAAAATACCAGCCGATTTGTGCCACTGCCAATGTAAAAATGGCAAAATACACCCCGCGCAGGCGGAGCGATACCAAGCCAATGAACAACCCAAACACGATGCACAAACCGAATACCGCACCGAGTCCCGCAAAAAATGCGACATCAATA
The DNA here is from genome assembly GCA_034436595.1 of Anaerolineae bacterium. Taxonomy (GTDB): domain Bacteria; phylum Chloroflexota; class Anaerolineae; order Aggregatilineales; family Phototrophicaceae. Next base: position 7,667 of record DAOTUO010000212.1, on the reverse strand, counting down.
TTTTCGATGCCACCAAATTGCAAGACGATGCCCAACGCATAGCCGCCGATGCCAAAAAATAAGGCGTGACCAAACGAAATCACACCCGTGAAGCCGAACATCAGGTTATAGCTCATGACAAAAATGGCGAGGGCGAATACCTCGATGAAAATGGCTTGCCACACGCCCGATTGTCCGCGCAGGACAACTGTCGCCCCGCGTGCGGTGGCGAATGGTGACGATTCGGTCAGCCAGCCGATGAGGTGGGGTAACATCACCAGCAAGCCGACAATGACGATATAGACTTTGTGTTCCCACAATACATCAAGTATCTCTTGTGTGCGCGATTTGGGTGGATTTATCATCATCGTCATCGTTCCTTCCCAAAGATGCCACTGGGACGCAGGAGTAAAATCATGGTGAGCAACAACATGGGTGTGATACTAAACCAAATGCCGTTGTTAATATCGGGGCGCACCCCAAATTGTTGGGTAAAGCTCCACATAAATCCGACTAAAATACTGGCGATGGCTGTGCCTTCATAGCTACCAAGCCCGCCTAGCACAATCGCCGCAATCGCCGCCAGCAAAAATTCACTGCCCATCGTAAATTTGACCCCCAAAAACGGCGTTGCCACCGCGCCACCAAAGGCGGCAAGGGCGCATCCGAGTGTGAAGATGAGCGTGAAGATTGCCCGCACATTGATTCCCAATGCACTCACCATCTCGGCATCTTCCACGCCTGCGCGGACGATAATCCCCAATTTAGTACGGCGTAACAAAAGGGCGATGGCTATCATCATAACCGCGCCCACCGCAATCACAAACAGGCGATAGGTGGTGTCTTGTTGCCCAAAAATGCTAAATGTGCCACTATTGAGCCAAATGGTGGATGTCCATGCGTTGGAATTTGTCCCCCACACGGCTTTGATAATTTCGAGCATAATCAGCGACACGCCAAAGGTGAGTACGAGTTGAAACAGTGGGCGCGAATAGAGTGGTCGCAATAAAATGCGTTCTAAGATAAATCCCAATACGCCTCCTGTGACAACGGCGATGATGAGCGCCACCAAAAAGCGGATATTGGGGTCTGGGAAGGCGCTACCGATATTATTAAAGAAGGGAACGCCCGTGTCTAAATTTTGGATATCCCAGGTCATGTACGCGCCAATCATAAAATACGCGCCTTGTGCAAAATTGAGGATGTCCATCAGCCCAAAAATGAGCGACAAGCCCGATGCGACCAAAAATAATAACATCCCCTGAAACAACCCCGATACGAGCGTAATCCCGAACAAACTGGGGTTGATACCGCTACTAGGGCTACTGGTGGCATAAATGCCAAAGGCAAACACCATCCCAAATAATAGGGATATGGTGACAACTGGATTCGATAGATTGAATGAAAACGATTTTGTATTCATGCTACCCCTAGATAACGATTCACCACGGCGGGGTCAGATAATAAATCTGCCATAGCACCTGCCTGCACACTATGTCCTTCATCTATAATCACGTAATGGTCTGCGAGTTTGCTCGCCACCCGAAAATTTTGCTCTACCAATAAAATTGTCTTAAATTCTGCCAATTTTTTAATCGCCGCCATCAGTTGTTGAATAATCACGGGGGCGAGTCCCTCGCTTGGCTCATCAATCAGCAATAAATCGTTTTGTGGGACAAGTGCGCGGGCGATTGCCAACATTTGTTGTTGCCCACCCGATAAATTGCCACCACCCAAGTCGTAGAGGCGTTGTAAATCTGGGAATAGGGTGAAGATAAAGTCGCGTTGTTTGTCCAAATCGCCCCGTTTGCGCCCTGCGAGTTCCAAATTTTCGCGCACGCTCAATTCTTTGAAGATAGCGCGATGCTCTGGCACATAGCCGATGCCTAATTGGGCGATGCTGTGGGGTTTCATCCCCCGAAGCGATTTTCCGTTATAGATAATGCTCCCCTCGCTTGGCGGGGTGATGCCCATGATGCTCTTGAGCGTGGTGGTTTTGCCCGCGCCGTTGCGTCCCAATAGGACGGTGATGCTCCCGCGTGGGACAGTCACAGACACACCCTCTAAGATGTGGAATTGCCCGATGAAGGTGTGAATACCCTCAATATGTAAGTGAATGTCGGTCATCAATTGCTCCTCAGAACCCCGTTAATCATCATACAGCGTCCCCAAATACACATTTTGCACGGTCTCATCGGCAGAAATTTGGGCGGGTGTGCCTTCTGCCAAAACAGCGCCACTGCTCATCACCGTGATTTTGTCGGAAATGCCCATGACCACACTCATATTGTGTTCGACCAAGACGATGGTCTGCCCGCCCGTTTTTTGGATGGTATTGATGGTATGCAGGAGTTCTGGCACTTGCTCCGATGCCATGCCTGCGGTGGGTTCATCGAGCAATAAGACCTGCGGATTGGGTGCGAGCAACAATGCGAGTTCCAGCTTGCGTTTGCCCCCATGAGGGAGGGTGCTGGCGAGGGTATAGGCAGAATTTTCTAGCCCCACCAGCGCAATCACTTCTAGCGCACGCGCATAATAGGTCTTATAGGCGATGGCATTGCGATAAAACTTAAAGCTATCGCCTCCGATGGCTTGGGCGGCGAGTCGGACATTTTCGAGTACCGTCAGATTGGGGAAGATGTTGGTAATCTGAAAAGACCGCCCAATGCCCACATGCGTCCGTTGATGAAAGGGCATAGTGGTGATGTCTTTTCCTTTATATAAAACAACGCCACTGGTGGGCTTGTATTTGCCACTGAGCAGGTTAAAAAAAGTGGTTTTGCCTGCGCCGTTGGGTCCGATGATGGAGTGGGTTGTGCCAGCTTCGATTTGAATACTCACATCAGACACGGCGACCAACCCGCCAAATGCCTTGCGTAAATTATGGGTCTCTAAAATAATACTCATAGAAAAAATATCTTTCTGTTTTTAAGTCGGACAGGCAGAAAGGCATATCCGTAATTAATTTCGATAATCTGCCCCGCCTATGGCTCAAAGCCCAATACCGTTAAGATAAGGTTTTTTTATCCCCACCCCACCCCCTCCCCATCGAATGGGGAAGGGCTAAAACCTCGCCTAGAAACGGTTTTCACCCCCTTTCTCCACGCAGTGGGGACAAGGGGGCGGGGGGGATAGGGGATGGTTTTATCTTTAAGTTGCCGTGTATAGGGCTTGCCATGGCAAGCCCCTACAGGTCTATATTGATGGATTTATCCCCTTTTTCCCCGTAATGGGTCGTAGGGACGGCATACATGCCCCGTCCACATACGGATTAGTGGGAAAAAATCAGAAAATCAGGGTGCGGGTGTTTCGACGGGCATCATTTCCATTTCCATCATCATGGTCATGAAATCGGCATCGAGTTCACAACGGGGTGATAGTTCTTCGCGCACGGCGGCATCGGCATCACCCAAGAAGGGGAATGGGCATGGTGGCATGGTATCGAATGCGGATACTATGCCGAGCAAATCATAGAAATCTGAATCGGCGTTGTCGAGGTTGGTCAATTGGGCGATATACATCGGCACCATGACTTGGTGGTCAGATGGGCGAATGTAGTATGTGCCTTTTGGACCATCGAAAGACATGCCTTCGAGGGCGGGAATCATCGCATCTGGCAGGGTGTCGCCACCAGTGGCTTCCAGGGCATTGACCAACGCTTGGGCGGTGGCAAAGGCACATTCGGTAAACAGGTCTGGCACATCATTAAACAAGGCGATGTGATTTTCCACGAGCCAGTCATTGGCGGCGGTTTCTGGGAAGGTGTAGTGATAGACAATATATGCCACACTGCCGATGGTGCTGGGGTCTGAGGCGGCAACGATGTCGTTGGAATTAAACGCGCCGATGACGGTCATGACTTCGTTCACGCCTTGGCTTGCCACTTGTTGGAACAAGGTCACGCTGGCTGTGCCTGCATACACGGGCAATAGCACTTGTGCGCCACTGTTTTTGGCTTCATTGAGGTAGGGGGTGAAATCGGTGGCATCGGGTGGGATGAGGATGGTATCACGCACAAAATTGACACCGCGTGCGCCCAAAATCGCTTGGAAGGCGGCGGCAGAACCCAGACCAAAGTCGTTTTGGGTCGCCATAATCACCCAATCACTGCCCAAATCGGTAGCAAATGCCGCCAATGCAAAGGCATCTTGGGCGGTATTGCGACAAACGCGGAAGGTGTTTTTATTGAAAAATTTACCCGTGACATCGGGTGAGGCACCAGGGGCGGCAAAGAGCATCACTTCTTGTTCGAGCGCCACTTGTTGCAAGCCGATGGTTACTGTGGAGCTAGGCGCACCGACCAACAATTCCACGCCATCGTTTTCGATGAGTTCACGGGCTTGTTGTTGGGCGACATCTGCCACACTACCATTGTCGCGCACCAAAATTTCGACTGGGCGACCAGCAATCCGCACGGCGGCGAGGGCTTCGTCTACAGATGCAAAATCGGCAGGATTCACGCCCGATTGATAGAGCAAGCCGAGTTTGAAGCCGAGTTCTAGCTCAATTCCATAGATGGTGAGCAGACCGCTTTGGTCTACCATCAAGCCGATTTTAATCGGTGCATCGTCTTGTGCGACAGATGACCCAACCCCAATGCTCATCACGAATATGACGAGGGTCATTAGCAAAAAGATAGATTTACGCATGTGTCCATTTCTCCTTAAGAAATAAAATACAGTTTGTTTTTTTCGGCACGACAGGCAATAATGACCCGTTTTACCTACCTGTTTGGGTGTTTCTGCCCTGCCACCCAATGATGATTGGGTGGAATATTTCGCATACAGGGATTAATCTCGTCCATAGCGTGGGGGCTTGCCATGGCATGTAGGGGCTTGCTATGGCAAGCCCCTACATGCCCGCGTTAATGTGCAGGATGGGGGATGTTTTTGCACCGCATTATTTCTGCAAATGGGCATGTAACAGCGCATTAAATGCGTCTGATTTTTCCAGATAGGGGACATGCCCCGCATCCATGATAATTTCTTCCCGATAATCGCCCTCATGCGCCTTGTATGTTTCGAGTACGGCGCGGGTTTGGGCGAGCATCGGCTGTGGCGGAAAAATTTCTGGTCCCGGATAATTGGGTATCATCGGCAACAAGCCCAATTTGGCGAGTGTGCCAATATCACGCATGGACATATCAGACACCACCGTGTCGTGACTGCCCCGAATCCACAAAATGGTGTGCTTGGGATTTTTGGCGTATAGCGGGGTGAGGTCTGGGACGTATTTTCGGCTGAGGGCGTTATTCGCGCCCCATATACCGGGGGCAGTGAAGGGATAATTTGCCGATGGCACATAATCACCCGGAAAATCTTGTGCGCCCAGATGGGTAGATAAAAACGATTCTAGCCATTGGTCTTCATACGGATTGACAAAGGCAGGATTCACATATAACCCGCGTAGCCGATTGCGTGGCGAAAACGGGCTATCTGTTCCCATATCGCGGTCTATCATCGGCTGAACGACCACTGGAAACACCAATCCCGCGCCACTGCCTGCGCCATCGGGGTAGGTGGGTGTGCCTGTGGCATCCTTGCTACTGCCAAATCCGTATGGCGACCCAGGGTTAATCACTGTCACCGATAAAAAGCGTTCTGGCGCATCCATCAGCAATTGCCAGACGATGCTACCGCCCATCGAAAGCCCCACCACATGCACTTTTTCATAACCGAGTGTGTTGATGAGCGCCAGCGCGTCATCGGCAAAATCGGACATACCGCGGGGCGCATTAATTTTGGCGGATGGGTCTGCATCGCCATAACCACGTTGGTCTAGGGCGATACCCAAAAATGCGGCTGGCAAGGAGAGCATGACAGGCTCCCACCATGTGGCAGAAGAACTGTTGCCATGCAAAAATAAAACAGGTGTACCAGAATCGTCTCCACTAAATAACACGCGGGTGGTTAGGCGTGGGGTGGTGATGGTCTTGGCACGAATACCCTCTAAAAGTGGTACTGGCATAATTTTTTATGTCCCCAAAAAAAATTTATTTTATTGACTCATCATTTGATTATAACCCCATGTAACAAACCGCGCCATAAAACCATTTGTGCAATTTTGCTCATTTTGATAAGTCCACTGTACGAAAACGATGTTTGCTATGCGACATTACGAAAAGTTACAGATGTAACTATCGCGGTTATTTTGTGATGCCAAATATGTGTTACGATTTTTTCAATTGTATTACAATTTTACAGGGAATTTGCCATGAAAAAAATATATTCGAGTCTGATATTAGTGCTAATGCTCTTGGTCTTTGGATTGAGCGCGGTATTCGCGCAAGATGCCGATGGTGATGGTTTCCCCGATGGTCAGGATAACTGCCCGACTTTATCCGGACCCAATTCAAATGATGGATGCCCGGATAGTGATGGGGATGGTCTCAATGATGCCGTGGATGTTTGCCCACAACAAACGGGATTGCCACAATATGGCGGATGCCCAGATAGTGATGGGGATGGCATATCGGATAATATTGATGCGTGTCCCACAGAAGGCGGACCCGATTTTAATCGGGGGTGTCCTGTAGACCAGCCACAACCTCCGCCAGAATCTGTTGAGCCAACCACACAAATAAATACGTTACGACCAATCCCATTTGGTGCATGTAATGTGACGACTTTATACACATCAGTGGTGAATTTGCGTCTTTTACCAGACCCAGATGCGCCGATTGTCGGCACAATTGACAGGTATAGCCTGTATGCGATATATGGGGTGGTGTTATTAGACGGCAATCCATGGTATCGGCTAGATGGTGGTTGGGTGAATGGTATTGCGGTGGTGGTCGGTGGCAATTGTGGCAGTTTGGTGCGGTTGACATATATCCCTAATATTGGGATTATCCCATACGAGAACACCGTTCAATCTACTGGCTCCATTCCAGAAGAAGAATGTGTGGATGTGGTGGGCTTGCCACAACCATTATGCTACTGGAAGTGGATAATCCCTGCTATAGAGTTTCCCCCAATTGAAGAGGGTATCGTCATTGACGCTGTAGGCGATGGCGGGGTAGCGGAAATTGGCGATTCTAGTACGTATCCGCGTTGTGACGTGTTGCGCGAGGAACTTATTAGCCAACATAGCACCGAATGGCGCTTAGAAGAAAATTATCTGGTGCAATATCTGATTGTGAATCCCGATGTGCCATTGCCAGAGCCAAAACCATGTGTGGATGATATTTTCACCACAAACTATGACCCCACAGGCATCCTCATTGGCTGGTATCAGGCGCAATATGAAACTTTTCCGTCTGCGGATTGGCTCGATGACACTGCTGTGAATTTAGAAGGTATCCTCATTGGGTTATCAGTAGACCCCACAAAAATCCTTATCGGCTTATCGGTAGACCCCACAAGCATCCTGATTGGGTTATCGGTAGACCCCACAGGCATCCTCATCGGCTTATTATTGCCAGCCGTGCAAAGAGAGACTGTGGCATTGGCAGATGAGCCGATTATCGCAGTAGATTATTTGGCAGGGACTGCGGTGAATAATTTTGGCGGGGTTTTCTTTGGACTTAGCACAGAACTGCCGACAGGTGGGCTTTTTGATAATGACTTTTTATTAGAACTCGATGGTATCGAGGGAGAATAGGGTAATCTGACAGATTTAAGGCTTTAGTCTAATACCTTTAAGTTAGCACCTTAAAAGCACCCCTATCCCCCCCGACCCCCTTATCC
>DAOTUO010000211.1:0-11439 GCA_034436595.1 Anaerolineae bacterium | reverse complement strand
TTACGCCCACACCTTTTCTAGTTCAAGCGCAAAATTGGGCAATAATGTCTCTGCCGTGAGTGTGCCATCTGTGCCAAAGCGTTGCGGGCGCATGACATCTGCGCGATAGACCAATGCCCCGCGATTCATGGGGTCAATGAGCCATATTAGCTTGACTCCGTTATCTAAATCTAAATTGGTTTTATCTTGAACATCTAAAATTTGGTCGGTGGGTGAGAGGATTTCAATAACCAAATCGGGGACAATAGCCAGTGGTAGGCTCTTATTAACAACGGTTGCCAGATATTTTTCGATGCGGATTTTCTCATAAAACATGATATCTGGCACCCGTGAGCCTCGTACCCAATCGGGGTGTTCCTCAGAAATAAATGTCATTTCCTGATAAACTTCACCTAATCCATATTGTGTGGCAAATGTATCTAATAAACGAAAGATCATGCGTAAAACAACACCGTGCAAATAACCAGTTGGCATTTTATCCAGTCTCTTTCCGTTAATTAGTTCAAAGGGCTGTTGATGGCTTTGGCGCATAAAATCATCTAAAGACATGCCTTGGCGTAAATCGGGTTGGGGATAGTTGGTTATCATGTGGGTATCCTTTTATTTAGGGCTTGTCATGGCAAGCCCCTACGGACATTTTTGGGGGTTTTTATGTAGCTTGCATTTTATCATATAACACCTTTATAGCAGTTCTTTGATGCTCTCCGCCAAGACCAAATTAATGCCTTGTACCTTCATGAGTTCCTCTACAGGGGCGGCTTTGATGGCATCTATGGAATTGCTAAAGGCTTTGAGCAAAGCCTTGCGCTTTTTTGGACCAATCCCCGGAATCTGCTCCAGACGGCTTGCCATACCGATTTTTCCGCGTCGTTGCCGATGGCTGGTGATGGCGAAACGATGTGCTTCGTCTCGAATCCTTTGCACCAAATAGAGTGCAGGGCTGGTGCGCGAGAGGATGATAGGGGTGGGATTGTTTGGCACATACAATTCTTCAAATTGTTTCGCTAGGGATGCCACAGGCACGCGCTCGGTGAGGTCAAATTGTGCCAGCACTTCCACCGCCACGCCTAATTGTCCCTTACCGCCATCTATGAGGAGTAAATCGGGCAATAAGCGCCATGTCTCATCACGGTCATCTTGTCCGGGTTGTAGGACGGTGGGATTTTGCAGGGTATCGGCATAGCGCTGAAAACGCCGTGTGAGCGCCTCGCGCATAGACTGATAATCGTCACTGCCTTTATGCTTGACGGTGCGGATGTTAAAACGCCGATATTCACTCTTTTTTGCCACCCCACGTACAAACATCACCCGACTAGCGACAATCGCCGTGCCTTGTGTGGTGCTAATATCGTAGCACTCAATCCGATTTGGCACGCGGGGTAGGTTGAGGGCGTGTTGCAGGGCGGCGAGTGCCTCCTCTTGCTTCACACTATCGGCTTCATATTGAGCTTTCATCATTCGCATGGCATCAGTGGCGTTTTCGTGCGCCATTTTAAGCAGGTTGCGTTTATCGCCCCGTTGTGGGACGGTGATTTGTACTTTGCTGGTGTTGCGCTTATCACTGAGCCATCGCTCAATAATTTTTGCCTCTTCGACCTCATTGGGCAAAATAATCTCGTTGGGGACTTCTTCGACATCGCTATAAAATTGGGTGATGAATTGGCTGAGGATATTTTCATCGGTTTCATCTTCGGAATTATCCAATTTGCGCGTATCACTGCCGATGAGTTTGCCGTTGCGGATAAATAAAATTTGCACCACTGCTTCGTTGTTGTCTCGGGCAATCGCAATTACATCTTGGTCGGTCATGGCGGGACTCACGGCACGATGTGATAGTGTGATAAATTCGATTGCCTTTAATTGGTCACGCAGGGTGGCGGCACGCTCAAATTTGAGTTCCTCAGAGGCGAGCATCATCTCATCGCTGATTTTTTTCACAACCCCCTCCGATTTGCCACCCAATACATCCATAAAATCTTGTATCATCGCCCGATACGCCCCTTTGGTCACACGTCCCACACAGGGGGCATTGCAGAGGGCAATATCGGCAAATAAGCACGCCCGTTCATCTTTGCCCGTGATTTCGCGGTCACACGTCAGATAGGGGAAGGCTTTTCGTAATGTGCGGAGTGTTTCTTGCACCGCCCACATCGCAGAGTAGGGTCCAAAATAACGGCTACCGTCTTTTAGGATACGGCGGGTCGTTTCGACTTTGGGATAATCATCTTGCCATGTGATGCGAATATACGGATAGCGTTTATCATCTTTGAGCATAATATTGAAGCGAGGCTTATGCAGTTTGATGAGATTTTCTTCGGTGATAAGCGCGTGAACTTCGCTTTCGGTGATGATATAGTCAATATCTGCCACCAAACCCCGCATTTTCACCGTTTTGGGATCGTTTTCTGGGGCGCTAGTGAAATAACTCCGCACACGATGGCGCAGGCGCTTTGCCTTGCCGATATAAATAATGTTACCTTCGTTGTCTTTCATGAGGTAACAACCCGGTTTGGTGGGCAAATTTTTTAGGATGGTTTGGATATGTAGGGATGGGATAAATGCCATAATTTTTTCTCATCGGTTTGCTCAAAATCACAATCACCATTATACTGCAAATAAAATAATTTGTTCTAAGGAGTTTTTTGCGATGATGAAAAAATGTCTGTTGTTGATAATGCTCATCGGTATGATTGGACTTGTGCCGATGACCACCGCCCAAACCGAAACCCCCACACCCCCCGTCCCGCCCGAAGCGGTAGATTTTGTGTGGTGGCAAGACCTCAATGAAGGCGCATTTGCTACACAAATCCCATTGGGGTGGCAGGTGACGGGGAGCATGTCCGATATTTTTGGCATAAAATCCCTGTCTATCAATGTGACCTCGCCAGATAATCGTAATTTTATCGGTATTGGGACAACGCCTATCGAATGGGGTATTCTGCTCACCCCCGAAATGGAAGCAGAAGGCTGGACAGATGGGGATATTGTGGCGGGAGATACGGGCTTTTTCATCGCCATTAGTCCATTTCGCACAGGGTCAAAAGCCGCGCAATTGTTGGCAGAAGTGCGTGTGATGCCCAATTGCGAGAACTACGAAACCACCAATACCTATGATTATGAGCGTGAAGAAGTAGATGGCATCATCTATAGCCCTGGTGAGATACAATTCAAATGTACCCTCAACGATGTGACGTATAGTGGCTATTATTATGCCGTCACGGTTGCCTATCCCATAGCGGGTATTGGCACAATTTGGACATTAGACACGCTCTATGCCATTTTTGTTTTGCCCAATAACCTGCCTATCGTTGCCAATGTTTTGCAGTATATGTTAGACACCACCCATTTTAACCCCGCATGGGTAGAAAATTTGTCTGAACCAGACCCCAATAGTTATGCCACCATTCAGGCGCAAGTTGAGGATGATGCCTTGTTCAATGACATCGTTTCGCAGATAATAAATCTTTCTCATCAACGCATGACCGAATATGTGGCTGATACAGATGGGATATTTGAATTTGACTACGAATTTTTGCCATTGCCATAAAGAAAGGCATTTATGACGCGCATTGTCGTTAAAGTCGGTACGAGTACCCTCACCAGTGGCACGCCCCGCCTGCATCGTCAACGGATTTTGGAATTGGTGACACAATTGGCACATTTGCATCAGGCGGGGCATGAGGTGATTTTGGTCAGTTCTGGCGCACAGGCGGCAGGACGTGAACGTCTCAATTTTCCCGATTACGGCTCATCTGTCCCTGCCAAACAGATGTTGGCGGCAGTGGGTCAGGGACGGCTGATGAACCTGTATAGCCAATTATTCGATTTATACGACCTCACAGTGGCACAAGTGTTGCTCACCCGTGACGACCTCAGTGAGCGCGGGCGCTACCTTAATGCGCGGGATACATTGGGGATGTTGTTGCAAGAGCGCATTATTCCCATTATTAACGAAAACGATACCGTTGCCACCAACGAAATTCGGGTGGGTGATAATGATAATTTGTCTGCGATGGTTGCCAGTGTACTAGAAGCCGAGTGCTTGGTCATCCTCACCGACCAAAAAGGACTATTTACCGCCGACCCGCGCAAAAATCCAGCGGCATATCTCATTCAAGAGGTAGCTCGCATAGATGCCAATACCTTTGCGATTGCGAGTGGCGCGGGGACAAAAATGGGGACGGGTGGCATGACCACCAAAATTGAGGCGGCACAATTGGCGACCCGTAGCGGGGTGGTGACCATTATCGCATCGGGCAATGAGCCAAATGTGCTGTTACGCCTTTTTATCCAAAAAGAAGCCATCGGCACGCGCTTTTTGCCCACTAGCACTCATCTGGAAGGGCGCAAACGTTGGATGCTCACCGACCGACCACAAGGGACGGTTGTGGTGGATGGTGGCGCGGGGCAGGCATTGGTGGCGCGGGGAGCGAGTTTGTTGCCTGTGGGGATGATTCGCACAGAGGGCGAATTTGTGCGCGGGGAAGTCGTGCGTGTGTGTAATGCCGATGGGGTAGAATTGGCGCGTGGACTTGCAAATTATGATAGTGGAGATATGCAAAAATTATGCCGTGTCAAATCGGATAAAATTGCCGATATTTTGGGATATACCTATGGGGATTATGTGGTGCATCGCAATGATATGGTGATGTTGGGGTGATGTGGGACGGTAAGGGCGCACTATCACGCCCTTACCCATCTTACAGGATATTTTTATTCTTCTGGTGCAACGATTTCTAGCTCAAAATTGAAATCGGTATATTTTTGGACAGATGTGGCAGTTTGCATAAGCGACATGGTTTGACCAGATATTTTGATTTCGGTATCGAATATGATGACAGATTCAAGCCCAATGAGCTGACCATCGAGCAAATACACCACCACTTGTAATTCTGCTCCTTCCATCATCTGATTGAGCAACTCGTCCATATCAATGCCGTATTGAGCAAACCCTGTAAACGTATCGGCAAATGTGCCAGATGCAAATGCCGCTTCTGTGTCAATTTCGAGCAGATATGCCACCGTGCCTTCGGCAAATTCTAGTTCTTCGGCAACTTCTACCATCTCAAAACTCAATACAGTCTCTTCATTTAATGGATACATCAATGGTTGGCTAAATGTACTGATGGAACAACTATTTTGAATTCAAATGATTTTCAAATTTCAATGGATAAGCATTTTCAAGTCAATTATCAGCTTAAATAACCCCTATCCCCCCAGCCTCCTTATCCCCACTGCGTGGAGAAAGGAGGAGAAACCCATTTTAGGGCAGGTTTTAGCCCCCGCTCCAATTTTTTGGGGAGGGGGTTGGGGGTGGGGTGAATACACGTTTAATGATGAGTTATTGACATAATCCTATGAATTTGTTTTCGGTTCTCCTTTATATGAGAAATAATGCCAAATTAATTATCTGTGACTGGCATTATATCCTGAATTGCCGCTAATAGGGTGGGGAGATTTGGTTTTTGTGTGCCATCAAAATCAACAAATTTGTGACGCAACACAAAGTTGCGGTCAACAATCATATAGACCTTTGCCGAATCGGCTTGATAGAGATTGTGAATAGACTCATCTTTATCTGCCAACAGGGGGAATAAGATAGGGCGGGGTGAACTGATTTTGAAATTGTAGAGTTCTTTGGGTTCATCTATGAGAACCGCCGCGATATTGACCCCTTCTTTTTGTAATTGTGGGGCGTAGCGGGTCAGTGAATGGAGGGCTTGAATACAAGTGGCGCACCATGTCCCATAGACAAATGCCAGCAATAAGCCGTTTTCTCCCATGAGTGAGTTTAATTGATGGACGATGTTTTCATCATTGTGGGCGCTAAAATTGGGTAATGTCGCCCCAACGGGTAAACCATATTCTTCGGTCATCCAAAATTCTCCTAAAATAAAACAGAATTGTTCATAAACCACTGATAGAGGAGCATTCATAATATGCCTCTATCAGTATCATCTCATACAAAGATCAGCGTGGTTTTTGAAACAGATTAATACAGCTGTTATTTTAGACGGCGCATTACCGACAAAACCTTACCTTGTACCTGACAATGACGGTAATCCACAAAAATGGGACCCATTGTTGGATTAGCGGGTTGCAGACGAATCCGACTACCTTCATCATAAAAATATTTGAGCGTGGTCTCGTTGCGTTCATCCAACCATACAGCGACCATATCACCGTTTTTGGCGGTGGTTGTTTTGCGAAGGATGATTAAGTCACCATCTTGTATCATGGCATCTATCATTGAATCGCCATGAACCGTGAGCGCAAACACCTCTGTGGGGTCTACACCACCAAGCCATTGCTGTGGCACTTCTACGGCGTTTTCATAATTGACATCCACCTCAACACTCACAGGTTGACCCGCGACAATGGTGCCGACATTTGGTATACGCAAAAGATTATCGCTAGAGCGTACCATCACATTGCGCCCATTGGGAATTGGTTTTATCAGCCGTAACCCGCGTGATTTAGAGGCAACGCGCTCCAAAAAGCCTGCTTCTACCAATTTATTCAGGTTATAATTGACAACCGATGTTGAATCTATACCAGTTGCGCCACCAATATCACGAATGGTTGGCGGAAAGCCATGCTCAGTCATGTATTGATCCATAAAATAGAGGATGTTGCGTTGCCGTTCAGAGAGTTTTTCAAAGTCTTTCATCATATTTCCTTTTGACTAAATCACCATCACGATGACAAATATCTATGTTCGGAATGATTGTTCTATATTGTAACCCAAACATAAGTTCATTGTCAAATTTTGGTGTCATTTCTGTAGATATTCAATTATCAGCATAAACGTTGCATCGGCGCTGGCAGATTTATTTCCCTCACGGTCAAACGACCAGATATGTTGTCTGACGGCGTAAATGCCTGTGGCATCTGCCAAGCCGATATAGGTAAGTCCAACCGGTTTTTGGATAGTTCCCCCGCTTGGTCCCGCGATCCCTGTGATACTCACGGCAATATGTGCCCCCAACAACCGCCTTGCGCCCAATGCCATCTCGCCTGCTACCGCTTCGCTCACTGCCCCGTGTGCGATGAGTGTGTCCTCCGAAACACCCAATATAGCTTGTTTAAGCGCATTGGCGTATGCGATTATCCCTCCCAAGACATAAATGGAACTACCAGACACATTGGTAAGCCGATGCCCCACCAACCCGCCCGTACATGATTCTGCGGTGCAAATTGTTTTGCCTTGTGCCAATAAAAGCCGACCAACCTGTGTTTCTAAATTTTCTGCCATGACCAAATTCCTTTTTATGCCAATTTCGTACCAATTTACCCTATTTGCCCGCGCATTAAAATATAATCCGCGTTATAATGTGGGATAAGAAACCCAATGCTTGGGATAATGAGGGATAAAACGTGCCAATGGGTGATTTTGATTGGCGGTTGTTGATAGTCATGTTTGTCATCATGTTATTATTGATGAGTTGCACGGGGCAAATTATCGCCCCAGAAGCGACAGTTACCCTCATGCCATCTATCACCCTCACCGTTTATCTCTCGCAAGCGTTATCGCCTACCGCTTTGGGCTTGGCGACAGCCAGTTTTTTCCCCACACGCCCATCTATGACCCCACCCTCCGCCAATGAACAGCGCATCACCCTCAGTTTACCAAATCCTATCTGTTACGATAACCAAGCAGAGGGTATTTTGTGTTTGGGTGTGGTGAATAACCCGCATCATACAGGGTTTAAGGATGTGCAAGTGCTAGTCGAATTATTTCGGGACGATGGCGCACCGCTTAGTTCAAAGGCAATCGCCCTTTTGCAACATAGTTTACCACCAGAGGGGTCTGCGCCTTATCATGTGCGGTTTGATATAACCCATAATATCTCTGCGGAGAATTTTGGGATGGTGCGCGTGTCTGTGGTCAATCTGACCCCTATCACACAGATCGCCACACCGCCTGCGGTGATGTTGCGCGACATCATCAATCAATACGACAACAATCGGCATTATCGTATCAGTGGCAAATTGGTCAATTCGCCCGAACAGACAACGAATGGTGGTGTGCGGATGATTATCACCCTATACGATACCTATGACCATGTGGCGGGGTATCGGATATTAGAAATTCCTACCATTCCCCCACAGATGGATATGCCGTTTCTCATGGAATTTACCCCACAAATCCAAAATTCTGCCCTACGCTATACCATCTATCTGGAACACATGCCGTGATTTTATGCCCCATGCCGTGTTAAAATGCCCATTATGATAATTTTACGCCTATTGTTATTCTCCCTAACCGTATTCATTACTATAACGCCACTTTCTGCACAATCGGATGAGGCGGAATTGGTGCTATTCAACGCCATTATAACGGGGCGCATTGATAATAATTCACCCCAAAACACCTATTTTTTTGAGGCATTACGCTGTGATTTTATCTCCATCAAAGTCACCGCCACACAAGGCGACCTAGACCCTGTGGTGAGTGTGCTAAACAGTGATGGCACACTATTGACCTATCAAGACGATTCTAATGGCAATGAGGACGTGCATATCCGCGCCTTAGCCATGCCTAATACGGGACAATATACCCTCATCATTGGCAGATTTGGCTATGGTATGGGGACAACGGCGGGCAATTATGAACTGATTATTGAGCGCATTGGCAATGGCTCTGGATTTGGGTGTGCTTTGCGCTATGGCGATACTGTTTTTCAGGTGATAGACAGCCAACAACCAGAGGTGTTCTATAGCTTCCGTGCGCGGATGGGCGACCTTATTAATGTCACCATGCGCCGTCGTTCTGGCAATTTAGACCCCTATATCCGCCTGATAGACAGCAACAACCAAATTTTGATAGAAAATGATGATGTCCCTGGCTCAGATAATTCGTTGTCTCTGCTGGAAGGCTTTTTTATCCCCGCTGATGGCACGTATTACATCCAAGCGACCCGCTATGGATTTATTGCAGGACAAAGCACCGGAAATTTTTCGCTGTCTATCACCGAAGCCGAAAATAGTGGCATTGGGAACTCGGTTTTGGGCGCAATCCCGATTGATTTTAATATGACGGTCGAAGGTGAAATTAACAACAATCAGATTGTGCGCTATTATCGCTTTTCTGCCCGCGAAAATGACCTCATCACGGTGAGCATGTCGCGTCTCGATGGCAATCTGGATACATTCATCGCACTCGCCAGCGCCACCTTGCAAGAAATCGC
Source organism: Anaerolineae bacterium (assembly GCA_034436595.1). Classification (GTDB taxonomy): domain Bacteria; phylum Chloroflexota; class Anaerolineae; order Aggregatilineales; family Phototrophicaceae. The sequence continues at coordinate 2,248 of DAOTUO010000211.1, read as the reverse complement.
CAGTAACGATGATATAAGCAATGAAACCCAAAATTCGCGCATCAGCGATTTTCGGATTCCCGTCACAGGGACATATTACCTCATCGCCACCCGTTATGAACGCGAATTAGGCACAACCAATGGCAGATTCCGCCTGCAATTGCAATCGCAGGGGAATGCGTTTGATGAAGTGTCATCCGATGCACGGCGGATTTTATATGGTGTGTCGCTCACAGGGAATATAGATAATATCGCCTCTGATGTGTGGTATACCTTCTATGGGGAAGTGGGTGATGTGATTAGCCTTACGATGGATAGAGTAGAGGGCAATTTAGACCCATATATTGAATTATACACAGAAAATCAGGTGAGCATTCTGGCGGCGGATGATGATAGCGGTGGCGGGACGAATAACGCCCGTATAGACCGCTTTACATTGGGTTACACTGGCATTTATTATATCCGCGCCACCCGTTATTTTGGGGAAAACAACCCTAATACATCGGGTAGTTTTGTCTTGGTATTGGCACAGCGATTTGATAACTAATATGACTCCTCATTGGCTTATATCCACCCTCAACGCCCTGCCCGCGCTCATCCTCGTATATTTTGGCGTGGGGATTCCCGTTGCATTATTGGTATTGCCGCGCAAAGATTGGGGCGATAGACCGCTTGTGATAATGTGCGCCATCGGCTTTGGCGCATCTATCCTGACCGTTATCCTGTTTGTTTTGGGGACAATGGGGCAAAACACCAATTTCACGGCTGGCGACCCGCTAAATCCCATGCAGTCACAGGTGAATCGTCTTATTGGTGGGACATCACAACTCGATAGCCGTTTGATAGTGATGGTGTGTATGCTTGCCGTTGCATGGTGGTTTCAGATTTATCGGCTGGCAAAAAAATTCCCTGCCCCTGCCAAATCGCCCAAAATCGGCTTGGCATCCGATGAAAAATTCCTGATTTTTCTCATTATTATTGCGACTATCCTCCGTTGGGTGATGACCTCATGGACGGCTTTCGGCTGGTATGATGAATTGTGGGTGTATGGCTATCAGTCGCGGATTTATACCCAACTCGGATTTATCCCCACTGACATCGGCTACTATCCCCAATTTTTGCAACTGCAATATGCCTTTGCCCAAATCGTCACAGGGGGCATCAACGACCATGCGGCACGCGCCGTATTGCCATTTTTGCAGGTGGGAAGCATTTTGGCGGCGTATGTGCTGGGCAATCGGCTGGTCAATCGGCGTACAGGGATTATTTTGGCGACCATCTGGGCGCTCTATCCCCATTTTGGATTTTGGACGCGCATCGGTGATTTAGAAATTCCGCAGGTGTTCGCTTTCACCGCCTCTAGCGCCTTTTTCCTCATGGCATGGATTCAACCCAATAAATCGCTTCGTCATCGCTATGCCCTCCTCGCGGGGGCGTGGTTGGGCATTTTGATGTGGATAAAACCGACTGGCGGCGCATTAATATGGGGTGTGGTGGTGGTAGTGATTATCGAAGCGATTCGCACACGGCGTTGGCAAGCATTTGCCCCGCGCTTTATGGTGGCGTTGCTCATGGGCATCGCCTGTTTGCCATTGGGGGCGTTGTGGTATGTGCGGAATATCGTCTATGGACACTCGGCGATTACCTTCCCGCAATCGTATTGGCTCGATGAAGCCGTGCGGAGTGCGGGTGAATTTGGCTGGATATTACTCGCTATTGGGGTGCTGATTGTCTATTTATTCAGCGCGCCAGCACGGTTTCGCCCGAATCGTATTTTTCTGACAGTAGGTATGATTTTTGTCGCATTAGGTGTTTTGCCAACCATTATCACTCCTAGCCGAATGATGGGCTTGGATTGGGTGTTTTTTCTGATAGGGATAACGATTTTGGTCAGCACCCTCGCCGATTTTGGCTTTGCCCATCTATCCCAAACAGGGTGGCGCAATCTGGCATTGGTGGGGTGGGCAGGGGCGCTGGCATTGCCCTATTTCATCACCTATTTTTATTCGTATAGCTACCACTATCGGCTATCGTTCCCGATTGTGCCATTGCTCATTTTGCCCACGGCGATTATTTTAGGTGTATGGATAACCCCAGAACGCATTAAAGCATGGCGTTTTCCCGTACGTTTTGGCTATGTATTAGCGATTTTTGCCGTGTCGTTGCAGGGGATTCTCATCCCACTATACGATGAGGGTTATGGCTGGGATTTTTGGTGGACAATGCCCGCCAAAGACAATTTGAGCGATGCTTCACTGATGGAACTGGT
>DAOTUO010000210.1:0-5934 GCA_034436595.1 Anaerolineae bacterium | reverse complement strand
CCAGCCCCCTTATCCCCACAGCGTGGAGAAAGGGGGAGAAACCCATTTTAGGGCAGGTTTTAGCCCCCGCTCCAATTTTTTGGGGAGGGGGGTGGGGGTGGGGTGAAAACACGGTTAATGATGCGTTATTGACATAATCCTATGAATTTGTTTTCGGTTCTCCATTACTAGGTTGGGTGATAGCGGACGGCATATAATATATGCCGTCCCTACGCCCTCAAACACGGTTATATGATTGTAGGGACGCGATATAAGGCTTGTCCGTAGTTGTTTTGATGATTTTGCGTAGATATGGCAGGCGGTGAACCACTTACGTATATGACCAAAACTCCATAAATGGGGTTGGTCTGCCGATTTTTAGGGTCAGATAGGCATGATGTACGGGTTTGCCATGGCAAACCCCCCGCAACCAACCGTAAAATCGGGCTTGCCATGGCAAGCCCCTACGCCATACCCATTTTTTGTGATGAAAATAGGCAAAACAACCCCGTTCACGGGGTTTCAGAGGGTCAGATGGGTGGTTCACCGCCCGTTGGCAGGTAACATACACGCTATTTTTATCATATTTTGCCTTTTTAACTACGCACAAGCCTTATATCCCGTCCGTTACCATTTGTTAGCATGTGCTTCTAAACATGCAGTTGATTTTCTAGGTAAACTGCGCCTATCTTCGTTTTTTGCTGGATAGCCATGATAATGCGTCCCGCCAGAACGGGTTGTAAATTTTTGGGAAGCGCATCTGGCGGAAAGAATTCATATCTCAAAATTTCACCCTCTCGGATTTTGATTTTGGATATTTCTTCTGCCGAAAGCACACCCCCATCAAAGATAAACATCAATGACTCCGTTTTGGTGTTGTCATCGGGATAATTGTTATAATCCACCACCAATAAATCACCTATTTTGATAGGCAAGCCAATTTCCTCTATAACCTCACGCTCACAGGCAGTTTTGGGCGACTCATTATTTTCGACAATACCACCCACAATTTCCCAAGTTGGCTTGTAACTGGGTTTTAATAGCAGGACTTTGCCTTCATTATCAAAGAAAAGACAACCAGACCCCATCCGCTTTTTTGGTAAACTCGCATAAAAAGATTGGTCTTTATTCATATAAACTTCCTATCGGCTAATTTTTTATAACGCATGGAATGTGTACCGTCCTTTTGTGCTTATAAACTCTTTTTATTGTAATGGTCTTTGCGATAAGCCGATTAGGTGATATAACCCCGCCATCGTTACATTTTCCCGACACTTCTAAAGAAAAATTCGTTTTTTATATGCCTACAGTGTGATATGCTAGTGTATATCATCAAAAAACTAATTGTATATAAAGGGATGATGTCTATGCGCCTTACAAAACTACCCATTTTCCTCTTTTTTCTCTTCATCATGAGTTTTATATTTGCCATATCGTTGGCACAAGACACTCCTAACCAATTTTCTGGCACGCTTAACAATGAGAACCCGTTTGTCGAAATTGGCTTCTCTATCCCACTTGCCACCACTATCACCATAGACCTCAATGCCACCTCTGGCGACCTCGATGCCTATCTCTATTTGGTGGATAGTGCGGGTAAAATCATCGCAGAAAATGATGACCGTGTGCGTGGCGATACCAATTCGTCTATTGGGCAAATTTTCGTCCCCGCAGGCGATTATACCGTCATTGCCACCCGTTATAATGTGACCAGAGGCGATAGCACAGGTGAGTATGACCTCATTATCACCACCGATGCCCAAACACGAGAACGACTTGTGTATGATGTGAGCGCAGAAGCCCTTGCTAATGCGGGTTTTCCAGAGATGCCGATTCAATCCAAAGCCCAATGGACGATTTTGGTCTATTACGGTGGCGACTCTACGCTTGAAACCGGACTCATGAGCGATTTGGTCGAATTTGAACGGGCAGGAGGTAGCACCGAAAATACCCGTATCATCGCCTTATTAGACCGCTATGGCTTATCCGATGCCAACGGTGGATGGACAGGGGCGCGTCTGTATGAAGTCACCCAAAATACAACGGGCGATTTTGGCGCTGTGCCTGTTCCGACCATAGACTCGGTTGCCCTAGCCGATTTGGGTGATACCGATACAGGCAGTGGCGAGACACTCGCCCGTTTTATGACATGGGGCATTCAACATTATCCCGCAGACCAATATGCCCTCGCCTTTGGTGGGCATGGGGGCGGATGGCGTGGGGTGATTACAGATGATACCACACGGTCTATCATCACATTACCCCAATTGGATGAAGCCATGCGGGTGGTCAAACAAGCCACAGGGATTGGGCAATTCGATTTGCTCATCAATGATGCGTGCCTCATGAGCAGTGTCGAATATTACGACATTATGGCGCGATATTTTGATTATTCGCTCGCCTCACCCGAAATTGTCATTGACCCCGCGCTCGATATGACCCTGCTCACCGAATTGATTCAGGGAAATATCACCCTCGATGAAATTGGCTCGCCACTGGTCAATACCTATATTGAACGCGATATTTTATTGCGTGAGCGTCCAGATTCGCGCTATATGACCTTTGCATCCACCCAGATGGACGAAATGGCAGATGTGCGCCGTGCCACAGAAGCCTTTGCCCGTTTGGTGAATAGCGACCCACTTGCCTATGCGCCACTTTTGGGACAAGCCCGCATTAATACCTATACTTATGCCAAATTTTTGGGTTCAGATAACGACTATGATGTGGATTTGGGTCATTTTATGCGCCAAATCATCGCCTATAGTGCCGATGCACTCATCATTAGCGCCGCCCGTGAGGTGTTACGCGCCCTAGAGGATGCCCGTCTCTATGGGAGCGCCGCCGATTATGCACGGCTTTATACCTCGTACTATAGCATCTATTTTCCACGCCGTAGCAAAGACTTCGATTCACGTTATTTTAACGATACCCCCCTCAAACAATGGGCAGAAATGCTCGCCAATTACTATAACAGCACCATGCCCCGCTTGTGGGCGATGGAAGATTCTATCCTCACCTATCATCCGCCCATCCGCCCAGAAGTGAGTATCACCACCGCCTATCCAGAGATTGCCAACGCGCAAAATCCGCCTGTGGTGGGCTTGCAAGTGGTGGGACGTGGATTATCGCAAGGACAATTCACGGTAGACCAACTCACCGAATCTGGCGAAAAAATTCGCCTCATGTCCACGCCAATCCTCACCGAATTGACCGTTGGGAGACAAACCGAATTTTTGAACACATGGAAATCTGGCTTGGATTTGTCTTATTTCAATTGGCAACCATTTAATTTGCCCGTTGTAACCGATGGTGTGGTCGCACATAACGAATTGCTGGTCAAAACCGCCGATTTAGCCACCCTTGCGGGACGCTTCCGCATCCCCGATACTGAGCGATGGGTGGAGGTGGCAGTCGTATTTAACCCATTGGGTTATGTGGAGCAGGTGGTCGCACGGAGCGATTCGCTCGGCGTGGTCGCGCCCATCACCATCCCTACTGGCGCGGAATTTGTGGCATATCGTTATGTCGTTATGTCCGATGGCGATGTCAAACCAGAGGCGGGTAATAGCTATACATGGGGCGAAAATGGCATCGCCTTTGTAGATAGTGATGTCCCTGCTGGCAATTATGAAATGGGATTTTTGGTCAAGACCTTTAGTGGCATCAGTGGATTTGCATCCACACCCATCACCATTACGACATCGGACGCGGGGCGCGAAGAATTTGTGGGCTATACCGACCTCGAATTGGGCATTAACTATCAACACCCTGCTACATGGCAATCGGTGACAGATTTGCAAGATATTTTGTATACAGTTGCACCCAACGACAATACAGAAATGCTGGTGTATAGCATCCCGATGACGGGCAACACCTATGAAATTTTGGATGTCTTTACCAGAGCCTACAATGCACGCTTATTTGCGCCTGCCACATCCCTTAGCCTATTCGATACCCCCGCTTTGCAATTTGATGTGACATGGGCAGAGCGCCCCGGTTGGCGTGGGCGCGGTGTCGTTGTCTATAAAGAGACGGCACAAGGCGGTATGGGGGTGGTCTTTATTGTCAATGGCACAGATACCAATACCATCACATCTACATTTGTAGGTATGCGTGATAGCATCCGCCTATTTGATAGCCCACCCAACCTTAGCTCATGGCACTACGATAAATTCCCCAATGGCTTGGCTTATGCTGTTCCCACCACATGGGGGAGGACTGATGATGGCGATTGGCGCGTCTATACCGATTCTGCATCCCCCAATACAACAGTCGCTATAGCACGCCTCAGAGCCGATTCGCCCCAAACCCTGCTCAATGACCTTGTGGCTCAATATGCCCCGTCTGCTGGTGATGTGCAAATTCGGGCATATTTTAGCGAATATCGCACATGGCAAGTGGCGGGTTTTACCCAAGAGGTGAATGGGGAACAATTAGCGGGTCGGATTTATACCGCATCAATAGATAGCCGTGTCTATGCCATACGGGTGCAAACCCCACTGGGTGAAGCCTCTGCACAAGCCTATCGCACTATTTTTGAACCCCTTGTGGATGGATTTGCCCCACGCCTAACGGTGATTTTATCGTCTGGCGGGGTGCTTTCTACCTATACCAAAGCCGCCCTCACCCAATCCCAAGCGACTTGTGCCGATATGCCGTTTAATACGGTATGTGTGGGCGAGGGAACAGTCAATATCACCTATGCCGAGACCGATATTAACGCCAAACGGATAGATTCTGCCCAAGCGGTGGTCAATCCGTTTGATGGGTTACAAGCGGTGGATGTTGGTTTGCTGGATAACAGCACCATAGACCCTTTTAGTGTGGCATTGTTTAATATTCAAGCCAATTTGCCCAACAAGGCTACGGGTGGGTTGGTGATGGCGGTATTTGGCGGAGTGACGGTGGAAAATCGTAGTACCGATGGCGCAATGATGAACGTATTTGATATTTTCCTCAATGGTGCGCCCAATGACCCCAATCTGGTGCATGGTGTTTTGCTCCTCGCTCCGCGTGATATGCCTGTGATGATTATCATCAATGGCGTGGAGTTTGAACTCGCGCCCAATGCGGTGATGTTTTGGCGGGAAGCCAGTGACGATATTGAATCTACATCTACCGAAGGCGATAGAGTCGGTGTGGTGGGGCTAGTCGCCAAGCGTCGTCCGGGTAGCTGGTCATCTGAGGTGCTAAAAGGCATTCTCCGCGCCCGTGTTCGTGGCACATTTGCCGACCAAGTGGCGACCAGTGTGGCGGGGACATCCATCACCTACGACACCAATTTATCTATTAGCCAGATAAATCCCAATGCACAGACATTTTATAACAACCTCATCAGCTTTAAGCCAGATGTGTTTATAGAACCGCCGATTAGCGATGAATTGCTCGATTTTATCAACGCTAATCAAGTTCTCTTGAATGAGTTTCCGTTGGATGGTGAATTGTTGCTGGATAATCTGTCAGAACCTGATGTGCTGTCTAATCCCAATGTGATTACAGACCCATTATCGTTGCCAGACCCCATTCCCACCGCAGAAGTGCCTATCATCACCGATATTCCGCCTGTTGGCACGCCAGAAGTGCCACCACCATCCATCTATGGGCTAACTGTCCCCGATTTGTCGTGCGTAGAAGGGCAACAACTCAATCATTCTGCCACCTATACATCCAACGAGGGGGCGACTTTGGTGAGAGTGACACCTGTTGCTGGGGCGGTTTCGATGAGTGTCGAGACTATTGTGAATAATGTGGCATCGCTCAATGTGATTTGCCCAGAATATTCAGATGGTTATACGGCGAGCCTCAATGGTGTGGATAGTTTGGGGCGTTCTGTTTCTGTGACATTTAATGTGGATGTTAGCTTCGCACCGCCAATATTCACCGTGTATGACACCACCTGCCAACAAGGTCAATTGACCAACAGCGTGGGCAATTTATCTGGCTCAGATATTG